>JANNIV010000040.1:0-1859 GCA_031405355.1 Nitrospira sp.
AAGCAGCAATGCCTAATCGCCTCATCCACGAAACGAGTCCCTATCTCCTCCAACATGCTACGAACCCTGTCGACTGGTATCCCTGGGGACCGGAGGCCTTGCAAGCGGCGAAAACGCTGAACCGCCCCATCCTGCTCTCGATCGGCTATTCCGCCTGTCACTGGTGCCATGTGATGGAGCGGGAGTCGTTTGAAAATGAAGCCATTGCCTCACTCATGAACAAGCATTTCGTCTGTATCAAGGTCGATCGAGAAGAGCGCCCTGATCTCGACGAGATCTATATGCAGGCCACGGTCACCCTCAATAATGGCCAGGGTGGATGGCCAATGACGGTCTTTCTGACGCCAGATCAAGAGCCATTCTTTGCCGGGACATATTTCCCTCCTGACGATCGCTGGGGCCGCCCAGGATTTCCCGGCCTACTCAACAAAATCTCCGAAGCATGGGAAACAGATTCCGCCGGGCTCACGAGTCAAGCGCGTCAATTGACTGAACGGTTGAAGAATGAACTCAAGGCGGTGTCTCCGGTTTCAGTCAGTGTCTCCGTGCTTGATGAGGCCGTGAACCAGTTCCGCGAGAATTTTGATGAACGACATGGCGGATTCGGCAGCGCGCCGAAATTCCCCCCCTCCGCCGGACTGTCATTGCTCCTTCGTTGTTACCGTCGAACAGGAGAGAGTCGAACCTTGCAGATGGTCACCGGCACGCTCGATGCGATGGCAGCCGGGGGAATCTACGATCATATCGGCGGCGGGTTTGCGCGCTACTCCACCGACGAACGTTGGCTCGTACCCCATTTCGAGAAGATGCTCTACGACAATGCCCTGCTCGCCCGGACCTACCTGGAAGCCTATCAAGTCACGAAGCGGGCCTCCTATCGCCAGGTCACCATAGAAGTCCTCGATTATATTCTCCTGGAAATGACTGACTCAGCCGGAGGGTTTTATTCCGCGACGGATGCGGACTCGGAAGGGGTCGAAGGCAAGTTTTTCGTCTGGACGCCGGCGGAGGTCCAGGCCGTCCTGCAGAACGCCGAAGATACCCGCCGATTCTGCGCCTGCTACGACATTACCGACCAGGGGAATTGGGAGCATAAGAATATCCCGAATCGACTGCGTCCCATCGAGGCCGTACTCAAGGAATTGAACCTTACGATCGATGAGCTGAGCGAGACGATCTCTCGCGTACGTCCCCTCCTCTATCGCGCACGCCAAGAGCGAGTTCCGCCAGGACTCGACGACAAGATCATCACGGCTTGGAACGGCATGCTGATCTCAGCGATGGCCGAGGCAGGCCGTGTATTAGGAATCAGACGCTACATTGACGGAGCCATGAAGGCCGCAGACTTTCTCTTGCTGGTGCATCGAACTGCCGAGGGAACAATGCTCCGTACCTCGCGGCAGGGCCGAGCCCATCTTGATGGAGTATTGGAGGACTATGCCTATCTCGCGGAAGGATTAGTCGACCTCTATGAAGCCTGTGGGCAGGAACGCTATCTCACGACCGCGCTTCAATTGGGAGAGCGGATGGTGAATTCATTCCAGGACAAGGACCAGGGAGGGTTCTACACGACTGCGACGACACATGAAACGCTCATTATGCGCGCGCGTGAGGGGGCGGATGGTGCAACACCCAGTGGGAATGCCGTGGCGGTTTCAGCTCTCGCCAGACTCTCCTTTCATTACGATCGCCAGGATCTGCGCGAAGCGGCAATCGGTGGGATTCGCGCCTATGGCCGCCAGATCGCCCGGTATCCGAGAGCCTTCGCCAAGACGCTTGCCGCGGTGGCTCTGTTAGGGGAAGGGCCGATTGAATTGGCTTTTGTCGGAGCGCCCGGCGATCCTGGGCTGGAGGCATTC
>JANNIV010000041.1:0-8919 GCA_031405355.1 Nitrospira sp.
GGAAGATACGACGATTGCGGACGTGGCAGTCGCCACGAACAGCGGGCTCATCAAGACCGGGTCGCTGTCCCGAACGGATCGCGTGGCCAAATACAATCAGTTGCTTCGGATCGAAGAAGAGCTGGGTTCGAGCGCCGTCTATCGGGGCCGTGAGGCGGTGCCTGGGCGATCCTGCTTATGAGTAACCGACGATGATCATTAAGCGGAATCGGGGACGGCAGTGGCTCGATTGGCAGCGTCGCCTGGTGACAAGCGCGCACTATATCGGAGCCGCCGTGTGCCTGTTGTTGTTGGTTGTCTTGGTTTTTGGCGACATGGGTCTCCTGCGCTACATCTCCATGCGTGAGCATGCCCAACAGCTGGACCTTGATCTTCAAGAGCTGCAACGGATGACCCACGGGCTTCGGGTAGACGTCGATCGTTTGGAGCACGATCCTGCGAAAATCGAACGGTTGGCGCGAGAACAGCTCGGCTACGTACGCAAAGGTGAAACCGTGTATCAATTAGTTCCATCACCATCACAGGAGCGGCCACGCCCGTAGCCCCATGAAGTTTGGCACAGTCGCAATCATTGGGCGTCCGAACGTCGGCAAGTCGACCTTGCTTAATCGATTGCTTGAGCAGAAGATCGCCATTGTCTCGGACAAGCCGCAAACGACGCGGACGAGAATTCTGGGGGTTCTGCATGCGCCGGGCGCGCAGATTGCTTTGCTCGATACGCCGGGGCTGCACAAACCGCAACATCTGCTCAATCGGCGCATGGTCCGCACCACGGTCGATGTGCTGGAAGAGGCGGATATCTTGTACGTGTTGATGGACACGACGAGTTCCCCTGGCCCCGGCGATCTCTTGGTCCTCGATCATGTGAAAGGGGCGATCAGGAAGCGTCCGCGTCCGGTCATCTTGGTATTGAACAAGGTAGATCTGGTCAATAAACTCAAGTTGCTGCCGGTGATGGAAACCTATGCCAGGCTATTTGCCTGGACAGATGTGGTGCCGGTATCGGCTGAAACCGGGGATAATGTCGATCGATTGTTGTCTGTGACAGTGACGCACCTTCCGGAAGGAGATGCGGCCTATGATGCAGATACCGTCACCGATCAATCTATGCGGACCTTGGCGGCGGAAATGATTCGCGAGAAGATTTTGCTCCAGACCTATGAAGAGGTGCCCTACTCGGTTGCCGTGGAGATTGACGAATTTGTCGAGGAGGGAAAGTTAGCCCGCATCAGCGCAACGGTGCTGGTCGAGCGAGAGTCTCATAAGGCGATTGTGATCGGGAAGCACGGAGAGCGGCTCAAGCAGGTCGGGACCGATGCGCGACGTGACATGGAGCAGATCTTCGGGATGAAAGTGTTTCTGCAGCTGTGGGTGAAGGTGCGGGAGGCATGGCGAGAAGATGAGCATGCCCTCACGGAATTAGGATATTAGAGGGAGTCGTCAAGTCCATAATGTCATAAAGTCATCATGTCCAGACCCAAGACTTGATGACTTTCGACATTCAGACTTTTAGACATTCAGACTTTTAGGCTTAGTGTGTGACGATGCAACCGACAGAACGTGTGACAGAAACGAATCCATCGGATCCGCGTCCTCGTCCAGGGGATAAAGATCTCCTCCGCGACGCGCTGCGGGACCAGGCCGATCGAGGGCGAAGCAAGTTCGATATCGTGCTGTTGTCGGTGCAACGGCTATTGCACCGGGGCGCCATCACTAATCTTGCGAAGATGCTGGGCCGGATGCATCAGGCCGACGTGGCGCAAGTGATCATGCATCTGTCGTCCCCCAAAGAAAAGCGGGAAGTCTTCGAGCTGGTGCGAGGCGAGGCCAAGCGCGGCCAAGTGTTGAGCGAGCTCGACAGCGATAGTATCAATCAGGTGCTGGCGGACCTGCTGCACGCAGATATCGCCTGGCTGATCAAAGACCTCGGCCCCGACGACGCAGCCTACCTCCTCGGTGTTTTGCCGGAGGAACGGGCCAAAGAGATCCTTTCGCTGATGCGGGCGGAGGACTCCACGGAAGTTGCCGACCTGTTGAAGTATCCGAAGGATACGGCCGGCGGCATCATGACGACGGAGTTCTTCGCGCTTCCGGAAGATGCGACGGCGCAAGATGCCATCCGGCGTCTCCAGCTGGCGACGGAAGCGGAAATGGTGTTCTATATTTATGTGACCGACAAGGATGAGCGCTTGGTCGGAGTGCTCTCTTTGCGGCAGCTGCTGACGGTCCCTCCCGCGACGCCACTGAGAAATATTGCCACGCGAGACGTGATCAGCGTGACGGTCGACATGGACCAGGAAGAAGTCGCCCGTCAGGTGGCGAGTTATAATTTGCTCGCGATTCCGGTCATCGACAACGACAACCGGTTGGTCGGCATTATCACGGTTGACGACGTTGTGGACGTCATCCGCGAAGAAGCGACCGAAGACATGCTCAAGATGGCCGGCGCGATCGAAGAGGACTCGGTTTCGAAATCCTCCAGCCTGGCGTCGGCGAAACACCGGCTACCATGGCTCTTTACGAATCTCGTCGGCAGCCTGCTATCGGGCGCGATTCTGTGGGAGTTTCGATACACGATTCAGGAAGTGGTGGCCATCGTCAGTTTTATCCCGGTCATCGCCGCCATGGGTGGAAACGTAGGCCTCCAGTCCTCGACCCTCATTATTCGAGGATTGGCGACAGGGCTGATCGAGCTGACGGATGTGCGCACCGTGTTTTTCAGGGAAATCAAGGTCGGATTATTGATGGGGCTCGCCTGCGGCGTGATTCTGACGCTCGTCGGTTGGATTTGGCATCAAGGATTCCTGGGCATGGTCGTGGGGCTCTCGCTGATTATCGCGTTCATGGTCTCGACCAGCATGGCGACATTTATGCCGATCTTGCTGAAGCGTATGAATATAGATCCTGCCGTTGCGGCCGGCCCCTTCGTGACGACGGCCAATGACATTACGGGCATTACCATCTATCTTTCTCTGGCCACTCTGTTCATGGAATATCTTCGCTGACAGGAATCGTGAGGCGTGAAGGGCGGGGGTAAGGGGGTACGGTTGGGGGTAAAGGGGTGAGGCACAGGAACAACGTATCTGATGGTCTGTCGAATGTTAAATGTTAAATTTTGAGTGTTGAATGTTCAGAAATCATCAAATCGAGTCCGACTCCGACCATTCACCATTTACAATTTATCATTCAACATTCCCTATGCTGTCCCGCGTATACACCCCATGCCGCTGATTAAGACTGCAGCCATTACGCTGAAAAGCAGGAAGTGGGGCGATGCGGATCGTATTGTGACCCTCTATACCAAGGAGATGGGAAAGGTTCGCGCGGTGGCACGGGGGGCCCGTCGAATGAAGAGCCGTCTCGGCGCATCGCTCGAACCGCTCACGATCTGCCATCTGAACCTGTTCGAAAAGTCCGGCGATACGCTCTATCGAGTGTCCCAAGCCGATCTCGTTGAGCCGTTCATGCGGTTTCGCGAAGACTTGACGCTCATGACCGCTGCCGCGCGGATGGTCAATGTGGTGGGCGCCGTGACGCCGGACGGGGATCCTGACCCTGAACTTTTTGAGACACTCGAACAGGGCTTGCATGCGTTAGTGATGAGCCGGGATCCAGCATTGACAGCGCTGCTGTTTCAGATTCGACTGTTGGGCCTTATCGGGTTTCGTCCTCAGACGGATCACTGCGCCGCATGTGGCAAGGGTCGCTTGATGGGCGACCCGCAGTTCTCGCCTCTGTCGGGAGGCCTGGTCTGTACGGTCTGTGCTGTGCGCCAATCCCTTCGCTGTCTGCCGCTCTCACGAGGGAGCCTGGCATTTCTGCATCAGGCGTTGCGGCTCTCACCGACTGTAGTAGATCGGTTGAAAGCCGCCGGGCAAGTTCGGCACGAGGTCGAAAACGCAATTGAAGGATATGTTACCGCTGTGGCAGGCAGACAACTGCCTCCTGTGAATTTTCTCTCATATTCGCCTCGCGGATGACACGCGAGGCGGGTTGATCTGGTTTGTTTGGTTCATTTGGTTGATTTAGTTTGTTTTGTTACTTGACCCAGACAAACCAAATAAACCAAACAAACAAAACAAACCAAACGAACAAGATAGGGAATTTGTGAAGATGACAGAAGTGATTGTTGAACCGAGAGACATGTCCTGGATTGAGAAGGGGGTGTTGGGTATCGAATGGAACGATGGGCACAAGGCTGTCTATCCCGTGAGGTATCTCCGCCAGCAATGTCCCTGCGCAGCCTGTGTGGACGAATGGTCCGGTGCACGGCGTTTGCAGCCGGACGATGTGCCCCTCTTGATCATGTTGCAAGATGTGCAGCCGGTCGGGCGGTATGCGCTGCAATTCAGCTGGAGCGATGGCCACGACACAGGGATATATTCCTATGCGCTTCTGCGGCGGCTCTGTCAGTGCGATGTTTGCCAACCGGTGAAGCCTGTTGAACCAAGGAGCCGACGCCTGCTGTGAGAACACTCAAGGGCCTTGATTTGCTGAGGCGCTTAGCCCGCATTATTCATGATGGTTCGTCGCGAAATCGCGCAGTCGCCAAGCGAGACGGGCACGCGGAGCCCCACGAAGCCGAGGCGTACTTGAAACAGTACGTTGAGGCCGCGCGGGGCGAGCCTGCCCGCCGGCATGCCGGATGGTTGCAGCGGCGAATGCGCGATTGGAGCAGAAGCATTCATGCATTATGCGGGTTGGGATGGGCCAGTGTGCTCGTCGTGGTCGCTATCGGGTCGACTATCGGTTGCAGCGGGATGCCGGCGTTGGAAGAACAGGAGCGGCTCGTGCGTGCAAATGAGTTGGTGCTTCACCAGTTGACTCCCCGTGCGTTTGTCGGGGCATGGGGGGCGCCGGCGTATCAGCGTGCAGAGTTCATGCAGTTTTTTGGCATGAAAGACGAGTCACTGGTCCCACGGTCGAGGTTACCAAGCGGAGAACCGCCGCGAGGGTGGGAAGTCCGCATGGAGTCCGGCGATGCGCTCTTTCTGGCATATCCGGATCGCGGGTGGCTGGTGGTGTTTTTCGAGGAACGATTGGTCTATCGCGAAGCGCTGACCGCAGTACAGCTGCATGAGTTAGGGCGCAGTTGGAAGCACGAGGACAAGTTTCGCTCCAGGTTTGAAGCGCCGGCTGCTCAATGACTCAAGCAAAACGGACGAGGGTTCGAGGTTCGAGGTTTCAGGAACTTCGAACCCGGAGCTTCGAACTTCGGAGGAGCAGCGGGACAGGCACCGCCGCAGCGGGCGGAGCCAGTCCCCACGAACCCCCGTGAATCATGCGGGCTAGCCCTTCCATGACCCAGCATCCTCTGAACCTGCTCATGGTTTCATCCGAAGCGGTCCCCTATGCCAAAACAGGTGGGCTCGCCGATGTCACCGGCGCATTACCTCTTGAGTTGGCGAAACTTGGACACGACGTCATCCTCCTGCTCCCACGCTATCGTTGCCTGAGCGATTCGGGCCGATCCTTCCGTTCCGTCTGCCGGATCTATGTGCCGACACCGCATGGGCTTGTCGATTCGCTGATTGAAGAAGATGTGATTCCTGCTGGAGAAAGTGGCCGTCAAGTGCGGGTGTGGACGATCCGGAACGAGGCCATGTTCGATCGGCCTGGTCTGTATCAAGATCAGGGTGTCGACTACCCTGATAATCTTGACCGGTTTTCTTTTCTCTGCCGCGCGACGATCAAGGTAATGGCGTATCTCCGAGCCACATGCCGATGGAATACCCATATCCTCCATCTCCACGATTGGCAGACAGCGTTGTGCGCGGTGTATCTCAAGACCATCGATCGGGATCGGCCCGAGGCGCAGGGGGTGCGCACGGTACTGACGCTGCACAATGTCGGGTATCAAGGACTCTTCCCCGAAGATCAATTTGAGAAAACGGGTTTGCCGTCATCGCTGTATTCTCCCGCGGGTCTTGAGTACTACGGATCTGTGAATCTGCTCAAGGGGGGGATGGTATTTGCTGACTATGTGACGACGGTCAGCCCCACCTATGCGCGAGAAATCCTCACGCCGGAGTTCGGTTTTGGGCTAGAGGGCGTGCTGCAAAATCGTGCGGATTTACCCATGGGCATTCTGAACGGCATCGATGTCGATCGATGGAACCCAGAAACCGATTCGTATCTGCCGGCCAATTACTCGGTGATCGACCGTTCAGGGAAACAGGTGTGCAAGCAGAAGCTTCAACGAGAGTTTCAGCTGCCGGAAACATCGGTTCCGATTCTGGGCGTGATTGCGCGGCTGACGTCGCAGAAGGGATTGGATCTCGTCGAGACCATCATTCCGCAATTGATGACCATGGATCTGCAACTGGTGATCTTGGGAACCGGCGAGCCGGAACTCGAAGCCAAGTTTACAATGCTTCAGGCACGCTATCCACGCCGCATAGGACTTCGTATCGGTTTCGACGAAGGGCTCGCCCATCGTATCGAAGGCGGAGCAGATGTGTTTGTGATGCCGTCACGGTATGAGCCCTGTGGACTGAGTCAACTCTACAGTCTCCGTTATGGAACGGTTCCGGTGGTCAGAAAAACCGGTGGGTTGGCCGATACAGTTTTGCCGCTGACCGCACAGGATCGGGAGGTGGGAAGGGCGACCGGGTTTCATGTTGAAGAAGACACGGCGAAGGCTCTTCTGGCTGTATTGCGCCTGGCTGTGGCGCGGTATCAGGACCGATTGGTGTGGGAGCAACTGGTGAAGGCAGGGATGAGTACGGATGTGTCCTGGGCTCGTTCAGCTGACGCCTACGACCGGCTGTTTGTGTCTCTTGTCAGGGCAGGCTGAAGGGGCACAGGCTGTGGAAGAAGGCTGTTAGGCTGAAGGCTCTTAGGCTGAACGCTAGGGGTCCAGGCTGAATGGATACAGGCCGAAGTGTTCGGAAATCAGACCTTCAGGTTCTTCCCGAAACCTTCAGCCTGAACCCCTTCAGCCTGAATCCCTGTTAAGGAATGTGGAGTGTGACCTGAACGGTATTTGTTTCAAGCTCAGAAAGCAGAGCCTTTGCCTGAAGGGCGTAGTAGGCATACTCGGATTGGGGCTGGTAGTTCAGAATCGTCTTGAGAAGATCCTTGGCAACGTCAATCTTTCCTGCTGCCACGGCAGCGGAGCCGGCCCGTAATGAACAGGCTGCAGCCATTGCTTTCACGTCCACTGCAACCCTGGCTGCAGGAGCCGACACGAATTGTTCAAGTTTGCCTGGTAGGGGAAGAACAAAGCTTTCCTGGGTGAGTGAGCGATTAGCCGCATTTGTCAGGGTCGATGCAGCCTCTCTTAGCTGGTTGATGTCGGTGGTGGCTTGGCACTGAGAATAGGTAGTCCACAGGCTCATGAAGCTTCCGTTGTCAACTGTGGCTGCTTGTACTGGTTGACCGGAAAGAAGTCCAGCCGCTGAAACCAGGATACCCACTAACATCATTCGAAAGCTCTTCATGGTATCTCAGGTATTGCAATCAATAGGCCAAAATTCAGTCTCGCAACATATTGATTCTAAATGATAAATATGAAAACTCTTGAATGGCACCTGTGTCGCAGATAACGCACAGTGGTATTTTTGACACGGATACTGTGGCGGATTGTGGATCGACTAGGTAGATAGGCTGAAGGGCTGAGCCCGGTCTGTCTCGTCTATCTGGTCGTCGGGTCTGTCTGGTGTAGTTGATTGACCCAGACTAACCTGTCAGATCAGCCCAACCAGATAGACCCGATAGACAAGATAGACCAAATAGACCAGCCTCAGGCCTTCGGCCTGAATCCCTTCAGCCTGAATCCCTAGTTCCCGATTAGGAATTGAAGATGTGAACGAGGATTCCTGTCCTGGTCGTGGAGTTGGTTTTTCTCATGATGTGTTTGATGTGTTCTTTCACGGTCTGTTCGGTAATCAGAAGGGCGTTAGCGATTTCTTTGTTGGTCCAACCCTTTGCTAAGTGCTCAATAACGGATTGTTCCCGATTCGTTAACTGAAACTTTTCCTTGGCTTGATCGGTATTGAGCTGCTGTCTCCGAACTAACTCCTCCAGTGTGACCACGAGTCTCGCATACTGGACCCCTCCTCGATCCGGTAGGCCGAACCCCCGCAACAGGATTGGTTTTTCGGGATTACCTGCTACACGCTTGACCTCGAATTGCTCCCAGTCTTTTGCTTCGGTTCGAACGTGGAGGGCCTTGATGATTTCTCCGCAGAGTTCTGTCAGGGCAGTCGGCAGGACTCCATGGGCAGACTTCTGGTTTTCTCCGCCATGTTCCGACGCGTTAATTTGCTTCGATAACTCTGAGGCCTGATGATTCATATGGAGAAGCTGCATGGAAGCCGAGAGGACGACAATCCCTGAACCCACTCGCTGATCGGCGAGAGTGTCTGATGGATCTACGGGGGGCGACGAGTCACTCATGGGCGGCAGGATGCTTTCGAAGTTGTGAATGGAACAATTCTAGACAATCCAATATGTTCCGTTAAGGTAGTGCCAGTACACAGAGCTGCCACACGGTACTTCAGAGTGGAAATACTACCTAACCCTAATGGGGGAGTCAACACTTACACGCTTTCGGAAGAATCACACACCCAACTTTAGAGCAACGAGGCCTACATCATCGGTATTGTCCCTGTTGTTCGCCCCACCCTATAGTGCCAGTACAGGAATGGGAACGATTCGAGGTAACGACTCAGGTAGATAGGCTGAAGGCAGGTCTGTCTGGTCATCTGGTCTGTCTCGTCTGTCTTGTGTACTTGTTGACCCAGACTAACCGGATAAACCAGACCAACCAGATAGACAAGACAGACCAGATGACCAGACAGACCTGCCTTCAGCCTGAATCCCTTCAGCCTATCTACCTGAGTCGTTACCTCGAATCGTTCCCATTCCTGTACTGGCACTATAGGGTGGGGCGAACAACAGGGACAATACCGATGA
>JANNIV010000042.1:0-2550 GCA_031405355.1 Nitrospira sp.
ACCGCCTTGTCCTGGCGCGCGGTTTGGCGAAATATTTCCAGGGGCATTGCAGGACGCTGCTTCATCGGGTATTCTTGTTTTGTCTGATCTGGGAGGGCGGGCAGATGGCTTCAGCCAAAGAACAGATGTTAGAAGTTCTTCGGAATCAGCCGGATGACAGTTCCTATAATGAATTGCTCCGGGAGCTGGCGTTCGTCCAGATGGTGGAACGTGGATTGGCTGATTCCGATGCGGGACGCACAATCAGCCATGAGGATATGCTCAGCCGGATTCGTTCGTGGCAGCGCTGAGGTGGACGACTGAGGCCGAGCGGTGGCTAGGACGGATTTACGCCTACATCGCGAGAGATAATCCGCCAGCGGCAGCTCGAACGGTTCTCGAGATCTACGAACACACGGAAGTTCTCAAGCAGTTTCCCGAAATGGGCTATCGGTACGACGCGCATTCTGACCGGCACGTTCGTATTCTTCTCTTCGGGCACTACCGCATTGCCTACCTGATCAAACCTGATCGTAACATCGATATCCTTGGTGTGTTCCATGGTGCCATGGAGATCGAACACTACTTGTCTTAGCTTTCTGAAAATTTTGTTCAATGTCTTCTTGCGAGTCGGGCAGCCGATGGTCTCATGGTTTCGCCTCATCCGCGCAATTCTGGATTCACCCAGGCCACACCTTCTAGGTAAACTTCGGTCCCAGTCGTGGGAGGGGAAAGCGAGCAAGCTGAGAAAGATCCGTGGGGAATGATCTCCGTAAGAAGCGCCTCACGAAGCGGGTCTTGGGGATTACTGGTCATAATGTGCCCACTCGTTGCTTCGCTCCGCCCGCGCGACTTTTTGTGAATCGGTTTACGATGAACTTGCGTATTTCCTCTGCCGCCAACAGTGCCATGGCGCCCAGCACGAGTGGTCCGAAGATCCATGCGGGCAAGGGGCTGGTTCCGAAGATTGCATTGCCCCAGGGGGTATAGATGATGAACGCCAGGACGACGAGTTCTGTCGCAATTCCCCAGAGAAGCAAGCGATTGCTGAACCAGCCGAGTTGAGAGAGCGACACCCGGTCTGAGCGGCAGGCGAATACGTTCGCCACCTGGGCGATGACGATGGCGGCGAAGGTGGCGGCGGTCGCCTGTTTGTAGAGCGGATCGGACCAGTCGAGCGGCATGCCCCAGGTCCATCCCTGTGTTAGGAGCAATAAAAAGAATGAACCCATGGCGATCCCGGCTTCGATCAGGCCCAAAAAGACGTAGGCGCGCAGGAGCAGCGGAAGGTTCATCAACCGTTCCGTGCGCGGACGCGGCGGGATTGACATAATGCCGGCGTCGGGCTTTTCGGCACCCAGGGCCAAGGCCGGAACCATGTCGGTCCCCAGATCCACGGCGAGGATTTGCGGGACCGTGAGCGCCAGGGGAATTCCGAACAAGCCGAACGCAAGATAGGGGACAACCTCCGGCACGTTGCTCGCCAGCACGTAGGTGGAAAATTTTCTGATGTTGGCGTAGACGGCCCGGCCTTCTTCAATGGCGTTGACGATAGTCGCAAAGTTGTCGTCGAGTAAAATCATGTCCGCCGTTTCTTTTGCCACGTCGGTTCCGGCAATGCCCATCGCAATGCCGATATCGGCTTTCTTGATGGCCGGGGCGTCGTTCACTCCGTCGCCCGTGACGGCCACCACTTCACCCATGTCTTTCAGCACCGACACCACGCGCATCTTGTGCCGGGGGGCCATGCGCGCGAAGACCGGTTCTGCTCTGTCAGGACTGGAGGGCGTCAGGATCCGACGCAGCGCCTCGTCGCTCATCGTTTCGATCTGGTGCCCTTCGATCGCGGGACAGTCTCCTTCCGGCTCGGTGAGGGACTCTTGCGTCACCAATCCGATCTGGCGGGCGATGGCCAGGGCCGTGAGCGGATGGTCGCCGGTAATCATGATCGTGCGGACGCCGGCTTGGCGGCAGCGCGCGATAGCTTCCGGCACTTCACGGCGCGGGGGGTCCATCATCGCCACGAGGCCGAGGAAGGTGAGCTTCTGTTCAACATGGTCGATGTCCAGTTTTTCGGCGCCCTGCTCAATGTCACGCATGGCCACAGCCAGGACCCGATAGGCTTGCTGCGCGAAGGTGCGGCTTTGCGCCATGATGCGCTGGCGGTCCTCTTGACTCATCGGCGAGAGCGCGTTGTGGTGGAGCATTTGACTGCAGAGGGGGACGAGCGATTCCGGCGCTCCCTTCACGAAGGCCACGAGCCGCCCCTCACGCCAATGGAGGGTGGACATGCGCTTCCGGTCCGCGTCAAACGGCAGTTCGCCCATTCGAGGCAACGGTTCATGCTGGAGGAGTTCGTGATCCAGTGCGAACTCGACCAGCGCCACTTCGGTTGGATCGCCCGTGATGGTGGACTGGTCATCGGTCCGCCGCAGGCGTTTGGCATTGTGGCAGTGGATGATCGCATCGAAGAGCGGCGCATACTCCTCGGCCTCGATCGCGTTGGTCGTGCGTCCGGCGATCACCAGACAGCTCTTCTGCACCTCGACTTCGAGATGGTCCATATAGAAA
>JANNIV010000043.1:0-3142 GCA_031405355.1 Nitrospira sp.
AACACCTAAATAGCTGCTACTGAATAACCAGTCAGGAGAACGGCATGAAGTCGATGACATCGTGGCGATTGACGCAGATCGTGGCATGGATGCTGATTTGCGCGACCATCGCTCCGCCGACAGTACTCGCACAGACGATGATGAGGCCGGCGCCAGGAGCTACTCCTGTGCCGTTCGGACAATCGCCTACCGGTCAGTCCGGGTCGTCGCCGATGCAGCAGATCAATGCACCTCCAGAGGGGCTTCGCCCGATCATGCCTTTACAGGCTCCCTGTCCTGTGCAGCCACAATCAGGAGGATCAGCCATAGATCCCTCCATGACCCAAGGACAGTCATGGAACCAACCGATGCAGCCGGGGAACCAACCGACTGGTAGGTTGCCATATGGCGGCACAACGGCTCCTACGATCGGCGCTGGCTCGTCAACCGGTTTGACAATCTCCAAGAGCTCCGGCCTGCTCAGCCCACTCGTTCAAGGTCAACAAGACGAGAGTCAAGGTAACGTCGGTGCGGTAAGGTCAAACCAGGTCGAGGCAATAGGACAACTGTCCATCGAGGACTCGTTCTCTCGATCCTTTCTCCTCCAAAGTACGACCAATCAGTTGAAACAGTTCGGATACAATTTTTTCGATGTAAGCTTTTCCGGGTTTCCACAGGTCATGGATACCCCGATCGGTCCGGAGTACGTACTAGGGCCTGAGGATACCTTGGCCGTTCATATTTGGAATGTGCCGGATCCGAGCTTCAATCAGAGCCACGTCAGCACAGTCGAGCGAGATGGAACAATATTCATCCCTCAGCTCGGCTCCATCCCGGTGGCGGGAGTCAGTTTTTCCAAAGTCAACCAGATTCTCCATGGCAAGCTGAGCAGCTTGCTGAAACGATTCGATCTTCACGTGTCGATGGGAAGGCTCAGAAGCATCAAGGTGTTTGTCGTGGGAGAAGTGGTGCGTCCCGGCGCCTATGAGTTGAGCGCCCTGGCAACGGCATCCCACGCGCTCTATGCCGCCTGTGGCCCGGCGAAGTCCGGTTCGCTCCGTCACATTCGGGTCATGCGAGGTAATAAGCTCGCGGCCGACCTGGACTTCTATCAATTTCTCCTGAAGGGAGACCGCAGCCAGGATATTCCCCTGCAGTCTGGCGATACGATATTTGTCACACAGATCGGTCCGGTTGCGGCGGTCGGGGGACCGGTCAGACGGCAAGCGATCTATGAATTGAAAGATCGCACGACCCTGCCGGAGTTGCTTGAATTGGCCGGAGGGCTGGCCCCGTCGGCTGATCGGCGTCGCTGCCAGATTTTCCGCGTCGAGGCAGGGCAGAAACGGGTCATTATTGACATCAATCTCGAATCGAACTCCAATGGAACGTCTCAAGAGTTATCCACCGCACATTCCCAGTCGATCGTCGATGGAGACTTTGTTCGCATCGCCTCCGTTCCCCTTCAAATCGACAATGCTGTGACACTCACCGGGGCGGTTCGTACAGCAGGGGTCTACGATCTCAGGCCCGGCATGAAGCTGCTAGATCTTCTTGATGACCAGCTGCTTACGGATTCGTATATGGAGAAGGCTGAATTGGTGAGGACCGACCCCCTGACATATGAGACAGCGGTCTATCCCTTTAACATCACAGAGTTGATGAGAGGGAAGGAAGCGAACGTCGAATTGCGCCGATTGGACAAGGTTGTCGTCGCGAGTCAGGTGCGCAAGGCGCGTCTTGTTCATCTGACCGGGGAAATCAAACGAGCAGGAACCTATACGCTGGATACAGGAGAACGGTTGTCGTCCGTCTTGAAACGGGCGGGAGGGTTCACGGCGTTGGCGTTTCCTCGCGGTTTGCAGCTCGTTCGGGAATCGGTTAAGCATCGCCAGCAAGCCGAGACCGAAAAATTTGTTACACTGCAAAAACATCGGTTAACCGTCGAAGCCGCTGCGATCAGCGCCGGGACCGTTGCGGTAGCAGGAGCGGCAGGGATGGCTCAGGGGGCTTCGGATGCGCAGGCCTTACACCTTCAAATGGCGGCGCTGGATCAACTCGTCTCCCGAGTTCAGCACGGGCGTGTGGTCTTGGACGTCGAATCGATCGAGACGCTTGAAAATAGTCCGGATGACGTCGTGCTGGAAGAATTTGACCAAATTATGATTCCTACCCAGCCCAAGACGGTGACGATTATCGGAGCAGTGCGAAACTCGACGAGCATCCTGCACCGCAATGATTATGACATCGAGGATTATATCCGTGCCGCCGGCGGCATGATTGACACGGCGAGTGAACACGGAACGTACGTCGTTCGAGCGAATGGGTTGGCCGACGCGGATTACGTAAAAATCAAGGCCATCAACGTCGGCGATACGATCATCGTTCCAGAAAAGATCGAGCCGAAAACGAAACCGTTGCAGCTGTGGACATCCATCGCCTCCATTGTCGCCGGTCTCGGGGTCTTCGGCGCCTCCTTGGCCATTATTTCAAGAAAGTAGGTCCGCCTCTGCTTAACCTGAACATCCGTTGCGGGAGACGGTAATGCTATGAGTCAGATTGCGCCCGCGAATCATTCCGAGCCTCTGCCGGACAATGGGGACGGCGCGCCCGATATCATCCTGCAATATTGGCGGATTATTCTTCGCCGCAAAATACCTATTGCCATGATCACGTTTGGCGCCATGATACTTGCCGGATCCATCACCGTGTTCGTATTGCCGAAAATCTATGAGTCCACCGTGACACTGGCGCCTCAGGTTGACTCGGGAATGGGAGGGGGGCTGTCCAGCATCCTGGCGAAAGCTGCAGGAGGAGTCGAGAATGCCGCCCAGAGCATGGGCATTTCCCTTCCAGGGGCTCCTGCAACGCCGACAGATATGCTCTTGGCAATCTTAAAATCGCGGGTAATGGCTGATTCTGTGATTGAGAAGTTTAAGCTGAAAGAACTGTATGAGATAGAGACCATGGATAAAACCAGAAAAGCGTTAGCTGGTGCGACGGGGATCTCATTGACGAGAGAGAAAGTCATCAAAGTGGTCGTTGAAGATGAAGACCCGCAGCGCGCTGCGGATATGGCCAACTTTTATGTATCCGAACTCGACCGGCTGAATCAAACCGTTATCGTGAGTAAAGCCGCTCATACGAGGAAATTCCTTCAGAA
>JANNIV010000044.1:0-2099 GCA_031405355.1 Nitrospira sp.
CATCCTGCTATGGAAAGCGGAACTCTCCATAGCCTTCAGCCCTCCTTCGCTCAAGCTTCGGAGGGCTCTCCTCACTATTCATCCCCGCCCTTCCGGGCGGAGCATTCTGGCGTAGGAGAGCAATTCCAACGCTACCCAACCCTCTTGTTCACGCCGCTGACACAACATGGCGCCAACCTTGGAAAACGCTTCGACAATCTCTCGCTCCTGATCGAGTAGAATGCCGGACAGCAAGAGTCGCGCACCTTGGCTCACGTACCTCGCCAATGCATCGCACAACAGCAACAACGTCAGACGGTCGAGATTGGCCAGTACCAGATCCGGGTGTAATGCTCCTTGCCGGTCAACTTCCTCCAACGTCCCGCACCGGAGTTCGAGATGGTTTCCAAACCCGTTCTCTGTTGCATAGTCTCGTGCGCAATCCACCGCGACAGGATCGCATTCCACCCCCAGGGCCGAGGCTGCCCCAAGCCGCAGCGCAACCATCGCCAGAATCCCGCTCCCCGTCCCCACATCCAGCACAGACTCGCCGCCCTGTATGCGGTCTTCAAGCCATTCCAGCAGCAGCCTGGTCGTCGCGTGATGCCCCGTACCGAATGCCTGCTTCGGATCGAGCACGATCTCAATATCCTGTGCCTGCAGCGCCACCGGCTCCCAGCTCGGCCTGATGACTATCCGCCTGCCGATCCTGATCGGCCTGACCGACTGAGCCCACTGCTGGTTCCAATCCTGGTGTGGAAGGGACTGCACTAGAATGTCGGCCTCTGGCTGTTCCCTTCCCTCCAGCTGTTGAAGTACTTGCCGAAGACGTACGACATGATCCTGGGACCAGCGTTGGCTGGGCCAATAGATGTGAATCGTGCCTGCGTCTTGCCAGCTGCCCTGGACGAATGGATCGGCCAGGAGCCCCAGCAACTCAGCCGCATCCACGTCACTCCGAAAACTCACATCGGTCCACTCATCCGGCATCACAACACTAGCCCGCTTTATTCATGACGGTTCGTTGCGAAATCGCGCAGTCGCGTTGCGAGACGGGCACGCGGAGCCGTGAGACCCCGAGGTGTACCTCAAGTACGTCGAGGGAGCGAACGACGAGCCTGCCCGCCGAAGGCTCATCGTAGCAGCGAATCCGCGATTGAAGCAGAAGTGCTCATGAATAATGCGGGCTAGACAATTGACGAGAACACCCCCATCCAGTAAGGTCAGCGCTATGCTCCAACAACAGCCAATGACGCCTTTATCGAAAGCCCCTGCGCTGACCGGCCTGGTGGCGAAACTCGACCGCATGATCGCCCTGGCTACCGCCGCTAGTTCCACCATCACCCGCTGGCGGCTGATTCTGTTCATCATCGGAGCGATCTGTACGGTAGCCCTCTACAAAATGGGATGGTATCAAGCCGGCAATGGGGCGCTCATCGCCTTTGTCACCCTGTTTTTGATTGTGGCCGTCTATCATAACAGGCTCGAAAGTCGCTTGCACCGGCTTCGTCTCTGGAAACAGATCAAGCTCGTGCACCTGGCTCGACTCCGGCTGGATTGGACTCATATCCCTGCTCGTCCGTCGAACGTTCCCGATCACCATCCCTATGCCAAAGACTTGGATCTCGTCGGCCCCCACTCGCTGCTTCATCTGCTCGACACGACCGTCTCTTCTTACGGGCAAGCGAGGTTAGGATCATGGCTGCTTGAGCAGCCGCCGAAACCGGACCAGTGGCTCTTGCGCCGCAGCCTCGTGCAAGAACTCATTCCGAAATCGTTGTTTCGCGACCGGCTGGGGCTCGAAGCGCAGCTCATCGGCGAACAGGAGATCAACGGCCGACGACTCGAAGCCGTCTTGCTACATACAGTCGGATTCCCTCACCTCACGACCGTCCTAGCGATTCAAACCCTGCTGGCTGCCGCCACCATCGGACTCGGATTGAGTGCGCTGCTCGACTGGCTCCCGAATTATTGGATGTGGTCCTTCGCACCCTATGCCTTACTCTACTTCTGGACCGATCAGGGCGAAGAGTTATTGGAGCATGCGGTGGGCGTGCATCTCGAACTGGAGAAACTCGGAGCCGTACTGGGGTTTGTCGAACGGCACGCCCGGCCTCGCC
>JANNIV010000045.1:0-8466 GCA_031405355.1 Nitrospira sp.
GACGAAATGGTTCCCGTCAAAGTTCCTTCGCGATTCGTGGTGCCCTTGCCCTCAAACTTGTTCGAGGCGCTCGCATCGATGCCAAGCCCTCGCCTGGCTTCACCGCCAAGGCGAATACCGGGAATGCCGATGTATCCGATAGCGCTGCCAGTTAGACTGTTGTTGATGGTGGAATCCCGCTCGGCCGAGGTGTCGGCAGACTTCGATCCCTTATGATTTTCAATAATTTTGATCGTCAGAATATCTCCAACACGCATCGCCCTCATATCTTCATAGAGATAAGCGCGGCCGTTTTCTTCCTGCCAGAGAGAACCCAGCGTTTTCGGCGCCGGCAAGGAAGGGACCGTGAGCGTCGAAACGACTTTTGTCGACGATGACGCACAACCATAGCTCAGCAGCGCCACCGTCAACATGGCCGCCGTCATAACCGCAGACAATCTATCACTTACCAAGGGGTGGCTGGGATGATCCCAACTGCGCGCGTCCAACGAGGGGAGTCTGCGACCGCGCGTTGCGCGAGCACAAGGGATCGTCCCAGCTACCCCGCTCATTTTTTTCAGCATCCTGCTAGTAGTCAACACGAACAGCTCCCGGCCCGACAATCTTTGCGCGCAGCTCTTTGCCTGAATCGACATTGGACACCGTGGCGGTCTGCCCAAGCTCCCCACTCGACTTCGCCAGGCCGACCACCTGAATCGAAAGCCCTCCGTGCCTCGCCTCGATGGACACGCGGTCCCCTTTGCGCACGGCATAGGGCTTTTTCACCATCCCGAGACGAATCGGGTTATTGGTCTGCAATGGCCGCGCGGCGCTCTTCCCGATGACATCCTTCACGTTCATGATTATCTGATGGTCCAAGTCCATGAGTTTGACACGCTGAACCACGACATCCTCCGCTTCGATCACGCTGTCGACTTGGATGACTCTGGTCGGGACAACGGCATCGATGGACGCCGACACATCGGCAACGGCGTCGATCGTCTGCCATGGCTCCCCGTTCGTACTAACATGGACATGAAATGCCCGGCGGCCAAGTCCTTCTTCAACTCCTTTCGAAGAAACCCGCAGACCGATGTTACCGGAAGGGATTTTTATCGGATCGATCGGATCCACTACGACTGCATGAATGGCACGGACCCGCCCCGCCATCTCTTGCTCAAGTACTCGCAGAATACTTCGTTGGATTTGCTCCGGATGCAGCTGATGAACCGTCGGCCTCAATTCACTACGCTTCAAGGCTGAACGATGCTCAAAACCAGCCTCCCCGGCAGGCGCGGCTTCTGCCATGACTGGTCCAAGACATATCGCGGCCACGAACATTGACTGCATACATATACGAGGTACGGACATAGAAAAAACTCCTCCGTGCAACGCACTTACCGTTTCAGATTGTTGGCGATTGACATCATTTCATCCGAAGCTTGAATCGTCTTTGAGTTAATTTCATAGCTGCGTTGCGCGATGATCATGTTGACCATCTCCTCGGCCAGGTTCACGTTGGAGCTTTCGAGGAAACCCTGTTGGATCGTTCCAAATCCTGTCGAGAATCCGCCGGTGCCTTGTAAGGGGGGGCCTGAGGCAAAACTGTCGAGGAATAGATTACTTCCCATCGCCACAAGCCCGGACGGGTTGTCGAACTTCGTCAACTGAATCTGGCCCACTTGCGACGCCTGGGTTACGCCGGGGAGCAATACGGATACGGTGCCGTCTTGGCCGATGTCGAGTTTCAACGCCCCTGACGGGATCGTGATGACGGGATTGAGAAGATCGCCGTCTCCGGTCACGAGATTTCCGACGTTGTCACGCTTGAAGGAGCCGTTGCGGGAGTACATGACCGTCCCATCGGGCCGCGAGACTTGGAAAAATCCTGGGCCATCGATCCCCAAATCCAATTCATTGTTGGTCTGCCGCATGTTTCCCTGCATCCATTCCTTGGCCACCGTCACGGGACGAACTCCCGCTCCGATCTGAATGCCGACGGGAAACACCCCGACGTTCGACGCATTGGTGCCGGGCATACGTTGAACCTGATACAGCAAATCCGCGAACTCCGCGCGACTGCGCTTAAACGAGTTCGTATTGACGTTCGCCAGATTGTGGGCAATCGTGTCGACATTGATCTGTTGGGCGGTCATTCCGGTGGCCGCCGTCCACATCGCTCGAATCATAGAATCCTCCTGGCTAAGAGCTTATAGCTAATAGCGAATGGCACGATGCTTCCTGTAACCTTACGAATCTCCACTCTTGCCATCAGCTATAAGCCATTGGCTATACGCTCTTCGCTTTACAACACTCGCCCAAGACTCTGAATCGAGATTTCCGCCATATGATCCAACGTCTGAATCAGCTTCTGCGACGACTCATAATTCCGCATGCCCTGGATCATCTTGACCATCTCACCGATTGAGTTCACGTTCGACTCTTCGATATGCCCACCCTGAACTTGCGGATCCTTCGCCGGCTTGGCGGAGTCGGAGGCAAACAGTCCTTCGAAATGCTTCTGCGGCATATGATCCGCGGGAAAATCCACTATCTTAAGTGCCCCGACCGATCGTCCATCGACATCGATCCCCCCTTGCGCGCCCACCTGGACCGTGCCGGGCGGAATCTTGATTTCTCCCTTTGTGCCCATCACCGGATATCCCAGATTCGTGACCAACCGGCGCTGAGAGTCCAACGAGAACATGCCGCTCCTGGTATAGCGAAGGCCCTGAGGAGTCTTGATTTCGAAAAATCCGCTTCCCTGGATGGCCGTATCCAGAGGATTCCCGGTGATTCTGAGCCGGCCTGCCTCGAATGATGTGTGGACGGCGCTGGGAGCCGCGAAGACTCGCTCGGCTGGGCCTGCAGGAGTGACACCAATCTGCTGACCGAAGCCGGCTGAATGCGGGAAGGACGGCACAGCAACTTGCGCGCGCGCCATGACGGATTTAAATCCCTGGTCGTCCTGTTTAAATCCAGCCGTATTGACATTCGCCATATTATTGGCAAAGACCTGCATCTGGCGTTCTTGCGCCAAGGCGCCGGACAGGATGGGATAGACAGCTCGATTCATGTGTGCTTTTCCAAGTTGGACTGCTCGACCACATCACATCGCAACATGCATGCCATCGGTTTTCCGAACGTGATTCAGCCCGTCACATGAGCGGGCAGCTGCTCAGAGCCTTGTCAATACAGCGCAATGGCATCGTCTACGGTCACGGAGATCCGGCGATCGCTGAGTGAGTACGGCGGACTGACTATCTCGCGCTAGGAAAAGTTTGCCTGAGTGGGAAGAATGTCGCTGGTCGGAAGCTTCGAGAACGGCTCATTGAAATGTTAAATGGTTAATGGTTAATGTTGAATCGTCGGAACCGGAAGGGCGCTAAGTAACGCATGAGGAGCAGTAGGGATATTGAACGTTGAATCTTACATGATGAATTGTGAATTATCGAAACTACAGCAACTGGCTCTGCTAGCGCATCTGATGAACTACGAACATTCGCCATTTACCATTTAACATTTACCATTCCTCATGCGGCTCATTGCAGCACTTCGAGCGTCCCCTTTAGGTGAAGAACCGCTTGAGTATGGATCTGGCATACGCGAGACTCCGTGACTTTGAGAATTCTACCGATTTCCTTCATCGTCAATTCTTCAAAGTAATACAGTGTGAGCACGAGTCGTTCCTTCTCCGGCAATTGCTGAATCGCATCGGTGACCCGCGATCGCTCCCGATCGTTGAGGATCATCGCAAGGGGATCTGGGTGCTGCCGGTCGGCAAGCATGTCGAGAATTTTTGGCCCATCTGGCTCATGCAGGTTGAAGTCATCCAAGCTGAGCAGGACGGCTCCCTGAGACCGCACAAGAAAATCATCCAATTCGGCTGGAGACAGTTTCATCTCTCCCGCGACTTCTTCATCTGTCGGAGGGCGTCCGAGTCTGTTCAACAGTTTGGTATGTGTGCGTTGCAACAACGAGACGCGCTCGTGAACCGACCGGGGAATCCAATCCATTGAGCGAATTTCATCCAACATAGCGCCCCGAATACGGAACTCCGCATAGGTTTTGAACTTCGCTTCCCGATTCGGGTCGTACTTATCCATCGCGTCCATCAACCCAATGATCCCGACCGACACAAGATCCTCCGCATCCATATAGGCGGGAAGACGGTAGGCCAGGCGATAGGCCATCGCCTTCACAACATGCGCGAACTCTTTGATGATCAGTTCTCGTTGCGCGTCTGGTGCGGGGGCGATTTGCCGACTTCGCTGCGTCGCTACATTGCTCATAATCGCGTTGCCTTCTATATGCGTATTAAAAGTTGCTGGCTTCTTGTTTCAGGTTCCTGGTTTCAAGTTTCAGAAACTGATCTCCGAAAACTAGAAACTCGAAACTCGAAACTTGTAACTCATAACCCGAAACCAGAAACTCGAAACTTGACCTCCCCGAACAAGATGCCGACTAGTTCATGGGAACCAATTGCTGCCACAGAAACTGCACGGTACTCTTCGGCAGCTGAGGGTCAGGCCACTCAGCAACCTTTTTCGCCAGCTCGGCAAAGGCCCGGCTGGCAGGTGATGAAGGAAAGCGTTCCGTTACTGCTTTCTGCTCAATGACGGCCATCGGCAGGTAATCGTCGAAGGGAATGAACCCCAAGTATTCAAGACTGATGTTCAGAAAACGCTCCGCTGCGACATCGAGCTTTCGGAATGTCTGAGTCGCATCACGCTGACTTTTCACCATGTTGACCAACACTTTAAATCGGTGTTCACGATGCTCCCGGCATAACACCTTCATCAGCGCATAGGCGTCGGTCAACGACGTCGGCTCCGGCGAGATGACCACGATGGTCTCCTGGGCTGCAGCGGCAAAATAGGTGACGTTAGGAGAAATGCCGGCTCCGGTATCGATCAACAGCACCTCCACATTCTCAGCAACCTGCTCCAACTCAGTCTGTAAGATGAGTTGCTGTGTGTCGGTCAAAGTGGTGAGTTGCGGCAGGCCGGAGCCAGCCGGCAACACCTGGATTCCAGCCGGACCTTGAATGATGATGTCGGACAGATGGCGTGATCCGCACAGCACATCCTCCAGCGTATACCGGGGCACCAATCCCAACAGTACATCGATATTGCCAAGACCCAAGTCCGCATCCAATACCAGCACCCGTTTTCCGGCTCGCGCCAGCCCCACTGCGAGGTTGGCCACCACATTCGTTTTCCCCACCCCGCCCTTCCCGCTGGTCACGGCGATCACGCGGGTACACAGGCTCCCTTGAGCCGTTGCCGGCATCGCTGCCTCCTGTTCACTGAGCATGTTCTTCATGTGCGGAGTCTCCCTACTGCGCTTGTTGTGGCGTCGTTCCGCCTATGGATACAACCGAGTCGCGTCCAATGGATGACGAGAGGCCTGATGGTGTAAAACGGGCTGAACCCCTGTCGAGTAACAGGTCTGCCAACCGTGCCGATTCCGCCGGCTCGAAATCTTCCGGTACCCGCTGGCCATTGCTCCAATAGGACAGGGGCAATGTGGTCTGGTACGCCAGTTCGAAGAGATTGCCGTATTCCTCCGTCTCGTCCAGCTTGGTAAACAGCAACCGAGAAGGCGCGCAGGCTGTGTACCTCGCCACGGTGCGACGGAGATCCTGCATCCGCGTGGTGGCGGATAAGACCAGATGCGTCTCGATCGATCCGTACGAGTCTTTCAGGCCGGCAAGATTCATGAGCTGCGCCGTCTCATGGGGGCCGAGCCCCGGCGTATCGATCAGGATCAGGCTTGCCTGGCGTTGACGGCGTATGCATTCAACCACTTCAGCCGTGGTCTGAGCCGTTTCGAGAGGAACTCCCAGGACATGCGCATACGTGCGGAGCTGTTCGACGGCGGCCATGCGGCAGGTGTCAAGCGTGATCAAGGCGACCGATCTGTTTTCTTGAAGCCGGTAGTGGGCCGCAAGTTTCACGATGGCCGTGGTCTTACCTGCCCCGCTCGGCCCAATAAACATGGCGACCTTGTAATCGTTCTCAGCATCCAGCAAGGGCCCGCTCACTCGAATCCGCTCCATGCAGAGACGGTGCAGTCCATCCTGAATCTCGGACTCCGATTGGAGAGATTCCTGTGATAGACGGCGGCGAAGCGCGAGGCAGAGATCTTCGGCAGTTGCTGGCCGCAATCCCTGCGTCACCAGCAGACGGCAGGCTCGCGCCAGCGGCGCAGGGAAGCTCGATCCTGCCGTCTGCGACTCATCGGGCAACGAGGACGTGAGCTGCTGCTGCAGATCCAGGAGTTCATGCTTGAGATGGCGAAAGCGCCACTGTGAGGCCGATTGCGGCGCTGGCTTCGTCGACGGCGCCGCAATTTTGGCCTTCTCTATCCCGGACTCCGGTGGATGAGGGGCGCGAAGCAATGAACTCAATGTGTCCTGAAACGCGGAAGCCGGCTCACTCTGCCTCTCGACCGGAAGGGCATCATCCTGCGTGGACGGAGAAGTCGCCTGCTGATCGTGAACCGCCTGCTCAGGACTCGAATCGGTCGCAGCGGTGACCTCTAAAAGCGATCGCCCAAAAATCGAGAATGGCAAGCTCCCCCGCTTCACCCGCTTCGTGGAGAGGATGAGGGCATCCGGCCCCAACTCTTCCTTGATGGCGCGGATGGCATCATGCATGGTGTCGGCATGAAAGACTTTCATCTTCATCATTCACCTCACGGTAGAAGGGTTTCGCCGTCCAGTTTGATGGTATCCAGCGACTGAAGCCGGACCATCGAATCGAGTTCGTTGAGTCCCACCACCGGCACGGCGTGCAGTATCCGATCGGTCAAGCGGCGGATATGGCGCCGGAGCGCCGGTGAGCAGAGCAACACCGGTTGATGGCCACGAGCGGAAACTCTTTCCACCGCTTGCTTCAGCGCCGCGAGCAATGTGTGGGAGAGACCTGGGTCCAGATTCAGCATTCCCCCTTGGGGGATCGCGGCAGCCTGTTCACTCAAGGATCGGTCAAGCCGTGGATCGAGCGTGATCACGGGCAACGTGCCGTCCGGTGCTTGGTACTGCCGAGTAATCGTCCGGCCCAACGCCTGCCGTGCCATTTCCGTAAGAAGCTCAGGATCTTTGGTGATGCCCGCATGGTCGGCTAAGGCCTCGATGATCGATCGAAGATCGCGGATCGGAATGCCTTCACGCAGCAAGTTGCCGAGGACACGCACAACCGTTCCAAGCGGTAGTAACGTGGGAATCAATTCTTCAACCAGTTTAGGATGGACTTTCGCCAGTTCGTCGAGCAGCGATTGCACTTCCTGCCTGCCTAACAATTCATGCCCATGGCGTTTAATGATTTCAGACAAATGTGTGGCGATGGCTGAACTGGCGTCCACCACGGTATAGCCGGCCAATTGCGCTTGCTCACGCGTGGCCTCCGGCACCCACAGCGCAGGCAACCCGAACGCCGGTTCCTTGGTGGCCACACCATGAATGAGGCCCCGTTGAGCAGTTCCAGGATCGATGGCCAGCACGTGCGACGGCAGCACGTCGGACTTCGTCAGTTCCACGCCTTTGAGCATGACGGCATATTCGTTGGGGCGTAACTGTAAATTATCTCGAATATGGATGGGCGGTAGGAGAAACCCCATCGTATCCGCGAACTGTTTCCTGAGCCCTTTGATCCGATCAAGCAAGGCGGTCCCGTGCTTGCCTTCCACTAACCCAATGAGACCGTACCCTACCTGTACTTCCATCAAATCAAGCGGGGCGAACTGAGGTGAGGTGCTTTCAACTTGCGGCGCCGTGGAAACAGGCGCCGGCTCTAGGGGCGCCTTTGCTTCCTGCGACAATCGATAGGCGAACCAGGCTGCGACTCCCCCTAGCCCGAGAAACGCCAGATGGGGCAAACCGGGGACAACTCCGAGAGCCAACAAGATTCCGGCAGCCGTGCCGACGGCTTTGGGTGAAAACAACAACTGCCGTGTGATCTGGCCTCCGAGATCGGCATCCGACGCAGCGCGAGTCACCACGATACCGGCGGCCGTTGAAATAAACAGCGCGGGAATCTGCGCAACCAGTCCTTCTCCGACCGTCAAGAGCGTATAGGTTTGTGCGGCCAATCCGGGACTCATGCCCTGCTGCAAGATACCGATCGTCAACCCCCCGATAATGTTGACCAGAACAATGATGATCGCCGCAATGGCGTCACCCCGAACAAACTTGCTGGCGCCGTCCATGGAACCATAGAAATCGGCTTCTTCTGCAATCTCCCGCCGCCGCTTTCTCGCTTCCGTCTCGTTGATCAGCCCGGCATTCAAATCGGCATCGATACTCATCTGTTTGCCGGGCATCGCGTCCAACGTGAAACGAGCCGCTACTTCGGCGACTCGACCGGCGCCTTTTGTCACGACCACGAAGTTGATGACGACCAGGATCGAGAACACGACGAGGCCGACCGTATAGTTCCCTCCTACAACGAAATTTCCGAAGGACCGAATCACCTCGCCTGCGGC
>JANNIV010000046.1:0-16420 GCA_031405355.1 Nitrospira sp.
TGGGAAATCGTCAAAGCGCTCTCCCAGGGCCAGATCAACCGGCGGGATCTCTTCAAGTGGGGACTGTTTACGTCGGCGGGGCTGTTGCTCTGCAAAAACGGTCTGAGTCCCTATGCCAAAAGCGCCTTTGCCCAGGTTCCCATGGGCGTCCCGCGGTCGCCGGTCGGGAGCGCGCTGCCCTATACACAGCCCTTGAATCGGCTCGCCTATGAGCCGCCGACGCCCCTGACGAAGCTCGTGCAGCCGACCGGTGAATGGGAGGCCCTGTGGCCCTCCAGCGGGGTGAGTGGCGGCGGGGAGCCGAGCGCCAAGCGCCTCTCCTGGCACACGGACTTCAGTGCGCACCAAGCAGGCAATACCCCGGCGAATCCCTTCATCAACCCCATCACCAAGCGGGGCCCCATGGAAGGCCGCCCGCCCGGTGAATGGTTCGGGCATCAGCGCTGGAAAGAGTTCTTCCCGCAAGTCGGCTATGCCCTGGCGTTCGGGGAATGCGCGTCCGGAACCAAATTCCACCCCGCTTGGCCGGATCAGGAAGCGAACAGGATGTGGCCCATGTACAATTTTGAGGGATTTGGAGCGAAGGGTCACTTCCCGATCCCCCTTTTGAAGGGGCGCTATGGCGAAGGGATCATCATGCGGGCCTACAACAACCTGCCGGTGGACCGCACCAACAACGGCGGGTTCGGCCGGAACGAGCCGTCGACGCATTTTCACAACGCCCACAATGGAGCGGAGAGCGACGGGGCCTCCAACGCCTTTCACTTCCCCGGCACCTTCTACGACTACCATTGGGGGACCACATTAGCGCGCCACGACATGATCAATCGGGATGCCACGGAGAGACGGGCGTCAGGACCCGACGGCCATGGCGGCCTGGTCCAGGTGCCGGGCGACTGGCGCGAGCTGCAGGGCACGCTCTGGTTCCACGACCATCGATTCTTCTTCACTGCCGAGAACGTCTACAAGGGCATGGCGGCGATGATGAACTACTACAGCGGGCCGGATCGCGGCAATGAAACGCTCGACGACGGTGTGAACCTCCGGCTCCCCAGCGGCAGCCTGCTGGATTACGGGAATCTCGATTTCGACGTGAACCTGTTCATCTCCGATGTAGGAACAGATCAGGACGGCCAGTGCCGCTTCGATATCTTTACCACCGAAGGGTTCGTGGGAGACTTGCTGACCGTCAACCAGTCCTGGCAGCCCTACATGGAGGTCTTGCCGAGGAAGTATCGCCTCCGCATTCTCAACGGCTCCATGTCGCGGTTCATCCAGTTGTGTCTGGCAGACCAGAACGGCACCCGCGTCCCCTTCCAATTCATCGCCAACGACGGCAACTTCGTGGTCCGTCCCATCACCTTGAACCGGTTGGATGAACAGGGCACCGGGGAGCGCTACGACATCGTGGTGGATTTCTCCCACTTCAGGATCGGCGACACGATCACCCTGGTGAATCTGTTGAAGCAGATCAACGGGAATAAGCCGGACGGAGCCCTCTCGGTAGCTCAGGCGCTGGCTCAGTGGCAGTCGCCGGATCCGCTGGTAGACCCGGCAGTCGGCCCGGTCATGCAGTTCCGAGTCGTGGATGAGCTCGAGAGCGTGGACGTGCCGGGCCACACCTATTTCGCGAGCGATAGCAATCTGGATCCGAGTCGGGTGCCGTCGGTCTTGACGGAGCAGATCCCCATCGTCGCCCCGGTGCGAGAGCGCCACGTGGCGTTTGGGAGAGAGGGGAAAGGAGACTCGCGGGATCCGGAGACGGGGGAGTGCAACCCTGACTGTCCGGAGGAGATGCCCTTCCCCTGGACCGTCTCGGTCAACGGGGCACAGCCCCATTCCATGAACGCCAACCGCATCTCGCTGTTGATCCCGAAACCGGGTGAGGTTGAACATTGGACCTATCAGAACAGCGGGGGTGGCTGGGACCATCCGATCCACCTCCATTTCGAGGAAGGTGTCACGATGAATCGCGGCAACGATTCCATTCCGGCCACGGAGAGATTGGTGCGGAAGGACGTCTGGCGGCTGCGGCCCAACGGCGCAGTCAAGTTCCAGGTCCGCTTCGGGGAATATGGCGGTGCCTACGTGAACCATTGCCACAACACGATCCACGAAGACTTTGCCTTATTGATGCGGTATCAGGTCCTGACGGACAAGGACAATCCCAAATCCTCGAACGTGCACGTGGATATTATCCCGACGCCGATTCCTTCGCCGGACGGCTGTACCTATATGACGCCAGAAGTGCTGGCGGAGGGAAACCCCTTGGGGAACCAGGTGACGGTCTCGGCCGCGCCGGTCATTGCCTCGGCGCCGATCCTGGCTGCGACGGTGGGCACGGTCTACAGCTACGATGTGAATGCTACGGATGCGAACGGCGATACCCTGACGTACAGCCTGGATACCGCGCCGGTTGGGATGGACATCCATGCGGCTACAGGCCTGATCACCTGGACCCCGACTGCAGGACAGGTGGGCGTGAACGATGTGACCGTGCGGGTGGCGGATCCGAAATCCCTCTTCGCGACTCAGTCCTTCACCATTACGGTAGCGCTGACGGCAGCAGCACCGGTCATTACCTCGACGCCGATCCTGACGGGAAGGGTGGGCAGAGTTTATCGCTACGACGTGAATGCGACAGACGCGAACGGCGATACTCTGACCTATAGTCTGGTGGCGCCGATCCCGGCAGGCATGACGATCAACTCGTCCACCGGTCTGATCAGGTGGACACCGACGGTGCGGGGAACGTTTGGCGTGACCGTGCGGGCGACAGATCCTGGCGGCAAGTTTGCCACCCAGTCCTTCTCCGTGACGGTGGCCAGATCAAGATGAAGCGGGATGGGATAGTCATCGCGCGAGACTCGCGGGACTAGTGCAGGGACTGGCTCCGCCGTCTTCGGCGGTGCCTGTCCCCGCGACCTTCAGCCTTTGCACCGCCACCTATCTCGTGGCATATCGGGACATCGAGTGCGGAGACATTGCCCCATAATGCTTCAAGCATGGATTCGTGATTTCTCGATCCTCTGCTGCAGATCGCATAACTCCTCTGTTCTTCACATGTTTGCGTGATCGCTCCTGAAAAGCATTCATGGCATTTCCCTTGCTGTCTCATTCTTCGTACGAACCATGCACACATTTATCTTTGCCGAGCGAGGGAGGTTGCCATGCCGGTACTGAAAAGACTCCAGAGTTATCTCGACGCGAACAAGATTCCCTATGAAGTGGTCAGCCACCCAAAGGCCTATACAGCCCATGATGTGGCCCACACGCTGGATGTGCCAGGCAAATTCGTCGCCAAAGTCGTGGTGGTGAAGGCTGATCAGTATTTTGTGATGACAGTGCTCCCATCGACCTGGCGCGTAGATTTGAAACGATTGAGGGATGTACTGGAAGCCCGCGACGTGCGATTGGCGACGGAAGCCGAGTGCTCGAATCTGTTCCCCGATTGCCAGGTGGGAACGATGCCACCTTTCGGCAATCTCTATGGGGTGGAAGTATATGTGGATCAGCTCTTGACGGAAGACGAGTCTATCGTGTTTGAAGCAGGAACCTATGTCGGGGCGATCAAGCTACGGTACAAAGACTTTGCCGATCTCGTTCGCCCGAAAGTCGCCGCGTTTCATCATGAGCCGTCAAAGATTGAGGGTTAGGCTGGTTTGTCTGGTTGATCTGGTTTGTTTTGTTTATCTGGTTAGTTTCGTTCGAGCAAAAAACCAGACAAACCAGATAGACCAAATGAACAAAACAGACTGACGGATGTTCAGCATCCTGCTAGAACAGAGGATGATGGGGAGCGCTTGATGGTGAAGCTGACGGGGCTGCTCCTCCCGCATTGCCGAGGAACCGCCAGGCCCCTGCCTCTTTGACGAGGTAATGCACCTCGCGCGCCCAGCTATCAATGGTGATGGGTTTTCCCGTCTGTTGCTCCTTTCCGTGGAGCCCTCCGGTACAAGTCACATAGGCTTTTCTGACGCCGCCGGTCTGGACCAGTTTCAGCTCGGTAAAGACATGGGATGAACTGATGTCCCGGTAATGCAGGAAGACTTCTTTCCATACTCGGCGCACATCCGATCGTTTCAAGCCATGGTAGTTGTAGTCCGTGGCGTAGAACTTCATGAGCCTATCCAGATCGGCTTTCTTGACCGATGTTTCTGCCTCATTGAACGCAGCTAACAGTTCCTTCATGACCGGCTGATCGGCCGTCACTCCCACTCCCGGTGAAAATTCCACGACAGCAGCGATAGGAGTCGGCGGTCGGCATTGGGTCAGGATCAGGGTTCCTGCCAGGATCAGGATGATCTTGAGCACGATTCGTCGCTTCATAATAGTAGTTGCACGAAGCAATGCTGATGCCAGCGCTGCAAGAGTGAGAAAGCATCAATCATTTAGCCCACAACTCTCTTCGTCTACTTTCCACTGGGCTAACCCGCATTATTCATGGACCTTGCTACTGCAACAGGGGATTCACCGCTACGACAAGCCTGCCTGCCATGATGACTGCGCGATTTCGCGATGAACCGTCATGAATCATGCGGGATAAGGGAGGCTCGAAAACAATTATTCACATGTGAGCTGTTATGACCAGTCTTCCTCGGACAAATGGCAGATTATCCGACATCGTATCTCTCAGCCCCTGCGTAGCAATGAAGTTTGCCTGCTATGGCTCAGCATCTGGCTGTTTCGGACTGTATGCGTGAGTCGTGCAACACATTGTTGATTGCAAACACGCAGAGACAATGGTAACCATTCGACTCTGCTTCCGTGGAGGTGCACCATGAATCTCGGACAATCAGGACGAGCACTACAATCCATCCCAACGAAACCGCCTCTCGCCTGTACGCACAGTCGCCTGATTTCCGATTGCGTCTCGGAAGATGAACACGAGGCCGGCAAAGTCCGATGTGTCGAATGTGGGGGCGTCATTCCTGATCCATACCTCCAACGGAACGACAAGGGCGTATAGCCCCACCTCCCAACACGTGTTGCGACTTTTAAGCCTCGCTCGCGTGCCACGAGACCCCTCTCGTCGCTGAGGCATTTGGCAACAGCCTCCCTGCTCGTCACTGGCCCGAAACTCCTCAACCTGCCGGTTGATGCAGCCCTCCCTTGCCTGCTCTAAGCCTGTAAGTACTTGTCCTGTCGAACATCTCCCTCTACATCCAGCTATCACCACTTGTGGCACTGACAATGCACTACCCTCATAGCAACTCATTTCGATATTTAGTCGGTGGAGCATGACACAACACCCGACCATAGAAGATCAAGTGATCGACATCGTGCGCAACGCCCATATCTGCGATCTGGAAGAGGTGGCGCGCCAATGCACCGATCTGACTTGGAACCAAGTATTTCTCGCGGTCGACCGTTTAAGTAGAAACGGGAAGATCAAGCTCACGCCCAGTGGCCATGGCACTTATACATTAACCTTCTTGCCCCTGCAGGAAGGTCGGCCCGATCGACGTTCACTCCCATCTTAATCACAAGGAGGCAGTCATATGTCTGCGTTAACTCGTTGGGAACCGGTCATGACGCGATGGAACCCGTTCAAGGATTTGGAGGATATGGAGCACCGCCTCTCGACCTACTTGGGTCGCCCTGCTGTTCGGACCGAGGCGGGAAAGGAAGCCATGACCGTCGCCGAGTGGTCGCCGCTCGTCGACATTACAGAAGACGACAAGGAATATCTCATCAAGGCGGATCTGCCGGAAGTGAAGAAAGAAGACGTCAAACTGACAGTCCAGGACGACGTGATGAGCATCTCCGGCGAGCGGAAGTATGAGAAAGAAGAAAAAGGGAAGAAGTACCACCGTGTCGAACGAGCCTATGGAAGTTTTATGCGAAGCTTCTCCTTGCCGGAAGATGCCGACGGCAGCAAGGTCAGTGCAGAGTACAAAGACGGTGTCTTGAAAGTACACTTGCCCAAGACAGAAAAGGCGAAACCGAAATCGATCGAAGTGAAGGTCTCCTGAGAGCGACAGAAAGGAGGGTATGATGATCAGACATCCTCACTATCTTGAACTTCCGTGGGGCATTCATGAGCATCACGAAACCAGGGAGCCTCATCGTCATCTATGGTGGCTGATCGCACTGCTGGTGATGCTCGCCATGTTTCTGATCGGCGTGGGAGTCACGTACGGAATCCTCTAGAAGGCTGAGGTCGAGGTCAAGGCTGAGCGAAGATAAAGCTTTCCTTACACCTCAGCCTTAGCCTAAACCTCAACCATCCTCGATCGAAGGAAGCAGAGGTGCCATGTTCCGTAATCGGGAAGAGGCTGGCCGGATACTGGCCGATGAGCTGAGCCGATACCGCAACGATCCGACGGCGTTGATTCTCGCGCTCCCTCGCGGGGGAGCAGCAGTAGGCTATCAACTTAGCCTCGCCCTCCATGTCCCGCTCGATGTGTTTATCACGCGCAAGATTGGCGCGCCGGGCAATCCTGAGTATGCGATTGGAGCGGTAACCGAAAGTGGCTCACACTATCTGAATCAAGAGGCGGTCAGCTCGTTTGGCTTATCCCAACACGAGCTGAACCGCTTGATCCAGGTTCAAGAGAAAGAAATCGCCAGGCGCAGAAATCTGTACCGGCAGGGACGATCTCTGCCCCAACTGACAGGCCGTACCGTGCTTTTGGTTGACGACGGCATTGCCACAGGCTCGACGTTCCTAGCCTCGGCACTCGCGATCAGAGGCTTACAACCTCACCGTCTCGTGGGGGTGATTCCAGTCGGACCCCCGTCGACGATCCGAGAGGTTCGAGCATATGTGGACGAGTTGCTGGTTCTCATGACACCGGATCCATTCGAAACCGTGGGACATTTCTTCATGGACTTCACGCAAGTCGAGGATCGCGACGTGATCCAGTATCTCAATCTGGCCGAGGAAGCGATGCTTGAACATCAACCCTCGTCACCAGCCTCATAGGGTAGCTTGTCACAAGAAAGGTGTGTCGCAACATGTCCACACATTCCAAGATCCCGTCAGGGTTGGGCGCTCGTAGAGACGAAACGTACCAAGAGTACGAACACGACACCTATAAACTGCAGGGAAAGCTCAAGGAGCCCACAGCCTGTCCACGATGCGGGGCAGTCTTTCACAAAGGGCGCTGGACCTGGGAAACGAAACCGGCTGGCGCGCACGAGACTCTCTGTCCGGCTTGTCACAGGATTCAGGATAAATACCCCAAGGGCCTCGTCACGATCAAAGGGCCGTTCAAAGATACCCAGCACGAACAGCTGATCGGCGTCGTCAAAAACATGGAAACGAAGGAGAAAAAGGAGCACCCGCTCTCCCGGATCATGGCCATTGAATCACGCCCTGAGGGCTTGGTCATTTCGACGACCGATACCCATCTGCCCAGGCGAATCGGCGAAGGGCTGAAACATGCCTACCATGGGGAACTACAGTTACATTACGATCAGGATGAACAATTCATACGGGTCACATGGACCAGCTGAATCCTGGTCTCAACGGTTAACCAGCACCCGCTATTCTGAATAGGAGGCTGCAATGAGAATCGTAGCCGGCGTGGATTGGTCGGATGATGCCTTTGCTGCCGTGGAACAGATCGGGTTTCTCTACCGGCCGGACGACGTCGTGCTCGTACATGGCGTGGATCTTGGCATGTTCCAGTCTCCCCTCGTGGCCGGGGCAACCAACCTGCAAGGGTACGACGAATTCCGCCAGGCCTTGATCGATGCCGGTCGCAAGGCTATTGAGCGCTGCCGCACCCTGCTGCCGGCTGAGACTCCCTCCATCCGATCGATGTGCGAAGTCCAGCACCCGGCTGCCTTCATTCTCGACAGCGCTGCTGCGGTCAAGGCCGACCTCATCACTGTCGGCACACACGATCACAGCCGGCTGACGGAAATGTTTGCCGGCAGCGTATCGCACCGCATCCTGCTCCATGCCACGGTACCGACCTTGATCGTGAAAGGACAAGCTCGTCCCGTCACCCGCGTCCTCCTGGCGGTGGAAGGCCTGGAGGATGCGGTTCATCTGCACAAGTGGCTGACCTCGCACCCCTTCAAGAGCCCCGTTGCGGTGACCATCCTCTCGGCCGTCCCCTTACTCTCTATGGTCCAACCCAATCTGATGGTGCAATTAAAGGCCTTGTCTGAGGAAAATACGCGGCATGCTGAACAGGTTGTACACGACACGGCTCAGGCGCTGGCCAGCCCGCACTTCACAGTATCTACCATGGTCCCCACGGGTGATCCCGTGACAGTTGTGTGCGAAGAGGGTAAGAACCACGACCTCATCGTGATCGGCTCCCATGGGCGGAAGGGGTTTGAACGATTCCTGCTGGGTAGCGTGTCGCATGCAATCGTGCATCGAGCCACCCGCTCCGTGCTCGTGATCCGATAACCTGCCTGGTTTATTTGGTCTGTCTGGTCTGTTTGGTTTTTTGGGTTGAACGAAACTAACCCGATGGACCGAATCAACCCGATAGCAGAATTCAAGGGGCCAGGCCCCTTATCCTGTCTGCAAAGTCTAGAAACGATCCCTCATGCCGCATTTCGCTTAGGCCGCGCGCCGCTTTGTCGTGCGACTGCTCGTACGAGAGCTTGATGCACGGAGCCGGCTACCGGCTGCTTGGGCATGTAACTTCAGCCCAAGCGCTCCTACCACCTTGAGGATCGTGTCGAAGTCAGGGCTCCGCTCACCCGACAGCGCCTTATACAGGCTCTCGCGAGAGAGACCAGCCTCCTTGGCAACCTGTCCCATGCCCTTGGCACGGGCAATATCGCCCAGCGCCTTGGCAATAAAGGCAGCATCACCATTGGCCTCCTCCAGACAGGCCTCCAAATACGCAGCCATTTCTTCCGGCGTGCGAAGGTGCTCCGCAACATCGTACCGAGTAGTCGTGGTTTTACTCATAATGCACTCCTATAGATTGCGTGCAAGGCGCACGGCCGTTTTGATATCGGCAGTCTGCGTGCGCTTATCACCACCGGCCAGCAAAACCACCACCTCGCGGCCATGTTTCATAAAATACACACGATAGCCAGAGCCATAATCGATTCGCATTTCAGAAACGCCTTCGCCCACTGGCCTGACATCCCCCGCGTTCCCTGTCGCCAGACGCTCAACCCTGACTTGAATGCGCGCACGAGCACGAATGTCGCGCAGTCCATCGAGCCACTGCGAGTAGGTCTCAGTCTTGCGGATCTCAAACATGACGCACTGTATCCAGTAGACTACAGCTTGTCAATGGGCGTAATCAGCCTATTTGCGCTTTGATAAACGATCGCGCCGACCATACGCTCTTATCCCTTACTCAGTAGTCAGTAATTAAGACGACAGCAACGCCTATGAAACCCGCTTAAATAAAAGCAACGAAGACGTTGTGTTCTCAAAATTACCGACTTGTGAGTAAGACACGTTCACGAACCGCTTTTGACTTTAAACTCCAAATGACAGGCCACGCAGGCCTTCAGCACGTTATTGAACTTCGGCAAGATCTGCTTCAAGTCTTTCGTGGGGATGATGCGCGCCAACTCTTCCGCCGCCGCATGATGCGCCATAGCCAAATCGTGATAGGCAGGAGGAAAATTCCCGGGCTGTTGGTTGGCCATGGCCTGCCGATGCATGAAGAATCCCAGGTGGGATTCGGTCAAGCCTTTTGCCAAGTCGTAGTCCTCTTCGACCAGGGCGTTCACGATCACCTGAATAGATTCCAGGTGCTGCAACATCACCGCACGATGTTCTTTCCCTGCCGGTGACGACAGTGGAATGGGGTGCCTGGTATCGGAGGTGAAATAGGGATTGGGGCGATGTTCCCCGTGGAAAGGATATGCCTTACTGCATCCAGTTGATAACATAAGACAAAGAGCCCCCAGAGCGACTCTTCCAAGGAGGGCCTGCTTCTCCCTATATAATGGTAGGGGCAAAACCAGAGACATTAGAACTTTTATGAAATAAATCAACAAGTTAGTGCGTCAGGATCGGTTTTCAACCATTTTCACTTGCTCCCAGTACGCATTCACCTTTCCCTGAATATGCGAGATCGCATCCATCTGCACCGTCGACTCGAACAAGTAGAGGAAGCGACCCTTACTGTCTCTAACATTTGACAAGCAAGATCAGCGAATTCTCGATTGCACCAGCCCTCTCTGACCACGACAAAGTCAGTTGCAGCATTTGTCCATTTTTCCCTTCATGGTCTCTCGCCCGGCTTTCACCGCCGCCCCGGCATCCGCCGTTTTCTCTGCGATGAACCTTGTGCCACGATCAATGGTCTCATCAAGGGCGGCTCGCACCTCCTTCGCCCTTTCAAGAACTTCTTCCTCCGTTTTTCTCGCATAGCCCTTCAAGGCTCGCCGCGCTTCTTCCCCGGACTTAGGAGCGAGAAGAAGACCTGCCACCACTCCAGCCACAGCTCCCCCTAACAATGCGAGTACCACAGCCGGCGCCGAACATTGCGTCTCTCGATTGTCCATAGTAATCCCTCCTTGGATAAATTGTGTCTCGTACATTGAAAAGCGAAGGCCGTGCCAGAAAAGCAGAACCAGGAAAGCACTCATGACTGTGATTTGACGGGGCCTTAAGGGAACTCATGAGGCGGGGCAGACCTGCCCCCTGGGGCATTCCAGGTCTTAGGAGAAAAGAGCGCTGTCGCAAAAGGCAACAACCCGCAACGCGGATGCGGCAGGTAACTGTAGAAGCACTGAAATGGAAGATAACTCGTTATGGATTTGAGTTGGATTTAGAAGCAGCCCATCCTTCACCCTATCCCATCATGCCGGCCCATGCTCACCGGTGAAACTGCGAAGGTACTGGATGAGGGCCCAGATCTCTCCGTCCGTCAGTTGATCTCCATATCCAACAAAGCCGGTACCGGGCGATCCGTTTTTAATCAACCAGAAGACTTCGCCTTCCGTACGCTGGCTCCAGAATCCGTGGTCCTGGAAATTGCGCGGTGAGGGATTCAACCGGGCGGCCAAAGGCCCATTACCGTCCCCATCTTTCCCATGACACCTGAAGCAGGCACCCTTGCCGTCATAAATCGCCTTCCCCTGCGCAGCGATCTCAGGGGAATTCGGCAAGGGGCTCGTGAGCGCGCGCGCCTCGGCCAGCTTGTCGGCCGGCACCAACAACTGCATCCTGTGCCGTTCGGCAGCCCAGGAGGGGATGGTAAGAAAAACCACAAGGACCAGCAACGGCAACATACGCGGCTTCATCGCCTTCCTCCATTGAAAGGACGGCGTCTGCTTCTCCATGGGACCAGCAGACATCGTTTGGGCAGACATATCACTGCTTTACTGCCGCGAAAGACCGCACGTATCGCAGTACCTGCCAGGCTTCTTCTTCTGTCAGTACGAGCGGAATAAAAGAGGCCATCGCCGTACCCTTGCTGCCGTTCTTTAAGATCCAGAACAGTTCCCCATCGGTTCGAGCGGCTTGCCATTTCTTGTCGGTAAAATTTCTCGGTAAGGGGCCTTTCAAACTCCCCGGCGCAATATCTCCCCCCAGCCCTTTCCCATCAGGCCCGTGACACACCTTGCAGAAACCTTTCCCCTCGTACAGCGCTTTGCCCTTCGCAATCGTTTCCTCATCGACAGGGAGCGGATTCGTCACAGCCTGAGCGGCTTCGATCTGATCGCGGGGCACCCGCGGGCGCATGACCGCCTTGTCAGCCGCCCACGTCAGGCCCTCGGCAATCACGAGGATCCCAACCACCAATAACATAATCGACGTAATCCCGACTCGATTGGTCATGACGAAAGTCCTTCTTCGAATAAGATAGAGCAGAGCGAGGAGAACCTGTTCCCAGACTCCCCTCGCCAGCCAACCTTGTTCATTTGGTCTGTTGGTTTGTCTTGTTTATTTGCTTAAAGCAGGCAACCAGAAAACTAGATAAACCAGACAAACCGGGCTTGTTACGCTGGCTACTTACTTCGTCCGGTGCTTGTGCCCAACAGACTGCGGGTGGCCAACCACACCGGTGGGCGCTTTGGCTCCATCCGGCCAGAGATGGAAGATGATCCCGTCCGTTTGAGCGGCAACTGCGGCAACTTCTTTGGCTTGGGCTTCTGGCATATCGAGAATCTGGACGCGACCGGTGGCAATCTCTACCTCGTGGTCATGGTAGTACTTGTTCCAGGCTTTCAGCGGTACATCCTTCCGCGAGATGGACTTGGCCACGAAATACTCGACATCCGTGAGCCGCGCATTGGGATCGGTTGATTCAAACAGCAGACATTGCAGGATTTCCGGAGAGATTCCCTTGCAGTAGTGGTGATAGGGGCCGTGCACGGTGCCGTCTTCAAATTTGTGCGGGGCCATGACATGAAGGGTAAAGCCGTCCGCCGGACCCGGCTTCTTCTCCGCCGCCGGAGCGGCTGGAGCAGGGGCATCCTGGGCAAACGCAGCTCCCATAGAGAACACGGCGAAACTCAATACCGATGCGATACTCAATGCTCGAATCATGAGAACCTCCTCGAGTTAAGGTACAATGAGTCTTCTGCCCAGCTCATCTAGGCTAAGAAAGACCTTACAGGATCGACTGACTGTGTGAGGCACATAGCTTCAAAAGGATTCAACTTATTTGAAGACTGCCCAGATAGATAGGCTGAAGGCCGAAGGGGTACAGACTGAAGGGATACAGGCTGAAGGCTGAAGTGTTCGGACCTCCGGCCTTCAGTCTGAACCCCTGAATCCCTTCAGCCTGCGCCCGTGACCTTCAGCCTGAATCCCTTCAGCCTAGTGCTCTCAGCCTGTGAACACCTGAGTCATTACGATGAAAATTGAGCATGACGGTTATCGACCGCGGATGTCGCCCTCACAACCGCCCGTCTACTGCCCGCCCCTGCCTTCCATCCCACCTCTCCGTCCGTCGTGTCCCATGCCGCCCATGCCACCTCCCTGTCCCATCATTGGTCCCATACCTTCTCCACGTCCCATCATGCCGGGTCCATGTTCACCACCGAAGTTTCGGATGTACTGGATGAGAGCCCAGATCTCTTCATCCGTCAGTTGCCCGCCAAATCCAACCATGCTGGTATTCGCTGACCCGTTTTTGATCACCCAAAATATTTCGCCTTCCGTGCGATGGCGCCAGAATCCATGGTGCTGGAAATTGCGAGGTGAGGGATTCAGTTGGGATGCCAGCGGCCCATTGCCGTCTCCGTCTTTTCCATGACAGTTGAAGCAGGCGCCCTTGCCATCGTAGATCGCCTTACCCTGCGCGACGGTCTCAGGGGATTTCGACAAAGGGCTCGTGAGTGCGCGCGCTGCGGCCAGATTGTCGGCCGGCACCAGCTGCTGCATCATATGCCGTTCGGCAGCTCCGGCAGGGACGGCCAAGGAACCCACGACGACCAGCAACAGAAACATGCTCAGTTTCATCGCCTTCCTCCTTTGGCTGGCTGATGTGGAGCGTCGACCACCGCCTCGCACAGACATACCTTACTGGACATTATTGGTTTCTATATCGACTCCAAGCCCGATCCAGGCCCGCAGCAGATCGTGTCGCGTGATCGAATAGACCACCTTGCCGTTTCTCTCGATCGGCAGGTTGAGAAGCCGCTTATCCTCCATGAGCTTCACAGCGTCATCGAAACTCGTATCATCTGTCACTGCGATGCGGTCTTTCGCCATAATGTCCTCTGCGGCCAGCCGGTTCAGATCCTTCCCCGCTTCCAGCGCCCGAAGGATGTCGAACTCGCTGATGAATCCGGCGAACTTCCCCTCTCCGTCGACCACTGGCGCTCCTGGCGTATGCGTCGTAAGCAACTCAACGGCGATCCCCATCGCATTCTGTTTTCGAGTAAACACAAGATCGTTCGTGGCACGCACTTGTCCAATCGTCTTGAACCCTCCGGCAGGAACTCCCGGTCTGGATAACGTTGTCATGGCAATCTCCTCTTGGTGTGATACTGGTTATTGTGAACCGCGACCCAGCGCCGGCCAGCTTCGCTCCGCATCCGTTTATGCCCTCCGCTGCCACGATGCGAAACGTGCGCCAAGCTTGTCTTAGAAATCCCAACTCGCTTCGTTTTACTCGTCCCTATCGATGTGAGCCACTTTCGTGAGATTGGATTCAAGTATTTCATGCCACCTCTCACTACACACGCGATAGAAGCAGGAACTCAACTTCAGGATGGTGCAAGGCATTTCATCTGCCGGACTGATGCCTTAATGTTTATGCTCAGCTGTTCCACCTTTCCCATGCCCCATGCCTTTCATTCCACTCATTCCACTCATTCCACCGGAATGCTGGCCCTCTCCCCCCATCATCCTCTCCCGCATCGCCTGGTCTTTTTCGCGCTGTTCGGGAGACAATATTGCCATCGCGCCGCGTCGAGTCCTGATCGCCATGAACAAAAGACCGCCTTCCGCCTTCTTGAGTTGGTCCACTTTGGCCTGAATCGCTGCCGAGTCAGCCTGCTCATCCTCGACCAATGCATGCAACTCGAGTGTTGCGACTTTGATGTCGGCTTCCGCTCTGGCTTGCGCGCGGCTCTGGTCAAGCTGCATCGTTTTCAGCTTGCTGATTTGCTCCGGTGTGAGGCCGATCTCCTTCCCATGTTTAAGGAGATGCTTCAGGTCATGGCTACTGTGCCCGGCCTGATCGATCTGACCGTGGCTTCCACACATGTCGCCACACATCATTCCTCCATGATCTCCATCCGCTCGAACGGTTTGGACATTAGCACTGAGTAATACCACTGACCCCCATATGAGGATGGCTGCATATCGAAAGGCACTAATCATGTTTGGTTCCTCCTATATTCGTTGTGTCTTGGATTGACCACGCCCCTTGCCTCATTCGGAACGGCCTTGCTCTTGCGCCGTGCTGCGTTCGCCCATTCATTACAAATCCAGCTCCACCATCTTACGGTGGAATCGCATAATCACGTTGGGATCCGGCGCTAGACGCATCGGGGCTTCGTCCTTGCCGTTGTAGGGCAACAAATTCAGTACGTACCGGAGGCTTTCCAATCGCGCTGCCTGCTTATCGTTGGCCTTGACGATAATCCAGGGGCTGAATGTCGTGTGCGTCTTGCTGAACATTTCCTCTTTGTACCGGGTATAGGAATCCCACAGCTCTTGCGCCTTTTCATCGACCGGGCTTAACTTCCATTGTTTGAGCGGATTCTGCCGGCGCGCGTCGAATCGCTTCGCCTGCTCCTCCTTGGAGATGGAGAACCAAAACTTGATGATCGTCACGCCGTCTTCGTAGAGCATATGTTCGAATTCCGGAACCTGCTGTAGAAATCGCTGGTGTTCCTTCTTGTTGCAGAATCCCATCACCGGTTCGACCACCGCCCGGTTATACCAACTGCGGTCGAAGAACACGATCTCGCCCTTATTGGGCAGCTGGCGGATATAGCGCTGAAAGTACCACTGCCCCCGTTCCTCATCCGAGGGTTTTGGCAGCGCGACCACCCGCATGGCGCGGGGGTTCAGATGCTCGGTGAATCGACGGATCGTGCCGCCCTTCCCTGCCGCATCGCGCCCTTCAACCAGGATCGCAATTCGTTCACCCTTGTTCTGAACCCACCGTTGAAGCCTGACCAATTCAACTTGTAATTGCCGCAAGTCTTGCTCGTATAGCAGTGTCTTGCGCACCTCCTCGATATCGACGGCTTTGCTCTCGAGCAATTGGATAAAACCTTTTCTCGTATTGACCCTTCGGAGATCATCCTCGGTCAAGGCACTGCCCAATTCGCCGATACGCCCCAGCCCCTGTCCGACAGATCCGGTGCGCGGGAGTCGATAGCCATCCCCTTCCCGCGGCACCATCGTGGGAATGGTCTCCAGCTCATTGCGTTCATCGATGTCCGCCTCATCACGCCGACCGGCTCGGCCCTTTGACTTTCCAGTCGATTCACTTTCGGTTGCCATACAGAGCTTCCTTTTTTTGATGCGGAATGAAGCTCCCCGCAGCACGCTGCGGGGTCTCCTGCGAAATTCTCCAAAGCCGCTACCCTCCTTCGCCAAGGCTACGGAGGGTTCTCCTCGCCTTCATATCCCACAGCAGCCTACTCCGCCGAAGCAGTCGCTTCGTCTGCGAAGGGTGGAAGCTTCGAGGCACTCGGCGAAGGAGAATCAGAATGCCACGTTGCGGTCACGTTCGGCGACGGCCTTGATGTAGTCCGGCATGCCCTTGATCGTCGCGCCAGAAACAAGATCCCCCGCGCCGATCTGCCGCGCCACGGCGCAGGCCCCGCAAACCCAGATGGGAATATTCGCCGCTTGCACGGCTGCCAGTACATCTTTGAGCGGCGTCAGATTCACCCCCGTCACATGATCGGCGGTTCCTTTGCGCCCAAGCGTGACCGATTCGTTCCAAAGCCAGAGCACAACCTCGTGCCCTTGCTCCTTTGCAACCTTCGCTGCCATGAACGGCAGTGTTGCCATGGTAGGATCATCAGTACCCCGGCTGCCGGAAATTATAAATGTCGCCAT
>JANNIV010000047.1:0-6660 GCA_031405355.1 Nitrospira sp.
TTCCGGGTCGGCCTCATCGGTGGCGGCATCGGCCGCCAGCATATGATCGGCTACGTCAAGCTGCCGGGCATGTTCAGCACAGACCGCATCCCAAGCCTCTTGAGCGAACTTCGTATCCCGCTCACGATCTTGGGTTTCCCAGGTGTACCCTTCGCCCATGCGGAGAAAGGTAACGCGATCGCCAAAAGACTTGAGCGCCCGTTCCTCTGCCGTATCGATCGCGCCCTTGATGAACTGCACCACACCGACCTTCATGCCATGGCCGAGACATCGTAAGGCCATCCCCAGCGCTGCCGTGGTCTTTCCCTTTCCGGCGCCCGTATAGACAATCAGCAAGCCTTTCTCTTCTTGCGCCGCCTCAATGCGCCGATCTACGGAAGCCTTGAGCCGTGCCATCCTCGCTTTATGTTCGTCTTGCTCAGTCATATCAGACATCCGGGACTCACGGAGGGAAATGTACCAGCGCGCTAGCTAGCGGCGGCGCTGTGATGGCCCGGATCGATAAAGTCCGCCCCGCCTTAAACGCTTGCACCAGGCGGCCCCGAGCTTTCAGGGCCGCCAGAATTGCCAGTGTCACCGTCGTCTTGCCGACACCGCTCTGGGTGCCGGCGATGACGAGTCGGGGAAAATTCATAATATTCTTTAGTAGATGAATTTCACACCACCAAAGACCGACCGAATTGGAGTTCCGAAATTTAAAATCTCTTCATATTTCTCATTCAACAGATTATCCACTCTCCCAAAGACCTGCCAATTTCTAGTCACATCATAGCTGGCGGACGCATTGACCACATTGAAGTGTTGCATGTTAGCGACCGGGAATGAGTTCACTCTTGACCCGACATATCTATAATCCAAAGTAATACGAAGCGGGTCAATTGGTTGATACGTCGCTCCTGCGCTCGCTGAATCCACCGGCGTTAGTGGAAGTCGTGCTCCCATGGCCTGGGGGGAGAGATTGTGAGTCAGAGTCGCCGTGTATTGCCCGTGAAATTCAAGTTCTGTTAAAACCTGGAAACTGAACCCCAATTCATAGCCCTTACTATTAGCCTGACCGATATTCTGGAGGCCTATAATAGGCGGATTGAAAACAAACTGGATTAGATTCTCATAGTGGTTCCAGAAGTATCCGACATTGAGTTTAAGCTTGTCCTCAAGGAATCTCTGTTCGATTCCGATATCCATACTCTTACTTTTCTCTGGCTTGAGATCTGGGATTGGTGACGGAAACGAGGGGTCCTGGAAAAACAGTTGGTTCATCGTAGGGGCCCGGAAACCCGTGGCGTAGCTGCCGCGAATCTTTGTCCCCGTTTCATGAATAAGATATCCGCCGGTCACTCGGTAGGTTGTGGCTTCACCGAATGCATTATAGCTGTCGTGACGAACCCCTGCGGTCATGAGTAACCGATCCTGAATGTTTACCTGCGCCTGGGCAAATCCTGCGTGAGAGGAGAGAATCCGGTTTCCAGGTGTTCCAAAACTGTTTGGATTGTTGCCCTGATCTTCACGAAACTGATAGCCAGCGGTCAGTAGTAACGGTTTGCCGATCTGAAAATTGTGTTGCCATTCCACACGGCGATTAACCACTTCCAAATCGAAGGTGAATGGGAAAAAGCAGTTCGACCCTATAAATAATGGAGGAGTAGAACCGCAGCTTGGATCTGGATTCATCGTCTCACCTGTGACCAGATTACGCCCCGTCGGACCGCTATTCTGTCGTGATCTCGATTTACTCTGTGCAAGTGTTAATTTTTGTGACCACCAGCTTGTCAATGGCTGTTCATAACTCCCACTAAGAATGAGATCTCTGTTCGTGCCTCTGGAGCCAAAAATATCAGCGGGTGAAGAGGCCAAGTCACCGGCTAGCCCGTCAAAACTTACATTCGCGTTCCACCAACGGAGGTTAAAGTCGAGCCGTCCATCATTAGGGAGGGCAATACCAATACGCGATGATGCTTGCCAATTGTGATACCCATCGCGCTCTGTGGCTCCTCGCCGATAGTTGATTGCGGAAAAACTGCTGGTATCCCATCGGGATATCGCAAAGGAGAAATCAACTGGCCCTTTCGTCCCCCTTGCTTGTGCTCCCTCTCGCACCGATGCGAATGACCCATACTCGACAAAGGCGCTGGCAGTTGGTTTTCCAGAGCCTTTCTTCGTCGTGATATTGATCACACCACCTATAGCATCAGCTCCCCACAGCATGCTCTGTGCACCTCGAAGAATTTCAATGCTCTCTATGTTGTCAGTGGTTAGATTGGCAAAATCGAATGCACCTGTAGCGGGGTCATTGACAATGGTGCCGTCAATCACTACGAGCGTATGCTCGGATTTGCCTCCGCGAATTCTGGCATTAGCTGTAGTACCTGGGCCACCATTTGAAAAGATCACCACCCCTTGAGCCAGACGCAGCGCATCGGCTACCGTTTTAATTTTCTTCTTTTCGAGGTCTTCCCCTTTGATCACTTCCACCGCGCTGGTGACTTGGCTAACAGGAAGAGGAGTCTTCGTTGCGGAGATAACCACCTCTCTGGTTTCAAGAACTGGTTCAGCTTTGGCGGGCCCTTCACCGAAGGCGGTCACAGACCACATGACGGAAAAACTGAGAAACGCGCATACAGAAAACAAGACGGATCGATACCGGATAACAGACCACATACTAAACCTCCCTTTGACTCGAAGGGTTGTGTGGAAACATCCGTCAGCTGGGTTTCCTGACTTGCGGATCGTCGTTCCCCTGCGCCTTCCCATGCGCCAAGCGCACAGTGGCATTTGTGCAGAGTTACTCCCCGCTTACAGTGGCGGCACCGTGATGGCTTTGCACCATCTTCCCCGTCGCTGACGGCCTTCTCCTAAAACTCCCTCTCTGATTGTGACAACATGTACCCCTGGTTTATTCTGCAATGAAGAGTGGGGCACATCCTCTTCATTGTTGCGAAACTCGTCATTCGTCCATCATCACTCGTGTATACGAGTAAAACCAGGCTCATTTCCAAAGTCTTCCGATTGACCAATGCGATTGACTGTCTTCCAGCCGAGCACTGTCGCCAAAAGATCATGCGCCAAGATACTCTGCTCGATAGGCAGTAGATAGCGGAGTCATGGTGGTGAAGCTCCAATCGAATACCAGAACAGCAGATTGCTCGGAGGCATGTGAAAGGAGGCGTCTCCCATTCTTCACCACCAGACTTTGAGCCTTCCAAAAATCGAGCGTCTTCTCGGCCCCGGTTCTGTTACACACAATCAGTGGCAGCCCAGTCTCACGGGTTCGCTCCTCCCATTCACCGTTCGGCCCATGTATGCCAGGGCCCCAGGAAGAAGGAGAAACAAGAATTTGTGCGCCCCCAGATTTTAAGGTGGCGGCGATACCAGGCGTAAAGGCGTCGGCACACACCAATAGGCCAACCTTAAGCCCATCACACTGGAGCGGAACTACAGCCTCTCCGGGACTTGACCATGAGAGAGAATCGCTTGTGACATTGATCTTGCGATGCCTTCCAATAATCTCGCCGCGTGAATTGATGACAAAGACAGAGTTATAAAGCCGCCCAGAGTCCCGTTCCGGACAAGCAAGAAACAGGGTCCGCTTCAAATCTTTTACCAGTCGGCAGAGGCGATACATCCATGGGTCCGGCTGCGGCTGTATCCAGTCCGTGCCGATGACCCGAGGAAATTGAAGTCCACACACGGCGAGTTCCGGAGTCACGATCCACTGTGCACCACCTGAAGCGGCTTGTTTGACCGCTTCGACAATCACCTGCTGATTGTGCTCGACGGCTCCAGGAATCGTCTCAAGATGCAAGAGCGCAATTCTGCCGGTCTTCATATCACACCGTACTCATCGGCATTGTCACACGCGGCCGGCCCGTCTGGGGATGGGCATCCACGACCACATCGCATCCGTACACCATCCGAAGTACATCCGGACGAATGGTCTCCTCCGGCGAACCGATACGGCAGAGCCCGCCTTCCTTGAGCATCAGCACACGATCGCAATACTGACTCGCGACATTTAGATCGTGCGACACCAAGACAACCGTCAATCTCCGTTCAGCCCTTAGTCTTGCGACGAGCGAACAAACCTCAATCTGGTGGTTGATGTCGAGAAATGCCGTCGGTTCGTCGAGCAACAGAATTTTCGGCTCCTGAGCCAAGGCTCTGGCAATCATCACTCGCTGCCGTTCGCCCCCGGATAAGTCGGACACCAACCTATCGGCCAGAGACACAACATCGGTATCGACCATGGCTTGGTGCGCACAGGCAAGATCGTTCGCAGTCTCATCACCGATTCCCATGCTCCACCAACGGACGGTCCGATGCGGAAACCGTCCCATTAAGACAGTCTCAACCACGGTAAACGGAAAGACTTGCACATAGTCTTGAGGTACCACCGCAACCAACCGCGCAATATCGGCCTGGCTCCGTTTCTGAAGCGAGAGCCCACCCAGCAAGACATCCCCTTCACCGACCGGCAAGAGCCCGGACAGAATCTTCAACAACGACGACTTCCCTGACCCGTTCGGCCCCACGATACCGAGGATTTCTCCGGCATCGACGTGGAAGGAGAGATGATCCAGCGTCCACTTTCTCCCTCGTCCTTCCATCGTGTAATAGCGGAACGACAGCCCTTTAACTTCGATGGCAGGGCCGTCGACTGGCAACAAGGGACTTGTTCTTCCCATCGTATGGGTCGTCACTTCACAACATCCGATCTTTTCGCCACAGGAGGAGATAGAGGAAGAACGGACCACCAACGAGCGCCGTCACAATCCCCACCGGGATTTCTGCCGGCGCCATGATCGTTCGGGCTATCGTGTCGGCCAAAGCGAGAAACATGCCCCCGACGAGCGCCGAAGCGGGAAGTAGCAACCGATGGTCCGATCCGATGAGTAGGCGCACCACATGAGGAACGACCATACCGACGAATCCGATCATGCCGCTCACCGATACAATCGCGCCGGTGAGAAGTGCCGTCAGAGCGAAGAGATGTTTCTTGACCCCCTCAGTCTCCACACCGAGAGAACGAGCCGTTTCTTCTCCCAGGGTCAACACATTTAAGAGCTGTGCTTTATGCATCAGGACCGCGAGCACAAACAGGACGTACAGGAAAAATATGCCCAGCGCCGGATAACCCGGCGCAGTCAGCGACCCCATTAACCATGCCATCAATCCCGCCGATCGATTCGGTTCCATGATCGAGGTGATGAACATGATAAACGCCGTCAAAATAGCATTCAGAATGACGCCGGCCAGTAATAAGCTATGAATCGGCAATCGGCTTTTTGACTGCGCCAAGCGATAGATCAGGATAAGTGCCAGGAGGCCCCCGGCAAACCCAAACAGCGGCAGCAGGGGGAATAGCAGGAAGGTGGAGCCGATTCCAAATAGGATGGCCAATGAAACACCGAGCGCAGAGCCGCTCGATACGCCCAGCACATAGGGATCGGCGAGTGGATTTCGCAGCAACGCTTGAAGCGTCACACCAACCGCCGCCAGACTGCCCCCCACGAGAAAACCCATGAGCACTCGGGGAAACCGAATCTGTACCATAATGATCTCGGATGTCTCCGGGCTCGGTGAACCAGCTAGGTCTCCACGAAACAGGTGCATGATCGCCGGCACAACGTTGCCGATATTCACTGGCGTCGCACCGAACTGCAGACAGAGCACCAAGACAGCCACGCAGGCCAGCAGCAGCCCGCCGATCACCGTTATCCATCGATGGACGGTCAGCACCGAACCGGCATGGGCCCATGATGAAACTGTTAGTGCCATAGGCTGATCGAGTTACCGTTCGGTTCGACTATCGGGCGAACTGTCAGGGTGTAAAATATTCGCGAGCGATTCAAGCCCCTTGGCGATGCGTGGGCCAGGCCGGTTAAGCCAGTCTGCAGAGATCTGATGAAGCCTGCCTCGCTTCACCGCCGTCATCGTCGACCACTGACGCCAGGTCTGTTGTTCACTTTCTGAGATGCCTTCTGCCTTGCCGACAGGAAACACCAACACTTCCGGATCCTCCTGAAGCACGGCCTCCAGGCTGAGTCGTGGATAGGGGGTTGCGCTCTTTGCGGCAATGTTCATCCCTCCGGCCATTCCAATCAGTTGATCGATAAAACTTCCTGGCCCGACAGTGATCAGGGGTTGGCTATTCAGCACATAGAGCATCCGCACTGGAATCATCCCTTGAATGCGCTGTTGGACCGCCGTTACCTGCTGGCGGAGCTGCATAGCCACTGCATCAGCTTTCTGCGATCGCCCGACAATACGCCCCAGTGTTTGGATGTGAACAAAGATCCCCTCGACGTTCTTATCCCCCAAAATAAACACCGGAATCTTCAGCTGCTCAAGTTTGGCAATGATATCAGGCTTAAGAAAATCGTTAGGTGCCACCACCAAATCAGGCTGGAGCGCCACCAACACTTCCATATTTGGATTAGAGTAACCCACCTTCGGCTTCTTACTGGCCTCAGGTGGGTAGTCACAAAAGTCTGTGACTCCGACAAGCTGATCTCCAGCCTCCATGGCAAACAACATTTCGGTGATGCTGGGCGCCAGCGAAACGATCCGCGCGGGAGGCTTGGCAAAATACATCCGTCGACCGGCATCATCGACATAGGCACGCTCAGAGACGTGTGCCATGAACGGCATGCCGGTGAGAAT
>JANNIV010000048.1:0-17842 GCA_031405355.1 Nitrospira sp.
GAGATATACGTATAGATAATTAGGTTATAAAAACTGTTCAACCGTACCAAGGAGCGGCTCCATGTATTTACCATTCAAATCTTCGAAGCGGCGCATCAGGGAAGCGGAGAATGCGCGGAATAATCGCTGGGAAATCGTCAATGCGCTCTCCCAGGGCCAGATCAACCGGCGGGATCTCTTCAAGTGGGGACTGTTTACGTCGGCGGGGCTGTTGCTCTGCAAAAACGGTCTGAGTCCCTATGCCAAAAGCGCCTTTGCCCAGGTTCCAATCGGCGTCCCGCGGTCGCCCATCGGGAGCGCGCTGCCCTATACGCAGCCTTTGAATCGGCTCGCCTATGTGCCCCCGACGCCCCTGACGAAACTTGTACAGCCGACCGGTGAATGGGAGGCCCTGTGGCCCTCCAGCGGGGTGAGTGGCGGCGGGATGCCGACCGCCAAGCGCCTCTCCTGGCACACGGACTTTAGCGCACACCCGGCGGGCAATAAACCGGCGAACCCCTTCATCAACCCCATCACCAAACGAGGCCCCATGGAAGGGCGCCCGCCCGGCGAGTGGTTCGGACATCAGCGCTGGAAAGAATTCTTCCCGCAAGTCGGCTACGCCCTGGCGTTCGGCGAATGCGCCTCTGGGACCAAGTTCCACCCGGACTGGCCGGACCAGGAAGCGAACAGGATGTGGCCCGCGTACAGTTTCGAGGGATTTGGAGCGAAGGGTCACTTCCCGATCCCCCTCTTGAAGGGGCGCTATGGCGAGGGCATCGTCATGCGGGCCTACAACAACCTGCCGGTGGACCGCACCAACAACGGCGGGTTCGGCCGGAACGAGCCGTCGACGCATTTCCACAATGCCCACAACGGGGCGGAGAGCGACGGCGCCTCCAACGCCTTTCACTTTCCAGGGACTTTCTATGACTACCATTGGGGGACCACTCTAGCGCGCCACGACATGATCAATCGGGACGCCACGGAGAGACGGGCGTCAGGACCCGATGGCCATGGCGGCCTAGTCCAGGTGCCGGGCGACTGGCGGGAGCTGCAGGGCACCCTCTGGTTCCATGACCATCGATTCTTCTTCACTGCCGAGAATGTCTACAAGGGCATGGCGGCGATGATGAACTACTACAGCGGGCCGGATCGCGGCAACGAAACGCTCGACGACGGCGTGAACCTCCGGCTCCCCAGCGGTAGCCTGCTGGATTACGGGAACCTCGATTTCGACGTAAATCTCTTCATCTCCGACTTAGGGACAGATCAGGACGCCCAATGTCATTTCGACATCTTCACCACCGAAGGGTTCGTGGGAGACTTGCTGACCGTCAACCAGTCCTGGCAGCCCTACATGGAGGTCTTGCCGAGGAAATATCGCTTCCGCCTCATCAACGGCTCCATGTCGCGGTTCATTTATTTGTGTCTGGCAGACCAGAACGGCAACCGCGTCCCCTTCCAATTCATCGCCAACGACGGCAACTTCGTGGTCCGTCCGATCACGTTGACTCAGCTGGACGAACAGGGCCCGGCGGAGCGCTACGACATCGTGGTGGATTTCTCACGGTTCCGCCCAGGCGACACGATCACCCTGGTGAATCTGTTGAAGCAGATCAGCGGGAATAAGCCGGACGGAGCCCTGTCGCTGGCGCAGGCCATGGCGCAGTTTCAGTCGGCTGATCCACTGGTAGATCCGGCAGTCGGCCCGGTCATGCAGTTCCGAGTCGTGGATGAGGTCGAGAGCGTGGATGATCCAAGCCACACCTATCACGCGAGCGATAGCAATCTGGACCCTAGTCGGGTGCCCTCGACCTTGACTGCGCAGATTCCCATCGTCGCCCCGGTGCGCGAGCGCCACGTGACGTTTGGGAGAGAGGGGGACGGAGACTCGAGAGATCCCCTCACGGGGGAGTGCACCCCAGATTGCCCCGTGGAAGCGGACTTCAAATGGACCGTCATGGTCAACGGAGAAACGCCCCATTCGCTGAATGCCAACCGCATCTCGCTCTTGATCCCGAAACCGGGTGAAGTCGAACATTGGACCTATCAGAACAGTGGGGGTGGCTGGGACCATCCGATCCACCTCCATTTCGAAGAGGGCGTGACCATGAATCGCGGCACGAACTCTATCCCGGCCACGGAGAATCTGGTCAGGAAAGACACCTGGCGGCTGCGGCCCAACGGCTCAGTCAAGTTCCAGGTGCGCTTCGGGGAATATGGCGGCGCCTACGTGGCCCATTGCCACAACACGGTGCACGAAGACTTCGCCATGTTGCTGCGGTATCAGGTGCTGACGGACAAGGACAATCCGAAATCCTCGAACGTCCATGTGGACATTATCCCGACGCCGATTCCTTCGCCGGACGGCTGCACCTATATGACGCCGGATGTGCTGGCGGAGGGGAACCCCTTGGGGAATCAGGTGACGGTTTCGGCCGCGCCGGTCATCAGTTCCACGCCGATCCTAGCCGCGACGGTGGGCACGGTCTACAGCTACGATGTGAATGCCACGGATGCGAACGGGGATATTCTGACCTATAGTCTGGCAACCGCGCCGGTTGGTATGAACATCCATGCGGCTTCAGGCCTGATCACCTGGACGCCGACGTCGGGACAGATGGGCGCCAATCAGGTGACGGTGCGGGTGGCGGACCCCAAATCCCTCTTCGCGACCCAGTCCTTCAGCATCACGGTGGGACTGATCGCAGTGGCGCCGGTGATTACCTCGACGCCGATCCTGACGGGGAATGTGGGCACAGCCTATCGCTACGACGTAAACGCGACAGACGCCAACGGGGGCACGCTGACCTATAGTCTGGTGGCGCCGATTCCGGCCGGCATGGCGATCAATCAGGGTACAGGGCTGATCAGTTGGACACCCACGGCGAATGGGGCCTTTCCCGTGACGGTGCGGGTGACGGATGTGGGCGGGTTGTTTGTCCAGCAGTCCTTCACGGTGAGGGTGGGGGCCAACAATGCGGCGCCGGTCATCGATTCAGTACCGCCACTGACCGGGAAGGTCGGGGTGCCTTACAACTATAGGGTGCATGCCACTGACCCCAACGGCGATGCGATCACCTACCGTAAGGGGGGCGACGATCCCAATAATTTCTCGGTCAACGCGACGACGGGCGTCGTCAGTTGGACACCGACGCAGGCAGGGAGCATCCGGATCAGGGTACGGGCGCGCGACACCGCTGGTCTCGAGACCGAACAGAGGGTCTTCGTGCAGGTGTCGGCGTAAGGGGAAGGGGTTTAGGCTGAAGGGACTGAGGGGACTGGCTCCGCCATTTCGACGGTGCCTGTCCCTCTGCGCAGTGAAGTGTTCAAGCGATTCAGGTTTCTAGTTTCAAGTTATTCGTTTCGGGTTGCTGAAATTCCGAGGTCGAACTTGAAACCTGAAACTAGAAACCAGCTGATCCCGAACGCGAAGGAAGGAATATATGAGCCACACCAGCGCTCGTCGGTGGAGCCTTATGGCATGCGCTGTGCTGTTGTGCGCCCTCTCCGGATCGCTCACTGCCACTTCGGCGCCTGCTGCGACCTGGGGCGCTTCCTACATTCCGAACGTGCCGCTTGTGACCCAGGACGGGCAGACGGTTCGTCTCTACGACGACTTGATCAAGAACAAGATCGTTCTGATCAACTTCATGTATGCCAGTTGCAAAGAAGTCTGTCCCCTGGTGACGGCCCGCATGGCGCAGGTCCAGAAGGAATTGGGCGACCATGTCGGGCGCGATATTTTTTTGTACTCGATTACGCTCGATCCGCTGCATGACACGCCGGCGGTGCTGAAGAAACATGCCGAAGCCTTTCATGCAGGGCCCGGCTGGCTGTTTTTGACAGGCACGCCGGATGACATTGCAATCGTGCGCTATAAACTCGGAGAGCGCAGCAAGAGCTTGGCGGAGCACAACAACGGCGCGATGGCGGGGAACGGCGCGACCGGCGAATGGGAACGCACCTCCCTGTTCGAGGACACGGGGAAGCTGGCCCTGGTCATACTGAATATGGATCCTGCCTTCCGGGCCAAGAGGGGCAGTCAGCCGGGGACCGCCTACGCCGAAATGACCGCCATCCCCTACGTGAGCCAGGCTGGGCAAGCCCTCTTCGTCAAGGCCTGTTCCTCCTGTCACACGATCGGGCAGGGCGATCATGTCGGGCCGGATCTCCAGGGTGTGACGTCGAGGAGAGATCGAGCCTGGCTCTCGCAGTTTCTGCAAGCGCCTAATCTAATGCGGGCGAAAAAGGATCCGATCGCGGTCGCGCTCTCAGCGAAATTTCCCGGCGTCTTGATGCCCAATCTCGGATTATCGGAAACGGACGTGGGAGATCTCCTGGCCTATCTGGACGTGAGGACGGCAAGGTTGGCGGCTCCGGCCTTGCCATTCGTGAAAAGTGAAAAGTGAAAAGTGAAACGTTAACGGATGAGGCAGGCTGAAGGCTAAAGACTGAAAGCTGAAGTGCTCGACGCGTCGAATCCCGACCTTCGGCCTACGAGCCTCGCCTATCTCGTTCACGTAAGAGGAGTCAACATGTCTCAGCCTATCAACCGACGAAACCTTGTAAAGTACGGCCTCGCAACTCTTGGCGCATTCACACTCGGACAGTGGCGGTCCCCTGTCCCCTTTCTGGAAGGACCGAGCGAGGCATCGGCCAAGAGCGGCCCGTCCTCTGGAAAGAGCGGCTCATCTTCCAGCCAAAGCGGCTCGCCCTCCAGCAGGAGCGGCACGCTCTTCGGCTACAGATCCTTTTCACAGCCGCTCTTTATTCCTGCGATTGCCCAAGCCAGGCCTCGCGGCACCCTTTCGCCTGCGCCGGGCCAGTACGAACGAGACGGAGTCGTAAACGGGAAACCACGCGCCCCTCGCGGGCAGTTCGAGGATGTCGCTCACGGCATTGCCCCTGAGTATGATAGCCGCGTTCCCGGCTTCCCCTGTCAGGACTGGAATCGCTTCTCCGGCCATGCCCACGAAAAAGAATATCGCATCATCATCGAGGAAACCGTCCATCCATTCTTTCCCGGAATCTCCACCCCGATTTTCGCCTTTCGCGACGCCTATGCAAGCAATCAAGAGGGAAGAACCCCTGGGCCGACTTTCGTTACTCGCTTCCGGGAACCGGTCGTGGTCCGGTACGAGAATCACCTCACTAGAAACCGAGGGCCCATCAACACGACCGGGCACGATATCGAATCCTCCGTCCATCTCCATGGCTCCCATGTGCCGTCCCATGCGGATGGAGCGCCGGACTTCTATACCTTGGCCGGCGAAGCCAAGGATTATTACTATCCCAACATCGCTCCCCGCGTGACTCAAGCAGACCGGCGCGCGAAAACTTGTGAAGGTTCGTTCGACCCAACGTGGATTCCTTCCACCATCTGGTATCACGACCATGCGATGGACATCACGGGGTTTAACGTGAGCCGTGGACTTGCCGGGTTCTATCTCATGTTCGACGAACGTGAGGAACAGTTGATCGCGGACAGGGTTCTGCCAAATCCGGCAGAGGGATTCGATATCGGGCTGGCCCTGACCGATCAGAAATTCAACGCCGATGGAACGCTGGCCTTCGACTTCTTCGACCACAATGGCCGCCTCGGCGATGTCTTTACGGTCAACGGGACGGTGCAGCCCTTCTTTGAAGTGCAGCGGCGCAAATATCGTTTTCGTATCTTGAACGCCTCGAATGCGCGGATGTACCAGCTGCGGCTCAGCAGCGGTCAGCCCTTCCTGGTGTTCGGAGCCGACAGTTGGCTCTTCCCCCAGGCCGGTGTTGTGAAGACATTTGAACTTGCCCCGGGCCAACGGCATGACGTGATCATCGACTTTCGGAACGCGCCGAACGAGATGTTCCTCGACAACATCATGCTCCAGTCAGACGGGCGTAAGGGGGACAAGGTCGATCCGAATAGGCCCACGCCGCTGCTGAAGTTTGTGGTCAGAGGACCAGCGGTGGCCGATGACGTCACGATCACCGACGGCACGATCATTCGAGACCAGTGGGAACGGGTGTCACCGAATGAGGTCGTCGCAACGCGAAGCTTCAGGACTGACCGGTCGATCGGAGCCTGGACGATCAACGGCCGGTTTTTCAATCCGAGACGCGCCGATGCGGTACCGGAACTGGGCACCACCGAACACTGGAGCATCGAAAACAATTCGGGCGGCTGGTGGCATCCGTTTCATACCCACCTGGAGGGATTCCAAATCCAGACCCTCAACGGAAACCCGCCTCCGTTTGAGCGATCGTTCAACAGCGATTTGGTCAACCTTCACGGTGGGGAAACTGCCAAGGTCTTGCTCAAGTTCCGCACCTTCACCGGCCCATTCGTCGCTCACTGTCACAACATCGAACACGAGGATATGCGGATGATGATTGCCTATGACCCCAGGCCGAGCGGGGTTCCCAGCCCGCTCGACGGAGAAAGTAGAGTCGATCCAGATGTCTCCGGAGTCGTGCCGACCTGTGAGGAGTTGGAAGAAGAGCATCGTATCTACTTCGATGTGGCAGGCGACCTCGATCGCGTCGAAGATCGAGGAGTGGGATTCCCAAACTGTGATTTCGACATGGATAAAAGAGGCAATCAATTGTGACTGCAAAGGCTCCGTGCCGGTCACGGGGTTTCTGGGACTTCGTGGCCTGTGTGGGAATCATCTTTCTCTGTTCCTGCTCTGTGGGGGGGGTGTCTCCCGGCACGAGCACAGTGGAGAGCCTGAGCGGCCCACTGGCTTCCGCCTCGGAACCGGATAATGTGAACCAGCACGGTTCCATGGGGAAACCGTCGGACGCCTTCCCCAATATTCTTCTCCAGACACAAGACGGCAAGTCAGTGCGCTTCTACGATGACCTGGTCAAGGACAAGACCGTCCTCGTGAATTTTATCTATACGAGCTGTCAGCAGAGCTGCAGCCCGACCACGGCGAATCTCGCGAGGGTCCACAAGCTTCTGGGAAACCGGGCCGGGCGCGACCTCATTTTCCTCTCGATCTCGCTCGACCCTGCAGTAGACCGGCCGAAAATATTGAAGGAGTATGCCGGGCGCTTCGGGCAATTCAGCGGTTGGCATTTCTTAACAGGAAACGAATCGGAGATTGAACAGTTACGCCGGGCGATGGGCCTTTACGATCCTGACCCAGCCCGTGACGCAGACAAGACACAACATGCGGGGATTGTCATTGTCGGCAACGACAGGACAAACCGGTGGGTGTCGTTGCCGGCCCTGATGGACCATCGGCAAATCGCCCAGACGGTGCTCCGAGTCACCAGAAGCGGCAGGGACGCTTCTAGTTTCTAGTGGCATGTTTCTAGTTTATTGTACGTATCGATCCGATAACTCGAAACTCGAAACGAGCCCCCCATTCACAGACAGCCGTCACGTCCTATCGCCCCCTACTTTTGCGGCCCGTTCCGGTCCCTCCAACGAAGGGGCAATGCCCTACCAGAGAGGGTATTGTGCGGTTTGCCGACCCCCCATACTATCGCTTATCAGCCTATAACCAGATAACTGGAGGCCAGGGGACTTTGTACAAACGACAATGAGGAAAACGGACCACATAACTCAAGGAGCTGCTATGGAAACTACGATGCCACATCTACGCTGTCCCGGGAGCTGTCCCCTGTGCAATCGCAAGAGGGAGAGGGGTTTCACCCTTCTGGAACTGCTCGTCGTGATGGTGATCATCGGTCTGCTCGCCGGATTCGTCGGGCCTCGATACTTTTCACAGATCGGGAAATCAGAGGCGAAGACGGCCCGCGCCCAATTGACTGCGGTGGAGCAATCGCTGGATCAATACCGCTTGGACGTAGGCCACTATCCCTCCACGGAACAGGGACTGGCCGCTCTCATGGTCAAACCGGCGGAGGAAGCGAAATGGCAGGGACCCTACTTGAAGAAAGCCCTTCCCACGGATCCATGGGGCCGTCCCTACTCGTATAAATTCCCCGGGGAGCACAGCGAGTTCGATCTCTGGTCGTTCGGCAAAGATGCGCAACCGGGTGGAACGGTCGAAAACGAAGACATCACGAACTGGTAGGGGGCTATGCAGTACCACGTCAAGGCCATGCAGTCGCTGGAGAGTGTGGTGGAGCTGAGCGTCGACTCCGTCGATGCCGACGATGCTCGCCGTCAGGTCGAGCGGTTGGGCTACGAGGTGTTGACGCTCCGTTCGAAACGGGCTGGATTGGCTTCGTATCTCAAGCGGAGGACGACTTTTCCTCTGACTCTGTTCAGCCAAGAACTGATCGCCCTACTGGGGGCTGGTCTGTCGTTGGTTGAAGCGCTCGAGACACTCCGGGAAAAAGAGCGCCATCCGGATTTGAAGCAAGTGCTGGAGCAGATTCTGACCAAACTGCGGGAAGGGCTCGCGTTCTCCTCGTCGGTCGAACAGTTGCCCTCCAGTTTTCCTGCGCTCTATGTCGCGACGATTCGTGCGAGCGAGAGAACCGGCGATCTTCGCGAAGCCCTGTCCCGGTATATCGCCTACCAGGTGCAACTGGATCAGATTCGTAAGAAGCTCGTAAGCGCCTCGATCTATCCGATCGTGCTGCTCGTCGTCGGCGGACTCGTGATGCTGTTCTTGATGATGTATGTCGTGCCCAAGTTCAGCCGCATCTATGAAGACGCGGGCAAGGATCTTCCGGTGTTGTCGCAGCTGTTGCTGGAGTGGGGAAAGGTGATGGAGGAGCACGGCCTCCTGGCCATGGGCTGCCTGGCGTTTGTGGGGATCGCCTCTGCCTACGGTCTCACGCTTCCCGCCGTGAAAGCGCGGGTCTTGTCACAACTTCGATCAATCCCGGCTATCGGGAGCCGGCTCAAGGTATTCGATCTGGCGCGTTTCTATCGCACGTTGGGCATGCTGGTGAGGGGCGGTATCCCGATCGTGGCCGCCATCGAGATGGTCTCAGGCATTCTTCCCCTGTCATTGCGCGGGCCGCTTCACGCTGCGGTGCGGGATCTCCGCGAAGGAAAGCCGGTTTCCCAGGCGATGGAATCGCACGGATTGACCACTCCGGTCGCCCACCGCATGTTGCGAGTCGGGGAGCGGACCGGACAGATGGGCGAGATGATGGAACGGATCGCGGTCTTCTATGACGAAGACATCGCGCGCGTGCTGGATTGGCTCACGAAATTGATCGAACCGGCGCTGATGGCCGCCATCGGCCTCGTGATCGGAACGATCGTGCTCCTCATGTATTTCCCCATGTTTGAACTCGCGGGGAGTATCCAATGAACCAGACCGAGTCCACGATTGCCGGATACGCCGGATTCTCATCGAGCGAGTTGTCGCTCGCGAAAACCGGCGCCTCTCGTGAGAAACGGCGGCTGATCGAGACGCTGGAGGATCAGGTGAAGCTGGACCATGACGAGTTCGCGGCGAAACTGGCCGCGACCCTCCAGTACCGCTGCCTGAGCCACGATGCACTGAATGCCTGCGAGGCAAATTTCGACAGTATCTCCTACCCCGAAGCGGTGGCGCACGAATGCCTGCCGTTCCGAGACGGGGACAGCCTTCTCTGTGTGGCCTTTTGCGATCCGTTCGATCCGGCCAGGCAAGCCTGGGTGAATGAGCAACTCCGGGATCCTGCCTTGTGGGTTCTGGTCCATCGCACCGCGCTGCTCTCGATGTTCGCGAAGTACGAGGCCGAGGCCCGCGCGATGGACGATGTGCTCGCGCTCGGCCCGGAGGGACGCCGGGCGTCCGAGGCCATCGAGGATCTGTCGATCAAATCGATCAGCGAAGGAACCAGCCCCGTAGTCAAGCTGGTGCATTCGACGATTTATGATGCCTTCAAGCTCGGCGCCAGCGACATACATCTTGAAGCGGGAACGTCGGATCTCACGGTCAAGTATCGGATCGATGGGGTGCTGCTGAAAGTGAAAGTGGTGGAAGGCAAGGAAATGGCCGAGCAGGCGATCTCCCGCATCAAGGTCATGTCGGAACTGGACATCTCGGAGCGGCGGATTCCCCAAGACGGCCGCTTCAAGCTGGCTGTTCTTGGCCGCGCGGTGGATTTCCGGGTGTCGGTGATGCCCAGCATCCATGGAGAAGACTCGGTGATTCGTATTCTGGACAAGCAGTCGTTATCGCAGCAGAGTCAGGGGCTCCGGCTGGATATGATCGGCTTCGACGAGCAGACGGTGACGCAGATCCGCGGACTCGCCTCCGAGCCCTACGGCTTGATGTTGGTCACAGGCCCGACGGGGAGCGGGAAAACGACCTCTCTCTATGCCGTGCTCAACGAGCTGAACCAGGGCAAGGACAAAATCATCACGATCGAAGATCCGGTGGAATATCAGCTGCCGGGGATTCTGCAGATTCCCGTCAACGAAAAGAAAGGCTTGACGTTTTCCCGCGGGCTGCGTTCGATCCTGAGACACGACCCGGACAAGATTATGGTCGGAGAAATTCGGGATTCGGAAACGGCTCAGATCGCTGTTCAGTCGGCACTGACAGGGCATCTGGTCTTGGCAACGGTCCATGCCAACAACGTGCTGGACATCATCGGGCGATTCATCCATATGGGCGTGGAGCCCTATAATTTCGTCTCGGCATTGAACGGGGTCATCGCGCAACGCCTCTTGCGCATCCTCTGCCCCCATTGTATCGAGCCCTACCATCCTGACAGCAAACTTCTGGCCGCGTCACGGCTGGCCGACGCGGAGGCAATGAACTTCAACTTTCGAACCGGCCGCGGCTGCAAGGACTGCTATGGCACCGGATACAAAGGACGCAGGGCCATTGCGGAGGTGCTGCTGCTCACCGACGAGATTCGCGAGCGGATCATCGCGAAAGAACCGATCCGCCGGATTAAAGATACGGCGCGGGCAACCGGTACTCGTTTTCTCCGGGACTCTGCAATGGATCTCGTTCGTCAAGGCATCACCACGTTGGAGGAGATCAACCGTGTTACCTTTGTGGGCTGACCAGCTTAGCATCCTCCTATGCCCCGACCGGTTGCTGGTGGCGCATCGGCCCCGCGGTTTTCGCCCGGGACTTACGGCAACGACAACGGTGCCGGTATCCGGCTCGTCAGAGGGTTCCGCCGGCTGGGAGCCGGCTGCCGCAGCGCTGGAAGCCTACTTAGCGGCCAACCCCCAGTGGCGGGGGGCATCGCTCCGGATCATCCTCTCCAACCATTTTGTGCGCTATGTCTTGGTGCCCTGGAGCAACGACTTGAGCAACGAGAAGGAACATCTGGTGCTTGCCCGGCGCCATTTTGCGGTGACCCATGGCCCGGTCGCCAAGAACTGGGCGATCCGGATGAGCCTCGACAGGCCGGGCGAATCTCATGTCGCCAGTGCGCTGGACGAGTCTCTCATGAGCCGGTTGACCCTGGCGGCGGCGGCGAGCCACACGAAGCTCGTGAGTGTGGAACCTCTGCTCATGGCATCGTTTAACCGTTGGCAGCAGGATTTTCGTGAAGAGAGTCAGTGGTTCGTGACTGTGGAGCGCGGCATGCTGTGCGGAGCCCTCCTGGGCCGCAACCGTTGGGTTGCGCTGCGGCGCTGGCGAACACAGGGCGACTGGGCTTCGGAACTTTCCCTATGGCTTTCACGGGAGCGACTGATCGGCGAGGAGTCCGTCCCGCCCGGCGCCCTGTATCTATTGGCGCCTTCCCGTGCGGAGACCGATTCGATGTCCATGGGGCTCCCCGTGAGATTTCTCGGTGAACTGGATCGCAACGGCAACCGGAAGGGGGCGACTTTCATGTGTCCTCAGGCGGTTGAGGAGGCAAGACATTTCTCATGCATCCTTTAAGGCTCGACTATACCAACCGGGTGGTGTGGTGGACCAGCCAGGGGGCTGCCTGGTTGGGCATCGGGCTGTTCCTGGTCGCGGTGACCGGATCGTACTACTGGTATCTCGGGGAAGAGATTGCTCTCGTGATGGAGAAGATCGAGGCATTCAGGCAGCAGACGGGTCGGGAGCGCATGGGAAAGGAAAAGTTGACGGAGGAACTCAAGACCTTTCGCGCGGACATCAAAGAATCCCAGACTGTGTTGGGCCAGCTCACCATTCCGTGGGATCCGCTCTTCATCGCAGTGGAAGAGGTGTGGGGCCGGCACAGTGATCGAATCGCCCTCATGGCCATCCATCCGGACGTGGGCGAACAGCGAGTGGTGATCGATGGGCGAGCGGCCGACTTCGATGTCCTGTTGGATTTCGTGACGCAACTGGCGGGATTCGACATCATCGATCATGCATACCTCAGCCGTCATCAGAGGGAAGAGAAGGATCACGCGAAGCCGGTGCGGTTTTCTATCGTGGCGGAGTGGAGAGTGCGAACATGAACTTCGGCGGCTTCCTCAGATCAACAGGGCCGACATCGGCGGTCACCAACCCTGCGCCGCAGGCCCAGAAAGCAAGCCTACTGCGTCGGCTGCCGATTCATTGGGGCGAGATCCTGGCAGGCCGAATGACCACTCTCAAGGAGGCCACACGAAACCAGCCGTCAGTCGCGCAGCCGGGGTGGGCCCGTAGACTCCTGGGGCAGCGGCTTGCGGCTTCAAGCGTCGAGGGGGGCCTCTCCAAGACCAAGCGAAATCTTCCGTCAGTGGGGCACATGGGATGGACGCTCACACTGTGGGTGCAGCGGCTTGGTGTTTCGGGCGCCGTTGGTCTTGGCCTCTGTGCGTTTGCGGTGATGTTTTACCTGTCTGCGGTACTCACCCTCGAAGCAGAACAGGCACAGATATTGGACGAACTCGAAGCTTCTCTGGTGCGTGTCCAGAGACCGGGAGCATCTCCCGCCATGGCTCCCCGCACCCCCAAAGAACAACTGTCTGACTTCTATGCCATTTTCCCCCCGGCCAAGGAAGTGCCGGAGACGTTGCGGAAGATCAATCAATTGGCTGAAAAGCAGCGCCTGGTATTGCAGGCCGGCCATTATCATGTGATCGACGACCATTCAGGCCGTCTGATCCGTTATGAAGCCTCGTTGCCGTTGGTAGGTCCCTATCTCAACGTACGCCAGTTCTTGAGGGCGGTGTTGGCCGAGATTCCAAGTGCGGCTCTCGCAAAAGTGGATGTCGAGAAGAATATGATGGGTGGCACTCAGGCAAAGACGACGGTCAGCTTTACTCTTTTTTTACGGAGAGACAGCTGATGGTCACCTCCACGTCGAAATACCTGATGCTCGTTTCTCTTATGGCGGCTCTTCTTGAGGCTGCCGTCGGGTCCGCAGGCAGCCCGGCGGTGAGTCCTCAGGGGAATCTCGGTCTCGATCTCGGCAAGCTGAATCAGCGGGTGACCGGGAAGAGTGTGTACGATATGTTTCCGGATGGTGTGAGACAGGAGAACTCGTCTCCATTATCCTCTTCCCCGTCCTCCTCCTCTAAACAGGACGGGCCTCGCTCGAAGGGAAAATCTAAAAAGGCCGGGTCGCATTCTGCGCCTCCGCCCTCCTCTCCGCCGCCAAGTCCGGTGATTGTTGAGGAGGTGCCGGCCGAGCCGGTTGTGGTAGAGCCACCGCCGCCTGTCGTGATTCCAACTCCGCCTTTTCCATTCAAATTTGCCGGAGTCCAGCGGCAATTGTCCGGGCAGACGATCTATTTTCTGATCAAGGATAACAAACTGTACACCGTTGAGGTCGGACAAATCCTCGACTCCATGTATTCCATCGATGGCGAAGAGGGGGGGCAGTTGAACGTGACCTACCTGCCGTTGGATCGCAAGCAAACCATTAGCATGGGGTCTGCAACATGACACGCTCTATTCGCGCCACGTTCTGGACACGCATACTCGGCTGTGCCTTCCTCGCCGGTTGGCTCGCCGGCTGCAGCGCCACCCAGCTATTCAACGAGGGGATGTCGGACATCAATGCCGGGCGATTGGAGATTGGGCTGGCCAAGATGGAGGACGCGGTGAAAAAAGATCCGGACAGTGCGTTCTTACAGACCCAGTTGCGCATGACGCGAAAATATGTCGTCCAGCGCGTTCTTCAGGAAGCGGATGCGGCTCGCGCCGCTTCGGACTTTACGGGGGCTCGCCGGCTCTATGAGCACGTGCTGGAACTGGACAAAGCCAATGCGCAAGCGTTGGCCGGCCTCGAGTCGACAAAGAATGCGGAAATGAACCAGCTCGAGATCCGGATGGCCAAGGATCTGATCGGCCACAATGAACTCAAGGAAGCTCAGGCGCAGCTGGGGCATATCTTGAGCACGGACCCGAACAACATCGAAGCGAAACAAATGCTGGACCGTATTCTCTCGCAAAGCCCGCCTCCCGAGCCGGTCAAGCCGAAGCTGCGCTTGAAAGAGGATCGAATCGCCGTGTTGCAGTTCCGCGAGTCTCCACTGGGCATGGTCTTCGAGGCGCTCTCGCGCACCAGCGGCATCAATTTCGTGCTCGATAAAGACGTGAAGAGCGATGCCAAAACGAACATTTTTGTGAAGGATATGCTGATCGAGTCGGCGCTGGACATGGTGCTCGCCCAGCATGCGCTGGAGAGAAAACTCTTAGCCGATAACATCGTCTTAATTTATCCCGACACGCCGGACAAACGGCGGCGCTACGAAGAGCAGATGGTCAAGTCCTTCCACCTCACGAACGCAGACCCCAAGCAGGCGATGAGCCTGTTGAAGGTGATGCTGGACACCAAGTCCCTGTTCATCGACGAGCATGCGAGGCTGCTCGTGATGAGGGATACGCCGGAGGTGGTCCGCATGGCCGAGAAGCTCCTCTTTTCGCTCGACCTGGAGGATTCGGAAGTCATGATGGAAGTGGAAATCGTGGAAATCACGCGCTCGAAGCTGCAAGAGATCGGTATCAAGTATCCCAACCAGGTCAACTTCAACGTCCTCGGCCCCGTCGCGGCCGCAGGAGCTACGGCGGTTCAGACGCTCCAAGGTCTCATATTCGATCGCGCGCACACAGGTGTATCGAGTCTCACAGCGACGATTAATCTTAAAAGGGAAGACGCCAATGTCAATATCCTCTCCAGCCCGCGGATCAGAGCGCGGAATTACGAAAAGGCCAAGATTCACGTTGGAGACCGGGTGCCTGTCTTCACAAACGCGGTGACGCCGATCGCCGGGGGAGGCAGCAGTGTGGTGACCGGCAGTGTGACGTACCTCGAGGTCGGGTTGAAATTCGAGGTGGAGCCGACGATCTATTGGGATGACGAAGTCTCCATGAAGCTGAACCTGGAAGTCAGTAACATTGTGAAAGAGGTCTCAGCCGGGAATAGCTTGTCCTATCAGGTCGGCACGCGGGCTGCCTCGACCGTATTGCGATTGCGGGATGGCGAAACCCAGATCATGGCAGGGCTGATCAGTGACGCTGAACGTGAGACGGTCAGCAAGGTGCCGGGACTGAGTAGTTTTCCGATCCTCGGTCGGCTCTTCTCGTCTAATAAGACTGATAAGAACAAAGTGGAAATTGCGCTGTCGATCACACCCCATATTATCCGGCATGGCAAGCGCCCCGACAGTGCGTCGTCAGAAATTTTGTACGGCACAGAAAGCTCGCGAGGCGTTCCCTTGTCGGTCAAGATGGGTGAGAACTGGCGCAGGTCCATTGTGGAATCGAAGGGGGCCGCCGGGCTGCCTGCGACTGTGACGATGGGGGCTGCCGTTGTAGGAAATCTTTCCGAGGGCCCATCTCAAAATGAGCCAGCTTCTGCCACAGCTTCGGTTGGCGGGAAGAAAGCCAACGGTCGTAAGGCAGTGAATGCGCCGGCCGCTGCTGGAAATCCTCCTGAAAGCCCGGTGAGAAATGAGCCGACCCCCGCTCTGGACCCGGAAGGAACGAAAAAAGGCGCCGTCGAAGATGCCTCCGAGGTTCCGGCTAAAAATGAGCCGGTCCAGGACGAAGGCGCGGAAAGCGTGGGGCAGGTTCCATGAACGAGCGGATCCGAGCTGAGCGGGGCTTTACGCTGGTGGAGATGGTCATGACTGTGGCGATCATTGGAGTGCTGGCCTCGGCCGCCATGCCCCTTGCCAGCCTGGTCTCACAGCGCAGCAAAGAGCAGGAACTCAGACAATCGCTGCTGCAGATCCGCGAGGCAATCGACGCCCACCGACGAGATTTCGATGCCGGACGCATTGCCAAGGGCACGATGGATTCCGGGTATCCCAAGTCATTGAAGGATCTTACGGAAGGGGTCGTCGATCAGACGAGTCAGAAGAAGAAGCGCATTATCTACTTGCGCCGGCTTCCGCGCGATCCACTGGTTACAGATCCATCGGTGTCTGCGGCGGAGACCTGGGGGCTCAGGAGCTACGATAGCCCGCCGGAGGAACCGAGTCCCGGCAACGATGTCTTCGATGTGTATTCCCTGAATAAGGGTGTCGGGTTGAACGGCATTCCCTATTCGAAGTGGTAGAGGGTGGTGCGATGCGATTATGCAATCGACAGGACGCGCAGGGCTTTACTCTCATCGAGCTGCTGGTGGTCCTGGCCATCATTTCGACATTGCTGACCCTGGCGGTACCCCGCTATTTCTCCAGCGTGCAACGATCTAAAGAAGTGGTCATGAGGGAAAACCTTTGGATCATGCGGGACGCCCTGGATAAACATTTCGGCGACGTTGGAAGGTATCCGGACCAGCTTCAAGATTTGGCCACCAAGAAGTATCTCCGCGCCGTCCCCATCGATCCGCTTACGGAGACATCGACGACCTGGCGTGTGATTCCGCCTGACGATCCTGAGAAGGGAGGCGTCTACGACGTGAAAAGCGGTGCGGAAGGGACAGCCACGGGTGGGGGCTCCTACAGTGACTGGTAACGGCCGGAGGGGACCAGCTTTGCGCCGGCTGAGCGTTTGTCGGGGATGCCGGTCGATACGATCGCAGGAGGGGTTTACCTACATCGGGGTTCTGCTTGTAGTCGCGCTTATCGGGACTCAGCTGGCCCTGGCAGGAGTGGTGTGGAGCTTCGCGCAAACGCGTCAGAAGGAGCGGGAGCTGCTGTTTGTCGGCGGCCAGTTCCGAACGGCCATCAGTCAGTACTACCTCAATCCTAAGGGGCCTCAGAAGGAATACCCGCGCCGTCTTGAGGATCTTCTGAAGGATCCCCGGTACCCCGGTACCATTCGCCACTTGCGGAAAATTTATGCCGACCCGATCACCGGAAAGAAACGATGGGGACTGGTGAGGCTCCCGAACGGCGGCATTGTTGGAGTCTATAGCCTCTCGGACCAGGCCCCGATCAAGACCGGCAACTTTCGGCCTGCGGACCTACCCTTCACGAATAAGCATCGATATGCGGACTGGAAGTTCGTCCATGCGTTTGGTGCACAGGGCGTTGCTGCCCCTGGCGCCCCCGGTACCCAGGGCGCAGCCGGTGCCCAGGGCACAATTGGTTCCCAGGGTGCAGCCGGTCCCCCTCCGTCCGGTATTTCGTCAGAGAGCTCGGTTTACGATGGTGAGGAAAATAAGAAATAGCTGTGTTCTTTTCCGCGCAGATTTCTAGCAGTCTGCGGGAAAACTCGGTTTATACATAAACCGCAAGTGAAATATTATGTATGGCACTGCTGTCACAATAATCGAAGGATGCTCAAAAAGGCCGCGGTTCTCACCCTCCCAGCCCTGGCGCGCCAAGACGCGCCGCTCCGCAGGCAAGGCCGCAGCGAGCGACCAAAGATCGTCCTCCCAAGCTCGCCCGTTTACTTTATCCTAAGAGGGTGGCCCGGATGAGTCCCCCACTGCGCGCGTCCAACGAGGGCTTTCCCAAGCCGCGCGTTGCGCGAGCACAGGGGACTCACCGGGCCACCCTTCCTCCTGCTGGGGGACTTTTTCAGCATCCTGCTAGAACTGTAATCGTGCAGCGAGGAGAAATTCGTTCGCCCTGAGGCTGTTAGTGGTCAGCTCCAAGTCGCCCGTATTAGTGCCCCATACGGCGCCTCCAAGGTCT
>JANNIV010000049.1:0-2361 GCA_031405355.1 Nitrospira sp.
TGTCCTCAGTGGCAGTCACCGGATGGGTGCTCATCATTTCGATTGCCATTACCTTCCGCAGATCCCGGCCCTCGATCATTGCCTGCAGCAGATCATACTCACTTATCAGACCAACCAAGGTCCGGTCCTCTTCCACCACCGGCAGACTGCCGAAGTTTCGCTGGGTCATCAGCCGACTGATGGTCAAGGCATCGGTCCTAGTCCCACAGGTAAAGACCGCGTCTTGCATCAATTGCCCCACCGTCAAGGTCTTCGGATCACAAGCCGTCTCAAGAAACTCCGTTTTTCGCATAGACCCTCCTTTCTTTATCCTTTATCCAGCGGCCGCAGTGAGCAACTAAAAATAGTCCTTCCAAGCTTGCTCGTTGACGTTTTCTCAGGATGGCTCGGCTGAGTCCCCCACTGCGCGCGTCGAACGAGCACATTCTTATCGTGCGCGTTCCGCGAGCACAGGGGACTCACCGGGCCATCCCTCTCCCTGCTGGCGGGCATTTTCAGCAGCCTGCGCGTCCGGACGCCAGATACGCACGTAAAACATCCCTCCTGGCTATGATGCCGGCGAGCTTGTCTTTGGCATCCACAACCGGCACACGAATTAAATCGCTGGCTACAAATACATGAACCAGCGTCGGGAGTATTGCTTCCGGGTGGATCGAATAGGGGTTAAACGTCATGATCTCACTCGCGGCAACGTCGCCAAGCTTACGCCCGTCATCCATGGCAGCCAGCAGATCATGTTCGCTGACGATGCCCAGGAGCTTGTCTTTGGCGTCCACCACCGGCACGGCTCCGAATCCTTCGATCATGAGCGACGCGATGACATCGCCTTTGGTCTTGAGATGAGCGGACTGCACCATTTTCTGCATGACCTGCTTGACCGTCATCTCGCCGAAGTCTTTCTTCGTACCTGTCCTGGCCTTCGTCGTTGTCTTCTTCTTTGTCGGCATGTTTCCCCTACTCATAGACCTTGCTGGCTAGCGAGCGTTTATTTGGTTTGTTTGGTTTGTTTGGTTGATCTAGTTCAGCTGGTTAGTTCCATTCAACCAAATAACCAAACAGACCAAATAAACAAGACAGACTGACGCCAATCACCACAGTGGCACTTTCCTTTCTGCTGCAAAATGCCGCACCCTCCATGGGAACCTGAGTACCGTTTCTATTCAAAACCACTAGCCCGAACTGTTCTGACGGTTCGTGGCAACATCGTGCCAACTGGCCAGGCCAGGGGTGCGAGGCTAGTGGCTAGAGGGAAGAGCTGTGCTTTCGATGGGAAGTCTTCGCCCCTAGCCTCTAACCACGCGCCTCTCGCCCAAACACAGGCACATCCAATGCAGAACTGATACCCGGAATAGCCCTTGTGCTTTTGGCATCATTAAGGAAGGGAGCCTCTCATGAGAATTCTTTGTGCTGTGGATGGGTCTGAAAGCTCGCAGTGGGGAGTACAGGCACTCGAAGCCCTCGCCGGTCGTGAGCCGGAGGCTGTAACGCTGCTCCATGTGGTCGATCCATCGGCCCTCCGAGCTGGCAGAGGCAAGAACCCCGTGGCGGAAAAGCGAGCCCTGGCCGCCATGGAAAAAGCCGGTGCCATCCTCCTCCGTGAGGCAGAGCGATATGCGCGAGTCGCCCTCGGACAGGCTTCGACCGGCCCTCGCACCACGCTCCACCGGGTCTTAGCCCATGGTCCCCTCGCCCGGACGATCGTGCGACAGGCGCGGCGGGTCAAAGCCGATCTCATTCTCATCGGATCCCGAGGATTGAGCGACATCCGTGGATTCTTGATGGGAAGCGTCTCCCGGCAGATCGCGTCGATCGCCCCCTGCTCTGTCCTCGTCGTGAAACAGCCGCTCCCGCAGCTGAGGCATGTGATCCTCGCCGTCGATGACTCGAAGCAGTCACGAGCCGCTGCTCGATTTCTTCGATCCCGCATTCTTCCGGAGTCCGCCACGACCACCATCTTCTCCTCTGCCGAAAGACCGGTGACTGACTTGGCCGTTCGATACTTGTCCAAAGCCCAAGTCGCAGAGTTGGAGCGACCGGTCCTCGAACGCGCCACGCGATTGGTCACATCATTGCGGGATGAGTTCCTGAAAGAAGGCTACGCCATCGTCACGGACGTGCAGATGGACCACGTTATCGACACCATCGTCAAACAGGTGGAAGCAAATCATGCCGACCTCCTGGTGATCGGGTCTCGCGAGTTGACCAAGAGCGAGCGGCTCCATCTCGGCAGCGTCTCGGAAAGTCTCCTGCGACACGCCCCCTGTTCAGTCCTGATCGTGCGAGGCAAGCGTGCCTGACCTCGACAAGCTACCGCTCCATCAACTCACGGTTGCTGAAATCTTCACACGCCTGGAAACCGGG
>JANNIV010000050.1:0-1905 GCA_031405355.1 Nitrospira sp.
AACGGCGGCAGAGGCTGTGACGCGGCACGGATTCGCCTATCTCGATATCGCCCTCTACCATCCTCCGGTCTATCGATTCTTAGAGATGCGCCAGGAGCTGGGAGCGCGGAATATCTTTCATCCGATTGCAAGGCTCCTGAATCCGGCTCGCGCCTTGTCGCAGGTCGTCGGCCTGTCTCATCCTCCCCATTTTGAAAAGACGGCCGAAGTGTTGCGGATGCTGGCTTCGCCGCGGGCTTTGGTGGTCAGTGGCGTAGAAGGCGATCCGGAGCTCTCGGTTGCCGGTCTCACGAGGGTGCTGGAATTGCGCGATGAGCGGATTACACCCCTCTCGTTCGCGTCGAAAGATGTCGGATTGCCCCTGGGTACGCCACGAGATATGGCGGGCTTCCCATCGAACCAGAGAGACAAGGAAGCGGAACTGCTCCGACGGATTCTCCACAATCAAGTGCCTGGGGGGTCTTGCAACTGGGTTTTGATGAACGCGGCATTGATTCTGTACGCCGCAGGCAAAGGGGCGACATGGGTGTCGTGCCTCCCACTGGCACGTCGAGCGCTCGAAGAGGGGGCGGCGGCCAAAAAGTTAGAGGAGTTGACTCAGGAGCCGGTGGCAATCGGTGTGACCGGCCGAATACATTGACTATACGAGAGGATCGAGTCCGTGCAACACCTTCGTCAATTAGAAGACCAGAGCGTCTACATTCTCCGCGAAGCCTATAAGCATTTTGACAACCTGGCCATGTTGTGGTCGATGGGGAAAGATTCGACCGTGCTGTTGTGGTTGGCCAGAAAGGCCTTTTTCGGCCATGTCCCCTTCCCTCTGCTGCACGTCGACACGAGTTACAAAATCCCCGCCATGATCGAATATCGCGATCGCGTCGCCCGTGAGTGGGGCCTCAAGTTGGTCGTGGGGCAAAACAAGGAAGCGCTCGCGGCCGGGATGAACCATACGCTGGGCCGCGTGACGTGCTGTACGGCCTTAAAAACCAATGGGCTCAAGCAATTGATCGAGCAAAAAGGCTATACGGGTATCATTCTCGGTGTGCGTGCCGACGAAGAGGGGACCAGAGCCAAGGAGCGCTACTTCTCACCCCGTGACAAACATGGCGATTGGGATTTCCGCGATCAGCCGCCGGAACTCTGGGATCAATTCAAGACGACATTTCCTCCGGGAACGCACATCCGTATCCATCCGTTGCTGGATTGGACGGAAATCAATATCTGGGAATACATCAAGTTCGAGAACATTCCCTTTATCGACCTCTATCTCGACAAGGGGGAGGGGACCCGCTATCGCAGTCTTGGCTGCGCGCCCTGCACGACCCCGATCAAGTCGACCGCCAAGTCTGTGGACGACATCATCGAGGAGTTGCGGCACACCACGGTGGCAGAGCGATCGGGCCGCGCGCAGGATGAAGGGCGCGGGATGGAGCTCTTACGAAAAGACGGGTACATGTAACGAGGATGATGAAAAAGACCCCCAGCTTCGTTCTCGGCTCATCGAAATCCGCAAAGTACTCCTGAGAGTACGCCACCGGTTTCGATTCGCCTCGGGCCTCGCTGGATGGTCTTTTTGATCATCCTCGATAAAGCACAGGACCATGGACAATCAAACCCAGAAACCATCGGACAATCTGAACATCGTTATCGTCGGGCATGTGGACCATGGGAAGTCCACCTTGCTGGGGCGTCTCTATGCCGACACGGGATCGTTGCCGGATGGCAAGCTTGAAAAGGTTCAAGCCATCTGTCGGCAGCAGTCGGGGCGCGGGTACGGCTTGCTCTCCGGGGTCAGGCTCCGGAGGAACGCCAAGAGCTGAGTCCGCTGCTCGGGCGTCACCGGGTACTCTTTGAGCTTCTCGTCCAGATGGGGGTTCGGGATTCCCCCCTTCAGCATGATCTCGG
>JANNIV010000051.1:0-20154 GCA_031405355.1 Nitrospira sp.
GTTTGCACCTGCCGCAACCTTTCGACCGCGGCGTCGTTAGCGGCTTTGGCCTGCCCAAATTCCTGCTCGGCCGCTTCCACTTGCCGCTGGCTGCCGGCCAGTTCGCGGAGCTGCCCACCTGCCCGCAGCGGGGTCCCTACACCGGGCGGGGTGCGAGGACAGGTGGGCACCCTGCTCGTTGTCAGGACCCGCCTCATCTATCCCGCCACCCATCCATATACTCGATGGCTGGGCTCCGGCCCTTCTTCCAGATAGCTCATCCTCAGTTGCCCCAGAACGTCTTTCTGCAATTCATTCCGCTTCGCCTTGGCATCGACGCCAAACACTCGCGCCGCATTCAGTCCAAAAATCCGCTCCTTCACCTGACGTGTCAGGGGCTGATAGCGATGTTTCTCGATCAATTGATCGGGAATCTGGAACCGTCGAAAGGCTTCGATCTGCCATTGCGGCGAACCATACCAAATCGAGTCTGTCCCCCAGAGCACATGATCGGCGCCGAACGCGTCGATGATCTGCCCAAGCAAATGCGCGCAGACCGCCGGATGGGTCGTGACAAGTTGCGCGAAGGTTGAGCCGAGCTCCATGTAAATATTCTTGATTCCCGGCTGTGCCTGCTTCGTGCGGCAGAACTCGGTAGTCCAAGGAATTTCCCCGGTCTTCGCAAACACGGCATCCACCGTCGCCGTGCTCTTGAGCCCTGAGTGATAGACCAGGAAGTCGATGTCGGGAAAATCCCTTGCGGCCTTGATCAAATCTTTGGGATGGTTGTAGTCCGGCACAGGCCCCAGCGGCAGTCCTTTATGGACACAGACACGTTTCACCTTGAGCTTTCTGGCTTGCTCCAGCATCGGGTAAGCAATCTTCTCGTCGTCCATCCACCAGCCACGATCGAAGCCCTTTGGACAAGACCCGGTGTAACACTTCCACGCATCAACCTTGAGCGTCTCCGCCTGCATCGCCATGAAGTCCAAATCGGCCGCCCCCAGCTGAGGTGTGGCCAGTCCATGTGCGAGCATTCGTTGGGACTGTGCAAGGCGGTTGATTTCGTCGCGGATGTGCGCCATTTCGCTCGGCGGCACGACCGCTTCTTGCGGATAGGGGCCCGGCGGCGTACTGATAAGGCCGATGGTGGTCTCGCTGTCGAGAAACACCTCTTTCACAAAATTCTCCCATGACAGATCGTCGATGGTGCCTCGATCGCCCGCAAGCTTCGGGTTGAGCCCTGATTCCCGTATCCATCGCCGGAGCGACAGCAGCCCCTGTTTGGACACAGCGCCCTTTCGATGGTCTTCCGCATCGGCCGGATCGAAGTGAGAACTGACGTAGTGCGTCTGCACATCGAAAATGAAATAGGGCGTTCCCTGCTGCTCGGCAAAGGCTGCCGTTTCAAACAGTTCGATCTCTCCAATGTCAAAGAACTTCCCAAAGACCGAGTTCATGGCCAGCAATGCGGCTGCCATCCCGCCGGTCGTCTTGAGAAAGTCTCGACGCGTGAGACCTCGTCGAGCTGCGGTCCGTTCCACAAGCGTGATGGCGCGCGCTTCAACGCAGGCTTGGTCCGTCGTCTGACTGAAGGGGGAAAATTCCTCGTTCGAGACGATCTGCGTCGGAATGGCGGATCGAAATGTGGTCCCTTTCCTCGCCGAGGGAAGATGTGGAAATGGTCTGGGTGAGGACGCCATGGTGCCTATTCTTGTGAGCGGTGTGCGATGATTCTGTGGAATACAGCCGGCAGTGTCAAGCAACCAGCGTGGGCGAAGTAGTCGGAAATCTTTGACCGCAGAATGGAAGGGTCCGGTGGATTACTGGGGCTGGGGTGCTGACGGGATGCGGCTGCTCTCAGGCGCGACCGATTGAATCTTGGGAATTGCTGCGACGACATCGTACAGGGGGTCACCTTCTTGATCTTTGCCGTCTTGCCCGACACTATACATTACACCTTTTTGCTGATCGACCAGCATAGGAAGACCGGTAAAGGGATCATAGTGAGCCTGTCCTGCCTTTGCGAGGCGCGTGAGAACATTGCCCTCTTGTGCCCCTCGTCTGATCCAGACTTGCAGGCTCGCCAGGCGAAGCCGCGCATCAGTCTCCACTATACGCCCGACATAGGGATCCCATGAGGGAAGCGGCTCGACTCCAAGAATGTGTTCGATCGGGTTCGCCACGTAGTCCACCACGCTGCCGGCGGAAGTCCGAAGAAAGCTGGACGGTTTCGGCAAGCTGGTATAGCGCCCTTCCGCCACAGCTTTGCTCGCCCCCTCGTAATAGTCCGCATAGGCATTGGCTCGCTGCTGCAGTGGAAGCGGCATAGCCGCCGCCACGGCAACGTATAGGGGACGATCGCCCGTCTTGTCGTTCTTCAAACTCGTCGTCGCAGCCTTTGTCGCCCACAGGAGATGGCTCTGCATAGGCCATCGAAGGGACAGCTCAACCTGATCGAGAGGACGAACGATCTTGCCAAGTCGGCTGAGCGCTGCCCCATCGAGGTCTTGATGGGACAAGAGCCCTGATGCGATTGCGACGTCGTCCTGAACTGCCGTCGCTGCCAACATCTTCACCATCAAGGTCTTCGATTGCCCCAGCGCAACGCGCCACGCTGCCATATCGGTCTCCAGCCGTTCGATGCCGGTGCTGGGATCCTGCGCGAACCCTTCTGCCAGGTACAACCGATGGGCCAACAGAACATGGGCACAGTTCGGACTCAGGATTTGTCCGTATCCCGCATCTTCAAATGGCATCGACAGCCACTGCTGGTAGCGCTTGAGGGCAACCGCTTCTTGAGCCACCCATGATCGTACTGCTGCAGCCTGCGGCATCATATGCAATATCGGGTCGGCGCTGGTGAACCACTTACGAACCGCGTTGGTGGAGTTCCCTGTCGTCGCTCCCTTCCCCTCATCACCAGCCATGCAGGCGCTCGCAGTCTCGCGATCGCTCTCTTCCACTTTACGCTCGTAACCAGCTTGGAGCGGATCCTGCTCCTGAGAAGCGTCGAAGCCGAGCAACAAGAAATACCCGTTTTTTCTTGAATCCGTGAGCGCCAGGGGAGGACTCGTTGTCAGGTCGCGATAGACCGGCGACGGAGGAGCTTCCATCACTTTCCAGGCCAATCCGACCGCCCCGATACCGACCCCCACGAGTACAACGCAGGAGAAGGCCAACCCCACACACAACAGGACAATCGATCGCGTCGTTGAAAAACAGGTTCCGATAAACGACGAGATGCCGATGCGGACCCTCGCCACTCGCGAAGCAAACCGAGGGCGCGACCTGGGCAGCGCCGAATGATCCTGCGTATGAACCTGGGGTTTTTCTCCCGTTGAGTCAAAAAGAACATCCACCGCCGACGCGGCGACCGAGAGCTCAGGTTCTGTCTTCAAGTAAGCGGATTCGATGCCGGGATCCTGCCATATCGCAAAAGGCGGCGGGGGAACATTCACAAACGTGATGGCTTCACTCGCCCGAACCCACTCCGGTCTCGTATCTTCCTGAGGAACAATTTTTCCCAGGATGGGCGCGACCGCTTCAACGACACGATTCGCCTCCGAAGGAACCGATTCCCATCCACCACTACGCGATAGCTCAGCGACTTCATCAGACGGTTTCTCAACCTGCGGCAACGGAGCCGGCGGAACGACTGGGGCCTCCCCCTTGTCCTTGTCCCAATTTCGCTTCTTTTCAGACGGGCGATGGGGCTGAACCTCAACCTCGCCAGTGCTCCAATGCGACGTTGCGTCCATCGCGGCAGCGGATGCAGATAACGCCTCACTCGGCGCTACGGAGAGTGGAGGAGCCTCGGCGACCGGCGACAGTGAGATGGGGCTTTCAGGAGGCTCTGCGGAAACTGGTTCAGATGCGGGCGGTACTTCCGGGATTACGGCTGAGAATGAAGGCTCCGGAGCAGAGACCTCCGGCACTGGCGCCATGGACTGCGGCTCCATAAAAGATGGGAGCGAAACCGGTTCGGATTCACGGGCTGGCTCGACCGGCTCTGACAGAGACGGCACCGATAGGTCCACCTTGAAGGAGCTTGAATCGTCGCTCGAAAAAGTCGGTGGCTCCTCTGGCAACGAGAGTTCTTCCACGAGAAGCGCCGATGGCAACGGCTCAGGATCGTTGAACGAGACGAGCGGTTCAGGAGTTGATGTACTAGATGGGGAAGAGAGCTCTGGTTCTGACACTGATTCCGGTTGAACTGACTCTGATTCCCTCGCATCCTGTAAGCTCATACTAGGCCTGGCAAGTGCGGCGGGTGAACTCGGCGACAACGTTCCTGCAGCAAGTTTCCATGCGCCGTCGAAGACGGTATTCCATGAAAATGGGACCGTGGACGAGGAATCAGCGGCGGGCAGGGTCGAGACTTCTGGTTCTGGAAGTGCTACAGGAATCGTTGACGGCTCCGCCGTAAAGATCGACTCACCAGCCTCTGTTAAATCTGGTACAGGAGCTGGACTCGACAATTGCTCTGCTACAAGTTCAGGCTGAGATGTTCCCTCCGATTGAGCCACCGGAGCCGGCAATGGGACTACCTCTTCAATCCTGGTTGTGGTGTTCTCTACCTGTTCCCAGGGCATGGGAGCAGACAATCCCGTCGATTCGACGGAAGAAGTGATGGCTTCCTCGACCTCCGCTATGCCCCCCTCATCCTCCATCTCATCATCGCGGTCTCCACTCGATGGAGGCTGCGGCTCGGCTAATGCCGATGGCAATATTTCCTGATCGAGGAGATTTGCCTCTTGGGTTGGCCCAGCAGGTTCGGACGGCGGAACCTCCAGTTCCTGTAGAGACAAACCGACCGGCGCCTGGTCTATTAATACGTCGGGAACATCCAGCGATTCGAAGACGGAATTCGACAACATGGGTGAGGGAGACTCCTGACTCTGGGGAGCCCCGTCAAATTGCTCCCACGGCATCACATCAGGAAAGCTAGATGCTTCGGTAGTGGCAACGGCTTCATCCTGGGGCTGCGATGCATGGATTTCCGGTGACGCCACTGCAGCAGGAGCCGATGGATGAGGGGCAAGAAGTTCACCTGTCTGTATGTCGAAGAGCGAGGCAAGCTGACAGGCCACAGCGCTGGCCGGCGCAAGCTCTCTGACTTTGGCATAGAGCTGAGAAGGTTTTTGGGGATTTTCAGAGTCTGCATCCTCGATGAGAATGTCGATGGCCTTGCCCAATTCGTCCACCGCGGCCACGGCATCTCCCTTTTCCTCGTATACATGGGCCAAGAGTTCGAGAAACGGGACGCAACGAGGTCCGGCAGCCAAGTATTCGCGCAACAAGGATTCGGCAAGCCAGAGGTCTTGTCGCTCGATCGCCTCATTGGCGAGGGACTCAAACGCTTGTCGAGCCGTGACAAGGCTGCCAAGTCGTAGATGCAGCGTGGCAAAAAGCCGTCGCGCTTCCATGTTACGAGGATCGAGTGCGAGCAGCTCTTTCAACGCAGTGGACGACCGGCCATACTTGCCGGTGTTCATGTTGGTGACGGCTTCCTCGAGAAGTGCGCTTTTCTTGCTATAGCCGACAACCCCCTGCTTGTGTAAGCGGGGGGAAGTCTTTTTGTCAGTTTTTTGAGGGGGTTTCTTATCGGTCCGCACGTTATAACCTTAGCAGATCATGGTGATATGCGAGGCGGCTCCTCTAACCACTTTGCAGCAGAATTCGCTTCCAGTCTATTTCCACGATCTTGCTGGAGGACAAACCAGACAGAGACAAGCAATTCTAGTGCCATTACGATCTTCATGGTCGATGTGAATGTCCTTTGTTATTAATATGTTGGATGGGCCACGCCCTCTCCTTTCCTCGATCATTTTTCAAAAATGAACAAGCCTGTCAAGAACCGCCGCCGGAGAACTTCTCTCGGAGCGCAGGGGACTGGCTCCGCTGTCAGCTCACGGGAATCTGGTGCTAATCGATGATTGCCGTAACAGCACTCATGCCTACGACGCGCAGTCTGGTTGTGCCGATGACAAGCCATATGGTACCGTTCATTATTACTATTTTCACGCTCGACTCGGTCCGGGGATGATAGATCTCTCGTACATGTCAGTTGGGAATTATGGACTTTTTCTCTTTCGGACAATTACGGTGGATCAGGCAGGCTTCTCTTATCTGTCTGCTGGCAATGCTGAGTGGATTGCTACTCCCTCTCGCTCCGCGGGCTGAATCAGGAGGAAACTCCTCCGGACGCGTTTCCCTCGACTTCAACGATGTCGAACTCTCTGTTTTTGTTCGCTTCATCAGCGAGTTGACCGGTAAGAACTTCGTCTTGGACGATGTCGTCAAGAAGGCCGGCGGGAAAATCAGCGTGTATTCCCCTACCAAGGTCACGCACGATCAAGCCTACAGCATGTTCGTGGCAGCGCTCGAGGTCAGTCGTCTGGCTGTCGTTACGAAAGGGAGCGTTCATCAAATCGTGGCGATGGGGGATCTACCTCCGGAGCGAGGGGCCTTCGTCTATAAGCTCAAAAATGCCAATGCGACCGACCTTGCAGCCATCCTGACCAATCTCGTCGCCCGGTCCCAGACCGTGGCCCAGACAGCGCCTGGTACAAGGCCACTATTTAGACCTTTAAGCGAATTCGAAGCCCCCGTCCAGGTCTTTGCCGACAAGGCCACAAATTCGATCATTATCAGTTCGACCAAAAGTGCCTATACCAAGCTACAGGCCGTCATTCGAGACTTGGATACGCGTCGACATCAGGTCTTTGTCGAAGCCGTCATCGTGGAAGTGCAGGTCGATCGGCTTAGACAGATCGGAAGCGACCCTATTCAGGTCGTAGGTGCAGGCCAGAGCGGTTCAGTGCGAGGCATTGCGGGATTCAATGCCGCGCCAGAAAGTTTGGCAACCATCGCGCAGGCCATTATTGGGGGCGCTGCAACTGGAGGAGCGGTGTCGGCCCTCAACACAATCAACATACGCGCATTCTTACAACTGTTGCTGAGCCTCACGGATACGAACGTCCTATCAACTCCCCAAGTACTTGCCGCAGATAACCAAAAGGCCAAAATCGTCGTAGGTGAAAATCGTCCATTCCCCACAGGTCAGGCTCAGGGAATCACCGGCGGGACCCTTGTCACGATCGAGCGAAAGGATGTCGGTGTCACACTGGAAATCACGCCGCAAGTCCTGGAGAACGACCTGATTCGCTTAGAAATCAAGCAGGAGATTACCGCGATCGCGGAGAATGTCGCACAAACGATCGGGAGCGGGACTGCCAGCATCCCGGTCGGACCCACCACGACCAAACGGTCAATGGAGACGATCACCATCGCAAAAGATCAACAGACGATCGTCATTGGAGGGCTCGTGCGGGATAACCTCATCCTCAACGAACGGAAAGTCCCTCTCCTGGGAGATATTCCATTCTTAGGTTGGCTCTTCCGCTTCGAAAGCCGATCGATCCAGAAGCTCAATCTGCTCGTATTTCTGACCCCGACCATAGTCCGGGATGAGATAGACGTGGTGGAGTTGAATGCCCGTAAATCAGCGGAATTAGGGACATTACAGCGAGAAAGCCGGATTGAGGAGCCCACAAGGCTTAAGCAAGACGTCTTAGAAAAACTTGAACGCCAGAATGGAACTTTCCGCACCCTTCCGAATACTGTAGATCCATCCACTCCACTCCAGCCACCCGTACGACCTGAGTAATCTCCGAGCAACGGACGACGGTTCGAGGTCCGAAGTTCGAGGTTTTCGGAACTTCGAATTTCGTGCCACGCCTGTCTCGCTCATGAATCATGCGGGCCAAGGTGGCGGGATCGCACCGTGACATCAGCAAGCCAACGTAACAACGGTAAAGATTGGTCGGTCAAGGGGTATGGGGTGAGTGACGGGTTTCGAACCCGCGACCTCCGGATCCACAATCCGGCGCTCTAACCAGCTGAGCTACACCCACCATACGGAGAAGACTCTCGACGCAGGCGCCCTAGCGGAGAGGATTCTAACAAAGAGAGAAGAAGACCCGCAACTCGATGTCAGCCTGCTCATCCTCTGGCATCAAAGGCTGCCTGCATTTCTGAGAGGATTGCGGCGGCGGCGGCAGCGGGATCCGAAGCATCTCTGATGGGTCGGCCGACCACCAAATAGTCGGCCCCAGCCGAAATTGCCTGGGTGGGCGTGGTCGCCCTGGCATGGTCATCGACACCTTCGCCGGCGGGACGCACACCGGGCGTGACAATCAGAAATCGTGGACCGACCTTAGGGCGGAGGATCGCCGGCTCTTCGCCCGACGCCACCACCCCATCACAGCCCACCTCGGATGCTAACAGGGCGCGTGCGGTGACTAGATCCTGGACACTTCGCTGAATGCCCATATCGCGGAGATCATGGCTGTCGAAATTGGTCAGCACCGTCACAGCCAGCAATTTCAGTGTGGATGTTCCACGACCTTGGACCGCTGCGGCTAGCGCCTTGCGGTTTGCATGGACCGTCAAGAGTTCTACACCCATCGCCGCAACCCGCGCAGTGGCTCGACGAACAGTCTCTTCGATATCGAGAAACTTGAGGTCCAGAAACACCCGCTTCCCTTGCGCGATCAGATGCTGAACCATCTCCGGTCCGGCAGCCGTGAACAGTTCGAGTCCGACCTTCACGAATACAATTTTATCCTGCACCCGATCGAGAAGCCGTTCAGCCTCATCGCGTGAGGGCACGTCGAGGGCGAGGATCAAACGGTCACGAGCAATGATAGTTGGCATCGGCCTGTCCTTTGAAGACTGGCTCATCTTGACGCTTCATTGAGCCCTATGGTACAAGTACGCTCTTTTTCTAAAGGAGTCTACTATGCCGGTTGTACATAAATCGACCATTCGCCGAGCCCGCCAAGCTGTCAAGCGGCGCGACCGTAACCGTGCGACGCTGGGTGCCCTCAAGAGCCTCGTCAAGAAAGTCCAAGCAGCCGTGGCTGAAAAGAAGGTCGAGGATGCGAAAGTCTCCCTGCGCCAAGCCACGTCGGCCCTCGGTAAGGCCGTGACAAAAGGTGTGATGAAACCGAATACGGCCTCGCGCCGCATTGGCCGCCTCACGCTCCACGTTAACTCCTTGTCTGCCTCCCAGTCGTAATCGTTCGCACATTCGAGATGGTTCTCCCCTTCATCGGTTGCGGCGCCGCAACGCCACGGCCCGATGAAGGAGGAGTGACGATGGCTTCTCCGCGATTGCATAACCGCAACAACAGGTCTTCAAGAATTCGCGCAGGGCGCCCACCGCTTCCACCTTTCAGCTTCGCATCGGCATCCAAAAACAATCGAAGCGCTTCATGCAAGTGCGGGTCAGAAAACTGATCGAGAAACGCCCGCACCTTGTAAGGATCCATGCGCAACGTCCGAGCAGCCTCCCCCTCACGGCCTCCTTGCCGGCCAACTTCCTTGACCTTCCACAGTCTCCGATATTGCCAGGCCAGTGAGCCAAGAATTCTCAGTGGAGCCTCTCCCGCTTCCAGATTCCTGGCCAAGATCGCCAACACCCGCCCGCGATCTTTCCCGCCGATCGCCAATGTCAAATCAAATACCGAAGCGCCAGGCTCCGTGCCGCGCAACGTCGCCACATCGCCAACAGTGACAACCTGGCCGGGTGAGACATACGCAGCCAGCTTTTCAAGCTCACGCCTGACCGAATAGAGCGAGCCGCCACACACCTCTTTCAGTAACTCGATTGCCTCCTCATTGAGCCGAACCCCGACCCGCTCGGCATCTTGCTTCAGCCAAGGAAGCCACTGCGCCTCTCTGAGGGGGGAACAATCGACCGTCACTGCAACCTTCCCCAGCGCCTGGGTGAACTTGAGCCGCCCATCCAGCTTTGGTGCCACGAAGATCACGGACGTGGAGTCATTCGGCCCCTTCAGATAGGGAAGGATGGCGTCGCACTCCCGGGCTGGAAGCTTATCGGCCGCTTTCACTACCACTAGTCGCCGAGCCGCAAATACGGCTACCTCAGAAGCACAGGTGACAATCTCTGCACCGCTCACGTCGTCTCCATAGAACAAATCGCAATTGAAGTCGCTCTCGCCTTCTCCCAATAACGCGGACTTCAGAGCACCCAGAGCCATATCACGCAGCAAATCTTCCTCGCCGACTATCACGTACAACGGCGCAAACGTGCCTTGCGCAAGCTGCGCAGTGAGTTGGGCATGTGAAATAGCTGAGGCCACAGTGGATTCCGATTTATTCTCCTTCGCCGAATACCCCGTAGCTTACTACGGGGATGAAGGCGAGGGGAACCCTCCATAGCCTTGGCGAAGGAGGGTAACGGCTTCTGAGAATTTCGCAGGATACCCCGCAGCTTCCGGCCTTCGTAGCCGAAGTGGCTACTTCGGCGGAGTAAGCTGCTGCGGGGAGCTTCATTTGACGTTGGTGCCCGCGCTGTCAGGCGCTGAGCGCTCAGTCGGCTTTGCAAGCTGCCCCGATTCTAACTGGAGCAGAAAGCGTGAAGCCAGATCCTCAGCGATAAAACGACCGGCTTGTTCCAAGGCCCGGTTTTGCAGGACACGGTTAAATTGCAGGTCGGGTGTCACAAAAAATTCAGAGGCGCCCTTCGCCGTTTGCGCCCACACGAGACGTTGCGTCCTGGTTTCCTCCACCTTAACAATCACCACGACCTCTGCGCGGCTTTCGAGCGTGGTGGTCTGGCTGAAACTGAGCGTCGGAAGTGTCACCGAGAGAATTTGCCCGGACAGCACAAGATCGGCTGCCTCAGTCTCTGACACTATCTGCGCCCCGCTGCCGGACGAAAACTCATGGCGCAAATAATTAGTGTATCGGGTCTCCAAGTTGGGTTCAAAGCTCTTATTCTCTAAGGCCTGGATGACCAGCCGCGGGGGCGGTGACGCAGGAGAGGAGGTCGCCTCCGCTCCCCCGATCGTAGGCCCGGCGCCCTCCACACGAAACTGATAGCCACAAGCGCTAAGCGACAGGCTCAGCGCCAAGTACAAAGTAAAAAGGCAAAAGTAAAAAGTTCCGGAGCATATACTTTTACTCTTTAATGTTGAACTTCTTACTTGCCACATCGGCTACACCACGAAGTTGATCAATTTCTTTTCGACGTACACGATCTTCTTTGGCTCTTTGCCCTGCAACCACTCCGCAATCTGCGCAAGAGCCAAACCTTCGACCTGTTCGCGAGTGGCATCGGCGCCCACGTCGAATTTAGCCCGCAACTTTCCATTCACCTGGATCGGGATGGTCAATCGATCGCTGACTGTCAGAGCCGGATCGAAGATCGGCCAAGACTCCTGAGAAACGCTCGGTTTATGACCCAGCACCTCCCACAGTTCCTCAGCCAGATGGGGCGCGAAGGGCGCCAGAAGCAAGACGAATGGCTCGATCAAGGATCGGGAACGCTGCTCGGCCTTCGTCATTTCGTTGGTAAACACCATCATCTGAGAAATCGCGGTGTTGAACCGCAACCCTTCGATGTCTTCCGTCACCTTCTTGATCGTCTGATGGAGCAACCGTTGGTGTTCGAGGGTGGGAACCGTCCCCGTCACGGTGCTGGAGAGCCGGCCTTCTTCATTTACCATAAGCCGCCAAGCCCGCTCAAGAAACCGCGTGACCCCTTCTACGCCCCTCGTGCTCCAAGGTTTCACCGCCTCCAGCGGGCCCATGAACATTTCATAGAGTCGCACGGCATCGGCCCCGAACTGGTCCATGATCTCATCGGGATTCACGACGTTGCCACGGGATTTCGACATCTTCTGGTTGTCTTCCCCCAGCACAATCCCTTGATGCACCAGCCTCTTGAATGGCTCCGGCGTACTCACCACCCCAATATCGAACAGAACCTTGTGCCAAAAACGTGAGTAGAGCAAATGCAGCACCGCATGTTCGCTGCCGCCGATATAGAGATCCACCGGCATCCAATAACGCTCCTGTGCCGGATCGACGAGCTGCCCCTGATTCTTCGGATCGATAAACCGCAGATAATACCAGCAGGAACCGGCCCACTGAGGCATGGTATTGGTTTCACGGCGTGCGGCTGCCCCACTGATTGGGTCGGTGGTCGTCAGCCAGTCGGTGAGGTTCGCGAGTGGGCTTTCGCCGTTCCCGGACGGTTTGAAGTTGTTGGTCTCCGGCAACAACAGCGGCAGCTGTTCTTCCGGAAGCGGAAGGGCTTGGCCATCGACCCACACAATCGGAAAGGGCTCGCCCCAATACCGCTGACGGGCAAACAGCCAGTCCCGCAACTTGTAGTTCACCGCCTTGCGGCCTTTACCCTGCGACTCCAACCAGGCCGTGATTTTCGGAATGGCATCGTCCGGCGTCAACCCGTCGATGGTAAAGCTTCTGTCCTTCGTTGTGGAATTGACGACGGTCCCCTTGTCGGTCACAACGAAGGCCTCTCGTTCGACCTGACCTCCCGCGATCACTTCACGGATCGGCAAGCCATAGGTCTTCGCAAAGGCCCAGTCGCGCTCGTCATGCGCCGGCACAGCCATAATGGCCCCGGTCCCATAGCCCATCAACACGTAATCGGCAATCCAGATAGGCAACGGTTCCTTATTCACCGGATTCACCGCATAGCCGCCGGTGAAGACCCCCGTCTTTTCCTTTTCGAGTTCCTGCCGTTGGAGATCGCTTTTTCTGGCCGCTGCCTCGCGATAGGAAGTGACCTCGGTACGGCAATCGGCGGTCGTGACAACCGCCACTAACGGATGCTCAGGAGCCAGCACCATATAGGTCGCACCGAACAAGGTATCGGGCCTCGTCGTAAAGATCCGAACCGTGCCAGGAACGCCGGCCAGATCGAACTCGACCTCCGCGCCGATCGACCGGCCGATCCAATTCTTCTGCATCTCCAATGTGCTGGCTGGCCATTCGACCAGCTTCAAATCTTCGAGCAGCCGATCGGCATAGGCCGTGATCTTCAATACCCATTGGCGCATCGGCTTGCGCACCACGTCGAACCCGCCGACCTCACTCTTGCCGTCGATAATTTCTTCGTTGGCGAGCACCGTCCCCAGCTCGGGACACCAATTCACCGGCACTTCCGCCACGTAGGCCAGTCCTCGCTCGAACAGTTTCAAGAAGATCCACTGTGTCCAGCGATAATAATCCGGGTCGATCGTGCTGATTTCGCGTTCCCAGTCGTAGGACAGCCCGACCCGTTTCATCTGGCGCTTGAACGTCGCGATGTTCTGCGCCGTCGTTATCGCGGGGTGAATGCCCGTCTTCACCGCATATTGTTCGGCAGGGAGCCCGAATGCGTCCCACCCCATCGGATGCAGCACATTGAAGCCCTTCATGCGCTTGTAGCGAGTGACGATGTCGGTGGCAGTGTATCCCTCAAGATGTCCGACGTGAAGACCGGACCCTGAGGGATAGGGGAACATGTCGAGGCAGTAGAATTTTGGCTTGGCCCGGTCGTACGCGACGCGGAAGGTCCGGTGCTCCTCCCAATAGGCCTGCCACTTCACTTCGAGGGCGTGATGATCGTAGGTCTTGCTCATACTGGCACTGAGTTCCACTTGTCTCGGAAAAGAGGATGGACTCTAACATAGCCCAGTGGGAGCAACAAGAATCGAGGAAGGGGGCTAGAGCGCAGGCCGGCCGTTAAGGAGTAATGAAAAGTCGGTGATCGAGACGAACTGAGTAAGCGGGGTAGGTGGCAGTTGAGAGCTCGACTTGGCACTATGAATGAGATGCGCGACGCCAAATTCTTTTGCCGCAACCAGACAGCCTTCATCGTCATCCATGAAGAGAGACCTTGCCGGATCGAATCCCAACAACCGCTGACAATTGGGCCAATACTCCGGACGCATTTTTAGATATCCCACCTCAAACGCGTTCACGATTCGATCGACATGCTGATCGAGCCCGGTCTTGGCGATTTTCACCGACACACCCGCCTCGTGCGCGTTCGTCACAATCGTCACGCGCTTCCCGAGTTGCCGAAGATGTCGCAAAAACTCCTCTGCCCCGGGAAGGAAGCCGATCATGTGGTCCAGTTCCTTATGCATCGCCACAACATCGATGCCCAACCGCTTGGTCCAATAGTGCAGATCGGTCCAGGCCAATTCACCTTCTACCGAGCGGTACATCGCCATCAACCGGTCGCGTGAGGCTTCAAACGCCAGGCCGTGCAGGGCAGCATAACGGCGCGGCAGCTCCTCTTCGAAAAATAAGTTGTCGAAATGGCGGTCGAGTAGCGTGCCGTCCATATCGAGCAGGACATCGTCAATCTCGTTCCAGGCAACGACGTGAGGGGTAAGGGGTAAGGGGTAAGGGGTCATGAACAGAGTATAGCGGAGGCCGACCGAGAAGACGAGCCGGTTGTGTTTGCCAAAATTCTTATGTTACGGTCGAAGTACGATTCCCCATGCCACGCACCAAAAGCACCAAAAGCAATCCTTTACAGACAGCTCCGGTACCGTCAGCCCCGACGGCTCATCCACCGATTGTCGCCATTATCGGTCGCCCCAACGTCGGCAAGTCGACGCTCTTTAATCGCATGCTCGGCAAACGAACGGCTATCGTGGACGACGTTCCAGGTGTCACCCGAGATCGTAACTACGCCGACGCCACCTATCGAAATCGGCCATTTCGCCTCGTGGACACAGGGGGCCTGGACCCATCCGCCTCGGAAGGCATGCTGGCCCTCATCAAGCGTCAATCGGAACTCGCCATTGCGGAAGCGGATATTTTAATCCTGCTGATGGACGGACGGACAGGGCTGACAACCCCGGATCAGGAGGTTGTCCGTCTCTTGCGCGGAACGCCGAAGCCGTTGTTTGTCGTCATCAATAAGCTCGATACGCCCAAGGTCGAAACACTCGTGGCGGATTTCTATCAGTTGGGCACCGATACGCTCTATCCGATCTCTGCGGAACATGGCATCGGCATCTCCGATCTTCTCGATGCGCTCTATCCACTCCTCCCGGTTCCGGACGAGAACCCTGAGCAGACGACGATGCCCCGCATTGCTGTCGTGGGACGGCCGAATGTCGGCAAATCCACGCTGGTGAATGCTGTGCTCGGGGAGGACCGAGTGGTGGTCAGCGACGTGCCGGGAACCACCAGAGATTCGATCGATTCGATCGCCCTCCATCAAGAACGGCGATATCTTTTTACCGATACTGCCGGTATTCGCCGGCGTGGAAAGATCGACCGGGGGATCGAAGGCTACAGCGTAGTCCGATCGCACTTGGCCATCGGGCGATCCGACATTGGAGTCTTGTTGCTTGATTCCATTGAAGGCGTGACCGAGCAGGACACCAAGATCGCCGGGATCATCATCAAGCAAGGACGGGCCTGTTTCCTGTTGGTGAATAAATGGGATCTTCGCGAAGGCGACAGCCAGGCCCGGCAGGAGGTCGAACTGGAACTTCGGCGGCGCTTTCCCTTCCTGACCTGGGCGCCGGTCCTCTTCGCATCCGCGGCCCATCCCGATTCGCTTGGCCAGCTCTTTCCGACCATCGATAGAGTATTCGCAGCTTTTTCAAAGCGGATCCCGACTGGAGCGTTAAACAAGTTCCTCCAGGAGATTCTCGCCACGCACCCCCTGCCGGTGCGCAAAGGTAAACCGACGAAGATCACCAAGTCTGCCTTTATGACTCAGGTCGCGACGCAACCTCCGGTCTTCGCCCTGTTCGTCGGTCACCCGGACAATATCACGCCCGCCTACCTCCGCTTTTTGGAGAATCAACTCCGCGAAGAATACGGATTCGAGGGAACCCCAATTCGCATGCTGGTTCGCAAGAAGTAGTTAGCCCGCATTATTCACGAAGACTTCTACTGCAACCGCCGATACGCCGCTGCGACAAGCCTGGCGGCGGGCGGGCTCGCCACTCAGTCGGTCAACATACTATTTCAAGTATGCCTCCCTCCTTCACGGCTCCGCGCGCCCGTCACGCTTGGCGTCTCAGCGGTTTCGTCACGAACTCTCGTGAATAATGCGGACTTGTTCAATTGCCGCCACCATGACACAGTCTTTGTGCGCAAACTGGCTTTAGCGAGCACATTGCTGTCGATATGTACGGGATAATCGCGCTTCCTGCACCTGTCGTTTGGGTGCAACTCTTGCACAGAGGGGGAGAACATTCCACCCGAAAGGAGACGCATGCCACAATCATTTTCGCAAAGCCAAGCAACATCGCCACAGAATGATGTCTCTGGCATGATTGTATTTTCCTCATCCGCTCGCATCCTGCACATGAATGCACCGGCCCGCGCTCTGATGGCGTTGTTCAATACATCCCATGATCTCTGGCCACAGGTGACGCCTGAATCCATGCCATCCATTTTCACAGAGCTCTGTGACGATGTGCAGGCACAACTCCAACATCGAATCGAGGCGAAAGACCCGGCACAATTCGAAATACGCCGCATCTGCCACATGGTCACACCGCCCCTCCTGCTCACAGGGTTCGGCGTGCAGAATTCAACAAGCCGTGAGATCCGGGTCATTCTGACCCTCACCCCTCTGCCCTCCGTGCCATGCGATGCCATGGATTCACGATACTTCCACCCGTCGACCGACGGACATGCTCCTCTGAATAGCGCAGTTTTGTAAGGGGGTCACCCTCCAAGTCACTGTCCTGAGGGGTTTCGCCTTGACTCCTCATAGACATCATGTTATTCGCTCAACCATGCTGCATTCCGCAAATAAAGTGGCTCACCCTTCTGCGGTTCGCGATAAACCGAAGACCGGGGGGGTACGCGATTCGTCGCTTCGCAGGCTGCCGCGACGGGTAATCGAAACCCTCTGCGCCGGTATGGCCCTGCTCACCCTCGTTGGGCCTATCCGTGCCGAGGAACCACCTGCGCCAAACGGCTCGCTCCCAGCCGCCAAAGTCCCAGCTCCATCCTCCGCAGCTATCGATCCAATCACCAGTAATCCCTATATCATGCTACGGGGATCGGTGTGGCGGACCAAGACCGGAATCGTCTTTCTTAAGACCCCGATCGGGCTGCTGACCCTCAGTTCCAAAACAACGCTGAAAGATCTCAAGGCCTCACAGGAAGTGCACTTTTGGGTGCATGATCGCCATTCCGTCGTAGAAGTCCGAAGGCGGACCGACGGGGCGCTCGTCCATCGCTTCCTCAGCGGGCCAATGACGTCCGGTGGCGATACACCGAGAACATTACGCTGGTGGGGGCCTGACGGTGACCAGACTGTCAATGTCGGCACGCAGGAAGAACAGCTCGCCAACCATCGCGAGGGAGATCCCTTGACCGTCGAAGTCGATGAAACGAATACCATCAGCGGGGTGCATGACCTACAATTTGACCTGCAGGTCAGCCAGGCCCCGCCGGCCGGCTCCGACGTACAACTTCTTCTCTCTGGAACCGTCACTAAGCTCAAATCAAACTTCGTCTTTGTTCGCACCCCTGTCGGCCTGGTCATGCTCAATTCAAAGATCGGGATTCCTCAGGTGAAGGTGGGGCAACCGTTGACATTGCATATCGACCATGAGCATGTGACCGTCACCCTCCCACCCACGAAAACAGCAACCCCTCGGCGCGGTCCCTCATTGATGCCCTAACCGGGCAGCAGGTTCAAACAATCCTCCAGCTTGTCTTGTTCAATTGGTCTGTCTGGTCTGTCTCGTTTAATTGGTTTGTTTAGTTCATCGAATTGGTCTTGTTCAACCAAACAAACGAGACAAACCAAACAAACCAGAGGAACCAACCTGGCTCGCTTGACAGGTCTCCAACCGAGCCCCTAGACTTCGTGCCAGCCATGCGTACCTCTGCTCCGAAGACGCCGCCCCAACGCCCGGCCATGCAAGAGTCTGGCGAATTTGATAAGTTGTATCGAGACTATGTCGATTTGATTTATCGTTACGCATACCGTCTGTGCGGCGAAGCGGAGTCGGCAAAAGATCTTGTTCAAGAAACTTTTCTGAATGCCTACCAAGGACTCAAAGATTTTCGAGGTGAGGCGCAAGTCTCTACCTGGCTGTACACCATTGCCTCACGGGCCTGCATACGAATGCGGCGCAAGCGCAAAGGACAGCCGGAACACGAACTGTCACTCGAAGAATTCGTGCCCGCTTCCGAGGGAGAGTTTCGTCTTCAGATCCCGATGGACGGGCTCAGCCCCGAAGAGGCCTTGCAAAGCAAGGAGCTTCGGCAGGCCCTTGATCAGGCGATCGAGAAACTGCCCCCCAAATATCGGATGGCCCTGGTGCTCCGCGATATGGAAGGGTTCAGCGCCAAAGAAGTAGGAACCATTATGGGCTTGAATGAGCGCGCCGTAAAATCGCGGCTGCACCGAGCCCGTTTGTTTGTGCGGCGGGAACTCAGCGCCCGCGGCATCACCCGTCACGATGACCACAAGCCTGGAGGCATGCGTTCATGACCAAGAAAAAGACGCCGGCGCCCAAAAAAGGAGCCGGGCCGTCGTCTCAAAGCCATACCCATGACCGGGGCCACTGCGTGGATCTGCTCCGGCAGCTGTCTGCCTATATCGACGACGAACTCCCATCCGATATCTGCCAGGAAATACGCCGACATCTGGGAGCTTGCCCGAACTGCGAAGTCTTCATCGCCTCACTCCAACAGACCGTGACGCTCTGCCGACATCGCCCTGCTCCACAGTTGACGTCGGACGACCGGATGAACATGCGCCGCGCGATCCTCAATGAGGCCAACGCACGGTGAAGAGGACGTTCTGGTTCATATCTCTGGCACTCGTGCTGGCGACTCCCGCCATCGCACTCCCAACCGAAGCTGAGGTGGAGTCGGTCACTGTGGAGATCCGATCACGGATGTTCATCCCGCAGCACATCCACTTACATCATGATCGCAAGACCCTGCTACGGTTCCGCAGCCACGACACAGAACTTCACACCGTGGTAGCCAAGGAACTTTTCCTCAGCGCCGACCTCAATGTGGGCGGCAACGGAGCCCCGGAGTTCGGTCCAAACGGACTCAAGCGTGTGATTATCCCGGCTGAGGGCCTGATTGAGTTTCAATTCACACCGGCACATACCGGAACCTTCTCGTACCTGTGCGACATGCCGGGACATAACATGCAGGCCGTAATCGTGGTCGAATGACATGGGGACAGGTCGTCCGAAGAAAAGAGCATATAGCGTATGGCTTATGGTCGATACGATGCCACTCGAACTAGGAGAGCGCCCGACATGATGCGCCTACAGATCCTCCAGCGTGGCTGGCCCAAGATCCTGTTTCTCGCCGGAATTCTGTCAATTGTGACCGCAATGACTCTGATCAAGACCCCATCGGCATCAGCCGCCGCTACTGCAAAGAAGTCGAAGCAGACTGTCACCTCAGCTGAAACGACGGCTCAGCGTTATGCCGAAGCGATGGGAGCGGGAAATAAGGTGGTCGTCGGCCAGCTCGACTTCGCCTGTCAGTACCCCCTCGTGGCTGCAGTCCCCCGTGGCATCAAGACCTATCCGACCGACTCCGACCCAGTCTACGACTCCTGCTGGCAGCGCCTACGAGAAGCCCATGCCCCCACCCTCACCAGAACCGATGTCGGCATGGAGGTCTTGTGGCCCAGCAATGGAGAACTGATCTTTTTTAGCGAAGACCTGAACCGCTATCCCGCCTCGGCCTTCGTGACCGACTTGTTGGGTCTTACGCCACCGGGAACCGGCTTCACCGTTCACATTGTTGGAAGTACGTCGCTCCCTTCGGCCTCGTTCCGCCTTCGACCGAATGGCCCGATCGTGGCGGCGCCGACCACCTTGGTAAAATTGTCCATCAGTTACCAGGATCCCCTGACCGCTCCATTGACCTACGCAGCTGGTTCGGTCAAGTGGACGACAACGATTAAGCGGACCAGGCGCGCGCTAAAAGAAATCACCGTTCAATGGGTTGTCCTCTCCGGGCTAAAGAAGCACGGCTTCGCAGGCGACCAGGCAGTTGTGAACCTTCCCGTCACAAGCGGCTCCATCTTCGGCAGCGGCAGGCAGGAACAGATCCCGTTTGCCACAGAAACCAGCCATGCCTTGCCCAACTCGCTGATCTGGTGGGGACCGATAGACAGCCCGGGGCTCTTGACCGCCGCTGCAGCTCGCGCCGCCACCTTTCCTGAGCTGCGTGACCGCGTCGCCCTGTTGAACCGTGTGCTCATCATCGATCCCCATCAGGTTGATGCCCTCACGGTACTGAGCCAACACCTCTATGCCGTCATCCTGCGCGAAGCCATACCCTTCCACAAACTCACGGTGAAGGATCCGGCGC
>JANNIV010000052.1:0-3278 GCA_031405355.1 Nitrospira sp.
ACCCATGAATGATCAGTTTCGTGCCAAATGGGTGCCCGTCTTCTTCCATCGTTAATGAGTACTTGCCGTCCGATTCCTCAAAGGTTCTTGGGCCACGGTGCACCGCGATCATACCGAGCTGTTCTTGCGCCCACTTCTGGACATCGGCCTCTCCCAGTTGGACCGATACTTCACGAGGGCCTTTCACCATGACGGGGCCACTGGTTTCTTTGCCGTTCACATTTACGGTCAGGTCGGCTGTGAATCCCGTAAAGTCTTTCTGCCAGCGCGAGGTCTTTTCGAAGGCTTGCCGGAGTATTTCGCGGGCCTTCGGATCATCGGCGACGGTCGGTTGGTTCTGTTTCTGATGTTCCATGGTGGTCTCCCTCTAAGAATAAAGTGAGCAGCATTATAACCCCTGGATGAAAGTAGCCTCAAGTGGTACCCAGCCTGCACAGAACATCTGGTGCATTTGCGCAATTTCCGCTATACTGCGCGGGACGAGGGCTCTATGCCCACGTAGAATGAAAGGACGGACATGGAACGACGGGCTGCTTCCCATACCGAAGAAGAAGAGATGAATCATCGCCGCCGGCTTCTGAATGCCGCAAAGAAAGGCGATCAGAAGGCCATTGGCAAACTCTTAGAGCTTTATCAAGTGCGTATCCATAGTGGCGATATGGTTCAGAAGCTGAATAAAACGTCTGCGACACATAAACTTCAGGCTCAGCTCGCTGAAGGAAAGCCTGTGAAGGGCGGGTCGGGGAGTCATAGTAAGAAGTCTGCGCCTGCCAAACGCTCTCCGGCAAAAGGCGTTCCTGCCAAAGCTGCAATCCCTCCTGCCACATCGAAGGGCAAGCCAAAACCTCAGCCGGACAAGACTGCTCCAAAGAAACGTAAGAAATAGCCTGGCTGCGACTATTGCACGGCTACCCGTAGTCCTCCGCCTCCAAGGTTTGCGGCGATCTCTTCCGCTTCTGCCAGCGTGCCTGTGAACACGATGGCTTCCCCATCATGGTCGATCTTCCATGCGAGTTCAAAGGCTTTCGTGGAGTTCATGCCTGGAATGTATTGGCAAAAAAGCGCAATGACTTGCTCATAGGTATGACAGTCGCAGTTGAACACGATCACACGCGCATCAATCCCGGCACCTGTGTCGATGCTGGTGATCTCAGTTGGAACAGGAGGGGCGAAGGGAAGGTTCGTGCCAGCCATGGGGATGAATTCTAGCAGACTTGACAGGAACTTTTAACAGGTTCCGGGAAAAACTATGTATGTGCGCTACAACGTCACTGATCTGCCTATGTGGAGCAATAGGAGAATGGCTCGAAGGATGCTTAAAAAGGATGTTCAGCAAGGCCGCAGTGAGCGAAGAGGCGAGGAGTACGCTTCGGTACGTTGAGCCTCTGAGCGATGCGAGAACGCGGCTGGGGGACTTTTTCAGCATCCTGCTAGAACTGTAATCGTGCAGCGAGGAGAAATTCGTTCGCCCTGAGGCTGTTAGTGGTCAGCTCCAAGTCGCCCGTATTAGTGCCCCATACGGCGCCTCCAAGGTCTGTGTAGCGGTAACTCAATTCCAAAAACAGAATCTCGGTGATAGGAACGGCGACGCCGGCACCGATGTTCCACGCAAATCTTGTATCAATTGTCTCGAACGTATCGAAAACAGGCGAGCCGATGAAATTCAGATATAATGTTCGGCCTGAATTACCTGAATCGGTACGTCCTGCACCTTGACAGGATTCCACCGGCCTCAGTAAGATGCGGGAACCTTTAATGCTCATCCTGCGAGGTGAGTAAGGAGTGCTCGTGAACGTTCATCAAGTCTGTGTCTGTCTGCACAGTGCAACCTTCTCGTCGGAGCTACGATGGGAGGGTTTTTTTATGCCTGCCTCGCGGGATGCTGAAAAAGACCGCCAGCATGAAGAAGGTTGAGGTTCAGGCTAAGGTTGAGAAAAAGAGAGACTGATCTTCGCTCAACCTTGACCTTGACCTCAGCCTATCTCAGAAGCTGCGGCCTTGCTGATCGGTCTTTTTGAGCATCCGCGTAACGTGAAACGTACAGATGTCAAACAGTGAACAGAGGGGATGATGCCGAGTAGCGATCGACAAGTTGAGCGGTTGGTGATGGATGCGGGAGACATTGCGCGGGCGGTTATCCGCATCGCCCATGAAATTCTCGAACGCAACAAGGGTGTAAAAGATTTGGCGCTGGTTGGGATTCGAACCGGAGGAGTGCATCTGGCCCATCGGCTGGTGAAGCGCATCCAAGAGATTGAAGCGGCAGCGGTGCCGATCGGCGACCTGGATATTACTCTCTATCGAGACGATCTCTCCTTGCGGAAGGAACAACCGACTCTCCGTAAGACGTCGGTCCCATTCGATATTTCCGACAAGATTGTGGTGTTGGTCGATGATGTGTTGTTTACGGGTCGAACCATTCGCGCGGCGATGGATGGGTTGATCGACCTGGGACGTCCGGCAGAAATTCAATTGGCCGTCTTAGTCGACCGAGGCCATCGGCAGTTGCCGATCAAGGCGACCTATATCGGGAAAAATATTCCGACGTCGCGGGAAGAAAGTATCCAGGTGTTGTTGGAAGAAGAAGGCGAAGACGATCGAGTGGTGATTTTCAAGACGTGAAGCGGAGGATGCCATGAGTCTCAAACGCAAAGATTTGCTGAGTCTGGCGCCCCTGTCGGTGGATGAGATCGCGCTCATCCTTGAAACGGCGGACTCCTTCAAGGAAGTTACGGGCCGCGAGATCAAGAAAGTGCCGGCTCTTCGAGGCAAGACAGTCGTCAATCTCTTCTTCGAGCCCAGCACGAGAACGCGGACCTCGTTCGAATTGGCGGCGAAACGGCTGAGCGCGGATGTGATCAACTTTTCGCCGTCGTCGAGCAGCATTGTGAAAGGGGAAACGTTGCTCGACACTGCGCGTAATATCGAGGCGATGCAGGCGGATATTATCGTCTTGCGTCACCCCTCTGCCGGCGCCGCCGAAGCTCTGGCCGTCGGGGTGAAGTCTTCTGTGATCAATGCCGGAGACGGATGGCATGAGCACCCGACCCAAGCCCTCTTGGATCTCTATACGATTCGCCAGCGTGGGTTGCCGTTCGAGGGCCGCCCCGCCGCAGGAACCGAAAGGCGAAGACTGACGAGGTGCCGGAAGGCGCTCCTGGTGCGCCAATAGTCGACCTCCATTCGAACCGTCGAGTGCCCTCCGGCCCAGGAGCAACGCAAGTGAACGGGAGCCGGCCAGGATGAACTGGTTTCCTGCGAAAGCCCATCGATGGCAT
>JANNIV010000053.1:0-7236 GCA_031405355.1 Nitrospira sp.
TGAAGGAGGCGGAGTACGGCTTTTTCAAGCTGCGTATAGATCATCGGGCCTTCAACCAGCGTACCGAGTCTTCCAAACGCTTCCAATTGTCCGGCGGACAACACCACCTCCGATGCGCAAAGATTGCTCGCAGTCCCTTTCAGCGCATGGGCTGCCTGCTCGACAGCTACTTGATCTCTGTCGGCCAAGCCCGCTCGGATCGCTTCCAACATGGTTTGATGGCGTTGAAAGAACATTTCAACCAGTTGCTCCAATAGCTCGGTATCGCCTCCGATGTTTCGTAACATCGCAGTTTCATCAAAGATGAGAGAAAGAGACTCTGCGTTTGCTCCATTCGTGCTGTGTTTTGGACTGCAGGCAGTGGTGGCCTGCGGATGAATGGACACAGTAATCCACCGGTCGAGAATTCCCTTGAGGTCTTTTTTCCGCACCGGCTTCGTTAAATAATCGTTCATGCCGGCCGCGAGGCAGCGTTCTCGATCCCCGCTCATGGCGTTGGCCGTCAACGCGACAATGGGAATGTGCCGGGGATGATGAATGTTCAGTGTGGAATGCGGAATGTTCAATTCATCATTGTTCATTCCCCATTCCGCATTCCCTTGCGCCTGTTCGCGTTCGCGAATGAGGCGTGTGGCTGCTAATCCATCGAGGAGCGGCATCTGGCAGTCCATCAGGACCAAAGCATAGGAGTTTTGGGTTAATGCCGCCAGCGCTTCTTGGCCGTTTTCCACGACATCCGATTGATAGCCGAGTTTTTCTAAAATGCGAACGGTCAGTTTCTGATTGATGAGATTGTCTTCAGCCACCAGGATGCGGGGTGCCGACTCTATTTCTGCGAGGGTGTGCTGCGTGATGAGAGGCGGCGCAGGGGCCGTAACGGTTGTCAGCGTCTTTTCACTCACAAGCCCCGGCATACCGAGCACGGTTCTCAAACAGTTCGAGAGTTGATCGTGGCGGATGGGTTTTGTGAGATACGCGAGGAACCCGGCTTGGCGTGCCAGTTCCGCATGACCTCGCTGAATGAGTGAGGTGAGGATGACAAGACGGACGCGAGATCCGACAGGATGAATCTTTAGTTCCTTGGCGAGTTGTAATCCATCTTTACCCGGCATCAACATATCGACGATGGCCACATCGTACGATAGGCCCTTTCCTGCCTGTTGCTCGATCAGTGCTATGGCTGAGGCGGCGTCCTGGGCTTGATCGTCTACCATGCCCCATCCCGTGACCAGGTGATGGAGAATGATCCTGTTCGATTCATTGTCGTCTACGATCAGGACGCGGCGTCCGGTCAACTCAGCAGAAGGCACGATGGCCAGGGAGGACGTCGGCTGTTTGATGAAATGGGCGGTGCACCAGAAGGTACTGCCGTGCTCCGGTTGACTGACGATGCCCACGCTGCCGCCCATTTGTTCGGCAAGCTGCTTTGATATTGCGAGCCCTAAACCGGTCCCTCCATATTTGCGTGACGTGGAGCTGTCAGCCTGGGTAAAGGGTTGGAACAGTCGAGCTTGTACCTCCGGAGGGATGCCGATTCCGCTATCGGTGATTTCGAACCGGACGACCACCGCATCGACCAGATCCTTCTCAAGGAAGGCTTGAATCGTGATGTCGCCCCGTTCTGTAAACTTGATCGCATTGCCGACGAAGTTCGTGAGAATCTGACGAAGCCGTCCCGGATCGCCGCGCAGACCGGTCGGTACGGCCGCGTGGACCAGGCCGGTGATTTCCAGACCTTTAGTCTCCGCTCGTTCAGCGAATTGGCTCAAGACATCTTCCACCGTCGTGCGAAGATTGAAGTCGATGCATTCCAACTCCAGTTTGCCGGCTTCGATCTTGCCGTACTCAAGAATGTCGTTGATCAAACTGAGTAAGGCTTCGCCGCATTGCCGAATAGGTTGAATATAGGATAATTGTTCCTCCGAGGGCTCCGTATCCATCAATAGATCCGTCATCCCGATGACTCCGTTCATCGGTGTCCGCAACTCGTGGCTCACGGTCGCCAGGAACGACGCCTTCACGCGAGCGGCAGCCTGCGCTTCCTGGAGCGCCTGATCCAAGTGACGATTGCTGTTCTGAAGATGTTCCGCTGATCGGCGCAGCTTTTCTTGGGCTGCCATGACGTCGGTCATATCGACCGCATAACCCCGAACCAATCGATGCGAAGGGACCGGGCAGAAGATCCACGTGAAGCTGGCCTGAGCCAAGCAGACCTCTTGTCCCCGTATCTCCTGCCCCGATTCGAGACAGCGTTGAACGAGTTGCGATAGTTCACCAGGACACACAGCGGGGAACCCGCCGGCAACATAGCCGAACCGCTGCAGTAATTGCGTCATTGCGGGGTTCGCATAGACGAGATTCGCATCGTCGTCCAACTCGATAATGGGCGACGGACTGTCTTCTGCCACGTGCGCCAGGCGACAGTAATCTTGCTGCAGCTCTATCTCGCGAGTCAGGTCACGAAGCGTCAAGACCCCGCCGGCATCTTCTCCGGCATCCAGAGGAACATAGCTCCATTCAACCGGATGCACTTCAGATGCGGGGTCTATGAGCATCGTGTGGGCTGCTTGTATGGGGCGACGGTCGGGAAGAGATTCCTGAATGCGTGTTGCGATATTCTGGCTGGATGCCCCCGATTGCTGTGGCAATATTTCATGCAGAAGTTTCGACAAGCAGAAATCTGCTGACTGACCCAGAAGGCGGGCAGCTTCAACGTTGACAGACAGAATGCGCAGCCGGCCATCGAGCCGCATGACCCCGATTGGAAGCGTATCTAACAGAGCAGGGTGTATGAGGCTATGGGGCAGGGGTGATCGTGAAGGGCGAGATGGCTTAGCGCGAGTCTTTGCTATAGGTTTCATCAGGCCGCCTCTTCGTGAATGCCGTCAAGAAACATGGCCACATTCACTCGTTCATGAAGGGGATCCAGCGCTTTTTTGATGGTCCGCTCTGAATTCCCTGCTGCCTGGGCCCCGAGATCGATGCGAATCGGCGTGGGATAGGATTCTCCATGGGGTCCGGTGATCACTTTTACGACCGGTTTGAGCCGCTGCCTGTGACTTATCCCCACGACCACTGCCTGTTCTGCTGTGTTCAACAGGACCAGACTGCCGATCGGATAGACACCCAGACTGCCGATCATGGCCCGGATTAAATCCTTGGCATATTGTCCCGTATCCCCAAGGCTAAACAGCTGTCGGATGGCATCATGCGGCAGCATCGCAGGACGGCCTCCACGGCGACTCACCATGCCGTCATAGGCGTCTACCAAGCCGACCAGCTGCGCCAAGACCGAGAGGGAATGTTCCGTAAGTTTGTGCGGGAACCCGCTTCCATCGCTGCGCTCATGATGTCCCGCAACAATCCGGACGACGGCGTCCCGATCCTCTTGCGCCTCCTGCAAGATCGCCAGCCCCAGCGTAGGATGCTGCTGCATCAGCGTGCGCTCTTGTTCAGTGAGGTCGTGGCTTCTCCGGTACAGATTTCGCGGCAACCTGACATAGCCGATGTCGTGCAGCAACGCACCGGCGCCGAGCGCTTCCATGTCACCCTCCTCAACCCCATAGTCTTGCGCCACAATGAGCGAGAGGGTGCATACATCGAGTGCATGTGAGGCCAATGTGCGATCGAACCGTTTCATCTGCTGGAGAGAGAGAAGACTGAGCATCGAGGCGCCATCTTCCAGCACACGCGAGAGTACATTCCCGACGACTGTTCGCAGGGTATCCGGCCGAGGGACAATTCCCGCCTCTAACTCCTCAAACATACGTTTCATTGTGCAGGCCGCTTCTCTATAGGTTTCATGGGCAGCCGCTGTCTGTTCCCGTGTATTCGATGTTCTCGGCGCGTCTTCCTGCCTGACAGACGGTAGCGGTGACGCTGTTTTCATTTCTTCGCTAGAGCATGGCAGGGGAGCTTTTTCTGGTGAAGGTGGCTGCACCGCATGGCTCGGCTGAGGGGTAGCGGTTGCTTCCCTCTTGTTCAATGGCGGTGTGTCCTTCTGCGTGCCAGGCGACGGTGGTTGCGTTGCTCTGACCTCTTCGCAGGCATGGCCCTGAGGAACCTTTTCTGTCGAGGCAGGCTTTCCTGCGAGGCTTGGCTGAGGGGCGGCGGCCCTGTCCTGTGTGTTCGATGTCGGAGGCGCGTCTCCTGACGGATTCGGCTCCACACCGAGGCCACGGCCTGGGTCGATCTTCACTTCTCTGATCCCATGCTGTCGAAGCAGGTCGATTTCTTTTGTATTGCGGATGAGGCGTTTATGGAGGAGAAAAGGTGTTCGAAACCAAGGTTGGTCCATTCCTACGATGAACATTCCCGGTTTGAGTTGATCGATCGTGATCGTTGTTATCTGTTTCATCAAGAATGCCGAGGCCATCGAAGTGCTGAGCTACCGTGAAGTTTTGAGTTCTGGGTTCTGAGTTTGGGCGTTCTCAATTGTCCGGAACTAACTCAGAACTCAAAACTCAGAACTCAAAACTACTTCACCCGCCTCACCTGTCCCATTTCTATCGGGATAAGTCGAGCTGAACTTAAGAGAAGCGCGACGGACGAGATTGGCGGGAAAAGCGCGACAGGTGCGATACGAAGTTCTGGGTTCGAAGTTGCGAAAACCTCGAACCGTCGTCCGTCTTACCCGTGAGGATATGAATCGGCTTCCGGTGCGCCCGTCTGCATCCCTCTCAAGATTCTCCCTTCGACACCGATAGAGTCCATCAGAACCTGTTGCTGTCCGATGCACGACTCAGGGGTTCAGGCGGAGACTTAGGCTGAAGGGGTTCAGTCTGAAGGGATGCAGGCGGAGATTGACGGCTGAAGTGCTCTGATCTCCGACCTTCAGCCTGAACCCCTTCAGCCTATCTACCTGAATAGCTACGATGCGAAAACGGATATCCATCGATCAGTTGGTAATCGGCATGAAGGTCGAGAAACTCGATCGTTCCTGGCTGGCTACGCCATTTCTGCGTCATCGATTCACGATTACCTCTTCAGAGCAAATCGCGCAACTGCAGGCCAGTGGTGTCCGACAGCTCGATATCGAGGCTGACGACGCCTGGCAGGATTCCGGCTCAATCGCGCCGGCAATGTCGGCAGAGACTAAAATCTCTATGCCGATATCTCCAACCCCGAAGCCCGAACCGGCGACCATTCCCTTTGCCGAAGAACTGCCGGCAGCAAAACAAACCTATATAGCCGCAAAATTGGTCGTTCAGCATGCCATGGAAGACGTTCGGATGGGCCGTGCATTGAACATGGAGGCGGTCAGTGAAGTGGTCGGGAGCATGGCCGACAGTATTCTGCGTAGCCCTGATGCACTTACCAGTCTGACACGCCTCAAAAGCTTCGACGAATACACATTTTTCCACTCCGTCAACACCTCTGCCCTGGCCCTGTCGGTCGGAAAACATCTCGGCTATGAGCGGGCGCCGTTGCTGCAGCTGGGAACCGGGATGCTGCTGCACGATATCGGGAAAACGCTGATTCCGGTCGAGATCCTGAACAAGCCTGGGCGCTATGAGGCCCATGAGTTCGAAATCATGAAACAACATGTCCTGCGCGGCGCAGAGATATTGTCGAGCACCACCGGTCTCACCGATATGTATCTGAAGCCTACATTGGAGCATCATGAGCGCGTTGACGGGACTGGCTATCCCCATCATCGATCCAAAACAGACCTCAGTCAGTTCGGCCTCATTGCCGCCATTGTGGATATCTACGATGCCGTGACGAGCGACCGCTGTTATCACAAAGGGAAAACACCCCACGATACCCTGCAGTTTCTCTATCAATTGGGGGCTCAGGGCCATGTGGACGGGACGTTGGTCCAGCAGTTCGTCCAGGTTGTAGGGGTCTATCCCGTCGGTTCATGTGTCTCGCTCAGTTCGGGGGAGACGGCGATCGTCAAGCAATTCAATCACGAGGCTCCAATTAGGCCCCTGGTCGTGCTGGTCACGGATGAAGCCGGGCACCGGCTAGCCACTCCGATCGACCTCGATCTCGCGGCGCAGCGTCGCCGGCCGGAACAGACAATCCGGTCGATCCTTGATCCAACCGTCTTGGGAATCAACCCTCGCATCTATCTCGATAAGGAAGCTGCATGATGGAAGCAGAACATGCCCCCGCACATTCGTCGATTCTCAAAGTCGGATTACCGCTTCAGATGGTCATTGGTGCTGGTCACGACAAAGTGAATTGTGGGTCTACATTATTGGGTTGGAAAGAGCGGGCCTGGCTGATTTGCGAATGGCCGTTCCATTTCGGACAAGCGGTTCCGTGCGAAACGGGAACCCCCTGTCTTGTCCGCTCGATGGTGGCCGGTAAGCTTGTCGCATACCCGAGCGAAGTCTGCATGACACAGATGGCTCCGCTTCCACTTCTCTATCTCAAATTTCCCCGCAGAACTGAAGAAATTCATCTCCGTAAGGATACGCGTGTCGCCAGCAATGAGCCGTTACTCTTGATGAAAGGCGTACCAGGAGACGCGACACTTGCCTTGCGGGATGGGTCAGTTCCCATCGGCGGTTTACTACAAGATATCAGCCTGTCGGGGTGCCGGATCATTCTACAGAGGCCCAGTACGGACGTCGTACTGGGTTCCACGGTCTATTTAGAATTTGAACTGATCGGGGTCGGGCACATCACGCATCTCGCCGGTGCGATCAAGAATGTAATGGAATGTGACGGCGCTCTCTCACTTGGAATTGAGTTCCGTTATAACGGGAAAGAGATGATTGAATACCGCGGGTGGGGCGGAACGGTCCAGAAGTCCATTGAGTATGCCGTGATGCAACGGCATATCGATTGGGGGTTCTTGACACCGGCGTCAGAACCGTGACGGAGTTGTCACGATTCAGGGGTTCAGGCTGAAGGCTTTTAGGCCGAAGGTCGGAGCTCCGAATCCTTTAGCCTATCTACCTGAGTAGTTACGACGGATTTACCGAGCACCAGGCAATTCTTGCCTGCATCAGAGGAAGACCGTTATTGGGTTTATTTGGTTTGTTTAGTTTGTTTGGTTGAACGAAACGAACCAGATGAACCAAATCAAACAGATCAACCCCTCTCGCTCGTCCCGCTTGTCTCGCCTGTCTCGCGAAGCTTCAAGTGGTCTAAGCCTTGCACTGGAGCGAGTCGGATTGTGAATTGAGAAGAGGAGCAATCGATGCATCTCAGCCCAACAAAGCCCTTGCGCCACGTCATCATTACGGGCGGAGCCGGTTTCATCGGCTCACAGATCTGTGC
>JANNIV010000054.1:0-2716 GCA_031405355.1 Nitrospira sp.
CAGCTCGCATGTATAACGTAGCCCAAGTCATCGACGAAAAATGCGTGGCCAAAAAAGGATGCCGGCTCTGCATCATGTATTGCCCTGAGGCCAACACCCTTGATCTCAATCCGAGCAAGATGGTGGCAGAAGTGATCATCGACCGCTGTAAGGGCTGTGAACTCTGTGTGATCGTCTGTGACGCAGCCAAGCACAATGCCATTACCATGCAGGCCGTCAGCGCCACCGGAAAGCTGATGACCAATAAAGGTGAGTCTGCCGCGCTGGGGCAGGCCTACCAAGGATAACCGTTTCATGTAGCGGGTCTCCCCGCGCAAGACCCCATGGCGCCTGCGCTATGGGGTTTTTTGTTGATGTAATTCTGGAGGAACAGATGGAAGCTGAAGATAATGTCATTGATGAGCTCATTCGAGAAATTGCCGGGCTGATCCACGAGTATCCCAAAGTGCTCGAACGGCGCGCAGTCGAGATCCATGCCACCGGGAAAGACCCAGATTTGGCGCAGACCCTTATCAAGGCTGCCGACACTATGCGCGACAGTGGAAATCTCTATCTGACCTGGGCGAAGCACTACGCATCCGTTGCGGCAGGCAGGACCGACGCGACCTCGAATGAGGACGAAACAGAAGATTTCGACGTGTAGCAGGGCTGCTAAAAAAGGCCACCCGCACCAGAGAAGATTGAGCTTGAGACTAAGATGAGAATATCGGACTTCAGCTAGCCTTGGCCTCAACCTATCCATTCCTTTTGTAAAAAATGCTCGCTCCCACCCTGCCAGTTCATGCTAGAATGTGTTCGTTTCGGCTGGACCAGATTCCCCGGTAGCTCAGTGGTAGAGCAGCCGGCTGTAGGAACGTGGGTGACTCGTGGCGGAGCGCCGCACATACGCCGATCGTCGCAACTATCTCATCGCTGCCGTCAGCAAACGACGGAAGACGGTTCGCTGCAGAGCTTTAACCTACAAAGGTGGGCGCTGCCAGAGATGTAGTTATGATCGGTGTATGGAAGCGTTGGAGTTCCATCATCTGACTTCGACCGAGAAGGATTTTGGTATCTCGAGTAAGAGATACACCCGCAGCTGGGAGAAAATCCGAGCGGAGTTAGAAAATGCATACTCCTCTGCGCAAACTGTCACAGAGAAGTTCACTCCTCACTGCAGCCTCCACGGGAAACCGTGGTTGAAACTTTGGGTGAATTCAGGGAAGCCTGCCCCGATTCCATGACGAATCGGAATGGGAACCCTGAGCGAAGCCTGCCGAAGGGTCAGCGTGTAGGCAGGAACGTGCAGAGACTAGAGGCTGCGGAACCCGTCCAATAACGCCTCACTAGCGCCCGACACCCTCCCCTGTTTTTTATGCAGGCGGGTGAAGAGATAGTCCAAGCCCGGTTGAAAAATCGGGGCACTTGTAACCGGCTGGTCGCAGGTTCGACTCCTGCCCGGGGAGCCAATCCAGACGAAAAGGGGCACTTCACTCTGTGAAGTGCCCCTTTTACTTTCTCCAATCTTTGAAACCAGAGCTTCGTTCACCTGTTCCGCTTTCGAAGAATCCGGCGGCCATAGCGGAAATGCGAGGGAAACGCTCCCCTCCACTTTGTCACTTCCAGACAATCCATACTGCAGAGCCATCGATTTTTTCTGTATGATGGGTTCCATGCCACAAAACGGACGAGAGTTTACACCGGCTGGCTTATTCCGCAGTCCGCATCTCATGACCATTCTCCCAGGCTATTGGCCTCGCGGAGAACTTCTTGCCGGAGTCCCGGTTGAGTCGCGCCTCTTCGCCACCGAGCCGCACACCCAGTTGCTCGGCTTCTGCCACTGGCAGCCAACCCGCACAGCATGCCGGACCTTGATACTCGTGCATGGGCTTGAAGGATCCAGCGAGTCTCACTATATGCACGGCATCGCCGCGAAAGCCTATCGCGCGGGATTCAATGTCATCCGGATGAATCAACGTACTTGTGGGGGGACCGAACACCTGACCCCGACGCTCTACAACACCGGCTTGAGTCAGGACTACCGAGCCATCGTCCAAGAGTTGGCTCGCATGGATGGTCTCAATCGCATCTGGCTTGTCGGCTATTCGATGGGGGGGAATCTCATCCTGAAAGCAGCCGGAGAAGCAGGCTCGTCAGAAGCAGCCTTGGCCGGCGCAATCGCAGTCTGTCCGAATATCGACCCCCCTATATGTGTCGAGGCGCTGGAGCAGCCGTGCAACTGGATTTACCACAGACATTTTCTCGTGGAACTCAAAGCACGACTGCGACGAAAAGCTGCTCTCTTCCCCGGCAAGTGGGATCTTAAGGATCTCGATAGTACCACCAGAATGAGTGAATTCGACCACCGCTATACGGCCCCGGACGGAGGGTATGCCAGCGGAGCCGACTACTACAATCGCGTGGGCGCATGCCATGTCGTCGAATCCATCGCCGTTCCCACGCTCATCATTACGGCACAAGACGATCCCTTTATCCCCTACTCTATGTTTACGGTGCCGCAGATTCAACGCAACGATCGGATTCAAGTGCTGGCGCCTCGCCACGGGGGCCATTGCGGATTCTTACAGTGGGCAAGCACCGGGGAAGATCATTTCTGGGCGGAAAATCGGATTATGGACTTCTTGCAAGAACGAACATGAGAAGAGTGCGTGCAGGCCGACCCGATCAGGCCGTTTGAAGATGGGCGCGGACTTCCTGCACGTAGGTCTTGAACGGA
>JANNIV010000055.1:0-13931 GCA_031405355.1 Nitrospira sp.
TATGTGGAGATGCCGGATGCCGATCGTTGCGCTGGTGGAGCCGGGACCTATCTCGTGAAGGATTTCGAGACATCGCAGCGGATTGTCGAGCGCAAGCGGCGAGCCGTTGAACAGAGCGGCGCCGAAGTTGTGGCCACAAGTTGCCCTGCCTGCATGATTCAACTGCGTACAGGATTGCAGGGTACAGCAGAGGTCAAGCATGTGGCCCAACTGCTTCAAGAGGCCTACGAGGCAGCAGACAGGGCGTAGGGTTGGTTTGTTTTGTTTATTTGGTTTGTCTGGTTTTTTGGTTGGACGAAACTAACCAGATGAACCAAAGCAACCAGACAAACAAGACAAACCAAATCAACCAAATAACGAGGCTTTTATGGTTACAGTACTGGTTTTTGGATTGACTTTGCGCGATGCGGTGGGAGAAACAGAATTCGAATGTGAGGTGCCAGCGCCGACCACGGTCAGAAATCTCATTGAGTCGAACCAGGACCGGATGGGTCCGCTGCTGCAGTTTCTTTTGAACCGGGAAGTCATGATTGCGGTGAACAAAAAAGTGAGCGGTGAGGACACGGCAGTCAAAGACGGCGATATTGTGAAGCTCTCCCACCAGTCGAGGACGTCATATGATGGGACTCGCGACATTCCCACCTAACCGAATGCTGAAAAAGCGCGACTCATAGGATTGTTATTTGGTTTGTCTCGTTTGTTTGGTTGAACGGATCTAACCAGATAAACCAAATAGACCAAATGAACCAAATCAACCAGACCGCCGTTTGGCTTTGGCTGTCGGTGGGGCCGTGAGGGGATCGTCTGGCCATGAATGTTTGGGATAACGGCCACGAAGCTCTTTTTTCACTTCGAGGTAGGCCGACTTCCAGAAGCTGGAGAGGTCTTTGGTGATTTGGACGGGCCGTCGCGCTGGTGACAGGAGATGCAGCATGACCGGAATCTTTCCGTTGACAAGACGGGGCGTATCCTTGCAGCCGAACATTTCTTGCAACCGCACAGCCAGGATGGGCAGATCGGGCGTTTCGTATTCCAGGCGAACACTCGATCCACTGGGGACAGTCAGATGGGTGGGAGCCCATTGTTCGAGTTTGCGTTGTTGTTCCCAGGAAAGGAGCGAGTGCAAGGACTGCGTGAGATCGAGCCTCGTGACGCGGTCGAGCGTCGTCAGCCCTGATAGATAGGGCGCCAGCCAGTCGTCGAGCGTCCGCAACAGCGCCTCGTCCGACAGATCGGGCCATTGTGATCCTTGTCCTTCGATCCGGCGGAGTAATCCCACTCGGGCTCGCCACTGACGCAGCTCAGGATTCCAGGCCAACCTGTCGAGTCCAGCCCGGCGAATGCCCTCTAACAATACCGTCGAAATCATCGAAGGATCTGGCTTCGAGAGTCCCTGCTCAGACAGAATGAGTGAGCCCAATCGACGCTGTCTCGTCGCACGAACCATGTGTGCTGTGTCATCCCACGATACCTCATCCACTACTTGAATCTGGTCTGCATAGAGGGTCTCAAGGCCTCGAAGCCGTATCGGTGCGGCTAAATCGATCCTGGCCCATTGCTGGCCGCCGTCCAGGTCGGCGATGACCAGATAGTCCTCCGATCCGAGCGAGTCAGGGTTCGCGAAAAGGGCGCCACGGCCATTGGCCATGAGATAGCGCGCGTCATTTCCACTTTGGCGTTGGGCGATGCGATCCGGATAGGCTAGTGCAAGTAAGAGACCGACCTCATCGAAACTGTCCTGCGGATCCGAATGAGCCGATCGCGAAAGTTGCCGCTGCCACAGATCGGCGGTGCGTCTGACTCGTTGGCAGGCGGCACGGTCGACGGTGGCACCGGCTGTGTGATCATGCTGTCCATGCAAGACATCGACACGGAGTCGTAGATCGGCGTTGCGCCAGCCGGAAGGGCCTCGCAGAATATCTCTCTCGCTGAGCAGGGCGGCCAGCTCGCATGCAAGCTGGCCGAGCTGTAACGGCACAGATTTGAGCAGCATGTGCGCAAGACGTGGATGGAGTGGCAGTTCCGCCATCTTTCTTCCATGAGCGGTGATCTGGCCCTTGGCATTGAGCGCGCCAAGGTCGATGAGCAACGCTCTTGCCTGGGCCACTGCCCCTGGCGGTGGGGGAGTGAGCCAGGACAATTCGGCTGGATCGGCTGTGCCCCAGAGGGCCAATTCGAGTAGCAGTGGCGCCAGATCTGCATCGAGTATCTCCGGCGGGCGACGCGGGGTCAACGATTGATGTTCCGCAGAGGTCCAGAGGCGGGAACAGATGCCCGGTTCAAGCCGACCGGCTCTGCCACGACGTTGCTCGGCAGAATCCTGGGTGACGCGGATAGTCTCCAGTCTTGTGAGTCCCGAGCGAGGATCGAAGCGAGGCACGCGCAGCAAGCCGGCATCGATCACGACGCGCACCCCGTCGATCGTTAAACTGGTTTCGGCAATCGAGGTGGCCAGCACGATCTTTCTTGTGCCTGCTTGAGTCGGAGCGATCGCTCGGTCCTGCGCGTCTTGTGGCAAGTCGCCATGGAGCGGCGCGATGAGGATATTCGAACCCAAATTCAGATCGAGGAGCTTGCGTTCGACGCGGCGGATCTCTGCCATACCAGGTAGAAAGACCAACAGACTGCCTTGATCCTGCGCAATCGAACGCCTGATCGATTGTACGACGGCGACATCCAGATGTCCTGAGATGGGTTGACCCAGATAACGGGTCTCTACTGGAAACATCCGCCCTTCGCAGGCAATCACAGGCGCATGGCCCAACAGTTCTGAAACCGGTCCACAGTCTAACGTGGCTGACATGACAAGCAGTCTGAGATCCGGACGGAAGAGCCGTTGTGATTCGAGACAAAGGGCCAGACCCGTATCGGCCTGCAGGCTCCGTTCGTGAAATTCATCGAAAAGAACGATCGCATAGGCGCTGAGCGAGGGATCGTGCTGGAGTAGGCGAGCAAGGATCCCTTCCGTGACCACTTCGATTTTGGTTTTCGGCCCCACCTTCGTGTCGAGCCTCATGCGATAGCCGACCGTGCCGCCGACCGATTCACTCAGCGTGGCGGACATGCGATGAGCCGCGGCACGGGCGGCAAGGCGCCGCGGTTCCAGCATGAGCAGCTTCTTTCCGTCGAGCCAGGGGGCATCGAGCAAGGCCAGCGGCACTCGTGTCGTTTTTCCTGCACCGGGCGACGCCGTCAGCAACGCGTTCCGCTCATTCGTCAGCGTCCGGCAAAGGGTTGGCAACACATCTTCTATTGGGAGTGTAGACATGATAAGTTCGGTGTTCTCACAGGCTGTTGAAAAAGTCCGCCAGCGTCGTTCTCACCTCGAAAGCATCCTCAACGTAGCCCAGAGGCTACGCCTCCGGTGCTTTCATCGTCTGGGGCCTTGCTGGACGGTCTTTTTGAACAGCCTGCGGTGCGACTGGAGACGTCAGGGGCCTCCTGCGGCACAATGGATATTACAATATCCTCTCGGACTGTATCAGACTTGTGCTAGAGACGAAAAGGAAACGGATAGATGGTCGGCTATCGATGGACCGAGGGCAAACCCACAGCGGCCGGCTGGTACTGGTTCCGTGGTCTCGCACATGAAGCCGACCCCTTTATTGTACAAGTCGATGAAGTCGGCCAGTTTCAATGGCCGGACGGCGGGTTTCAAGAAGTGACTCTCGCTAAAGGGGAGTGGGCGGGGCCGATCCAGCCGCCAGAGGATGGAGGCGAGTAGGGCCAGGTACCCTTCTTGCTCGCAGAACAGAGGAGGGGGTGGAGCCTGATGATCTTCTGTGCTCGCGCAACGCGCGGCCTCAGAAGGCCCTCGTTAAACGCTCGCGGTGGAAGATCAATCAGCCCCCATCCCTAACGAGAGAACGAGCAAGCTTGGAGGGAGCATGTGTATTGTTCGATGCGCGCAGTTAAGGGCAGACTTGGCCCCTCCCCTAAGTAGAGGGATAGAAAACCAGAAGGCCCTCGCTCGGGCTAATGGCACGTCTCGGCATGCCGGTGGGTGGGCGGGTGAACGCAGAGACTTTTTTGCCGGCCCGCTATCTCTTCTCAGTAGAACTCCAGTAGTATGACAACAACTTGGTCACAACTCGGCTATCAATCGACTAACTGTACAGCTGGGAAATTTTTCGAGGCAGCCTATGAAACATGACAGCACACATCCACCGGCTGAAATGCCTGCAAAGGGTTTTTCTCCCGGCTTCGCGGCACTGGGCCTGGAAGCGGCCCTCCTGACTACGCTCGATACGTTGGGCTATGAAGAGCCCACGCCGATTCAGCGGGAGGCGATCCCTCCGTTATTGGCGGGCCGCGATCTCTTGGGCCAAGCGGCAACCGGAACCGGCAAGACGGCAGCCTTCACGTTGCCGTTGCTCCAACGCATCGCCCATTCGTCGCGGCGTTGCCCCTCCGCCCTTGTCCTGGTACCGACGAGAGAGTTGGCTATACAGGTCGGCGAAGCCGTCACGCGCTATGGCAAAGAATTGAAAATCACCGTGCTCCCGGTCTATGGAGGCCAGGCGATGGGGTTGCAGCTCCAGGCGCTCAGGCGTGGTGTCGATGTCATCGTGGCGACGCCTGGGCGGGCGCTGGATCACATCCGCCGAAAAACCTTGCAGCTCAAGACGATTCAGACGGTCGTGCTGGACGAGGCCGATGAGATGCTGGACATGGGATTTGCCGAGGATCTGGACGCCATTCTTGAGCAGACGCCCAAAGAGCGGCAGACGGCGTTGTTCTCCGCTACCATGCCCTCCAGGATCGCGGCTATTGCCAAGCGCCATCTCAAGGATCCGGTCGAGATCCGGATTGCCAAGGAGCCGCTGAAGGCCGGCGCCGCGCCGCGTGTCCATCAAACTGCTTACATCGTGGCTCGTCAGCATAAAGAAGCGGCATTGGCTCGTATTCTGGATGTGGAAGCGCCGAAGTCGGCCCTCGTATTTTGCCGCACGCGTATCGAAGTCGATGAGATCACCGCAATGCTGACGAGCCGTGGGCATCGGGCTGAAGCGATCCATGGCGGGATGAATCAGCCTCAGCGCGATCGCGTGATGAATTCGTTTCGAGCCGGGCAGACTGAACTCCTCGTGGCCACCGATGTGGCGGCGAGGGGTTTGGATATTCCATCCGTGTCACATGTCGTGAACTACGATCTCCCGACGTCGCCGGAAGGCTATGTCCATCGGATCGGGCGGACAGGAAGGGCCGGGCGTGAAGGGTCTGCGATCACCGTCATCGACCCGCGCGAGCAGCGGTTGCTGTGGAATATCGAGCAACTCACAAAAGCTAAGATTGTCGTGACGCAAGTGCCGACCGTTGCCGACCTTCGTGCGAAGCGGCTGGCACGAACCAAGCGCGAGATTGAAGAGGTGCTCGCGGCCGGCGATCTGGATCTGTTTCGGGCCGTGGCCGCATCGCTCTCTGATCAAGGAGATCCCCTGGAGGTGGCGGCGGCAGCTATGAAACTTGTTTTTCGTATACAGGGTGGGGAGCGAAAGGAGCAGGATATTCCGGCAATGTCGTCCAGGCCGCCGGAGCGGCCATCGATGGCACGGCGTCCTATGGCAGATCCTCGAGGACGGGCCGGAGGCATGATGCCGAGAGAGGGACAGGGTAGACCGTTCAACGCGCCTGGTCGCGGCGGACGAACGGCGGGGATGGCCAAGGTGTATATCGGGGCAGGCCGAGAGGCAGGAATCCGTCCTGGCGACCTTGTCGGGGCGATTGCCAACGAGGCAGGACTCAATTCAAATGTGATCGGTGCGGTCGAAGTCATGGATCGCTTTTCCCTGGTAGAAGTGCCTGAAGTATTGGCCCGCGAGATCATTGAGACCCTCAGTCGGACCAGGATTAAAGGACAGAAGGTAGCAGTGAGGTTGTTTGTGGAACAGCCAAGGGGAGGGAGGGCATAGCCAGGAGCCCTTTTTGCCTGCGGAACGCGCACGGGCTTGTCTGTCTGGTTGGCCTGTTTTTCTGGTCTGTCTGGTTCTTCTGGATGAATTTCCAGTCCGATTAACCAGACAAACCAGATAGACGACATAGACCAGATGAACCAGCATTCGTTCGATGCGCACAGTTTCCGATCGAAAGTTTTCACCGCTAGCTCGGACACTTGCCTTAAACCGCGCGATTGCAGAAGCTTCATGAATAATGCGGGCTAGGTTCATACAACACTACGTAGACATTCAAACCAAGAGGAGGCAGTGACCTTGTCTCCCTGGACGGCCAAGCTGCGCGAGTGGCAGGCTCGCGCCGTGTCCGGCGTCCTGACCCATACGCGTCCTGATTTTCTTGCGACGGCAACACCCGCAGCGGGGAAAACTCGTTTCGCGCTGCGGATTGCCCATCAATACCTGGCCGATCGAGTAGCCAGCCGTGTGCTGGTCATCTGTCCGACGAATCATTTACGTACGCAATGGGCGACCGCTGCCGGGCTGGTGGGGATTCAGCTGGATCCGGCGCTGACGAACGACCAGGCCATCGAAGCGCGCGACTACCATGGCGCGGTCGTGACCTATCAACAAGTCTGTCTCGCGCCGGCCGTGTTTCAGCGTGCCTGCCGGAGCCGGCCGACGCTGCTCATTTTCGATGAGCTGCACCATGCCGGTGAGGGAAAGGATTGGGGCAACGCGCTGCGGGACGCGTTCGACGAGGCGGTCTTTCGCCTAGCCTTATCGGGCACCCCCTTTCGTTCCGATAACAATCCGATTCCTTACGTGCGGTATGAGCAGGGCGAGAGCCAGGCTGATTTCACCTATGGATATGCCGAGGCGATTCGTGAGAGCGTCTGCCGTCCGATTCTCTTCCCGAGCTACGAGGGAGAACTGGTGTGGCTCTCGGAAGGTCGCGAACATCGGGCGACCTTCGAGGATGGACTCACCTTTGAACTACAGCGCGAGAGGCTCAAGACCGCGCTCTTGCAAGACAGCTGGTTGGGGCCTGTCATCACGGATGCCCATGCCGAGCTGCGCCGGCTCCGCAAGCAGGAACAGCCGGATGCCGGAGGACTCATCGTCACGATGAATCAGGATCATGCAAGGCAGGTAGCGGAGCTGTTGAGCCGTATCACAGGAAGCCGCGCACATGTGGCCATATCGGATGATCCATCGGCATCAAAGACGATCGCCTCGTTCGCACAGCATAAGAACCAGCAGTGGCTTGTTGCCGTAAATATGGTGAGCGAAGGCGTCGATATTCCGAGGCTCCGTGTCGGCGTCTACGCGACCAATGTTCTGACCGAGATGTACTTCAGACAAGTCGTCGGGCGATTCGTCAGGATGCAGGAAGGGCTGCCGAAGCCGCAGCGGGCCTGGCTCTACCTGCCGAAGGACGCGACCCCTCGTTCACTATGCCAAACGCATCAAGGCCGAACGCGATCATGTATTGGAAGAGATCATGCCTTCCATGCAGCGTACCCTGTTCGGTACGGCCGCGACTTCATTGAAAGAGTACGTTCCCTTGCATGGGGTGGCCATGGTGGATGCCTTGATCGGGGGGGATGAGCTGGAATTATCCGACGAGAGCAAGGATGTTGCAGGGCCGTCCGTGCCGCTCCATGACAAGAAGAATGAATTGCGGGACCAACATCGCTCCCTTGTCGGCGCCGTGGCGCGAAAGGCCGGTATCGATCATCGCCGGCTCAATGCGGAACTCATCAAACGAACTGGCGGTAAGGTCGATCAGGCGACCGTTGCACAGTTGGTACGGCGAATCGCGCTGTTAGAAAAATGGAGAGACTCTGGTTTCGACGGCGGTTGAGCCTAGCTCCTGCGCGAGCGGCTAGAACAGCACGAAACGAAGCTCGAAGTTCTAAGTTCTAGGTTCAAAGTTCATGAAACTTCGAACTGTGAACCTCGAACTCTCCCTGTCCCGCGTGGCTATTTCCCTAATAATGTGTTCCTGCCCCATACCTGGCAGGTCTTACTGTACAGGAGTTATGCGCAGTCCTCTAGGAGTCGGTGGTGCTGTCGGTGCCGGTGGCGGAGGAGGCGGGGGGGGCGGAGATGTGGTGACGGTGAGCGTGATTGGCACGGTGACCGGGAAAGCTCCGATTGCATTGAGCGTGATGTCAGCATTGTAGGTTCCAGCGGTTCTAGAGCCAGTTGTCGCAGTCGCCGTTACCACGCCATTGCCTGTGCCGGTGGGAGGGCTCAGCGTCAACCAATCAATATTTTCACTGATGCTCCAGGTGAGCGAGCCTCCCCCGGTATTACTGATGTTCAGGGTTTGGGTCGCCGGGTTGCCGCCACCCTGTGTCGCAGCGAAGGAGAGACTGGTCGGACTCGCCCCGATAGCCGGTGGCACGGGAGCTGTTGCCACGGTAAACGTTACTGGCACAGTGACCGTAGAAGCTCCGGGAGCACTGAGTAATACCCCAATACTATAACTACCGACTATTAAGCTGCCGGTAGTCACCGTCACTGTCGCGGCTCCGTTTCCAGTTCCTGAGATTGGGCTGAGGCTCAGCCAGTTGGCATTTTCACTGGTGGTCCAGTTGAGTGTGCCGCCCCCTGTGTTGCTGATATTCAAGGTCTGGGTCGCAGGGTTGGCGCCACCCTGGGTTGCAGCGAAGGAGAAGCTTGTCGGACTTGCCCCGATGACCGGTGGCACGACAGTCGGAGGAGACCCGGTTGGTGTGAAGGTTGTGAGGCCGCTCTCGGTCGACTCATTATTAGAAAAGTCATAGGCCGTAATGAAATAGTACTGAGTGACTGCGGGCGTCCCGATATTGAAGCTTGTCACCGTTCCCACCGTGACGAGAGACGATGCGTTACCCGATGTTCTGCTACAAGGCAGCTGACTGCATTGATAGACACGATATCCTGCCAGGTCCGGTTCGCTGTTGGCGTTCCATGTCAACGTGGCGCCCCAAGCCGTACTAGACCACAACACAAGCACAGCGGCGATGGTTCTTACCCAGTTCATACTGACATTCCCATTATTTTTAACCGGCAGCAGGCAGGCCAACCATTCGCCCTGTCGTAGAGGTAGTACGCAAGGCCTGTGCCTCCGCATCAGAGAGACGGTCAGCGCAAACACCTTGGAAATAAGGCATGGGGCGAGAAGTTTTTGGTCACGCGCGGAGAGACTGTAGGAGATGGGAGAAAATCAATGAGTCAAACGTAAGTTTTCTAAGAGGATAGACGCTGCACTCGTTTGCCTCCAACTACGTGCATACTCGTACGAAGGTGGGTCGTGGCGCGTGGAGCGCGAGATGGGTACAACAGGCTGAAGGCCGAAGGGATTCAGGAATCTAACAAGTCTCGCGCTAAGAATCAGTTAGCGTTCTGTTGTTCCAACTTCCTCTCTCAACTGAAACTTGAGCGAGGGATATTCTTTTATACAGTAGGCGAGCAGCCGTTCGGAGCCGAAGAGCATCACCATCTTGCCGTCCTTATCCACGAGCCGGCGTGTGTCTTGCGGCCAGTAGATGCGGGCGATGACGTCCGGGTCTCCCGTCACCCAGCGCGCCAAGACAAAGGGCATTCGATCAACCAGTGTCTTGACCCCATATTCACTGTCAAGGCGCGAGGCGACGACATCGAATTGGAGTTCTCCCACCGCAGCCAGGACCGGCTCCCGCCTTACGTGATCGGGTGAGTAGAACACCTGCATAACCCCTTCTTCTTCGAGCTGTTGGAGTCCCTTCTGGAATTGTTTTTGCTTTGTGAGATCCTGGCTTCGAAGTACGCCGAAGCATTCAGGGGGAAATAACGGAATCGCATCGAAGGAGCGAGGTGTGCCGGTACTGAGTGTGTCGCCGATGGCAAAGAGTCCTGGGTTCACGAATCCCACAACATCGCCTGGGTAGGCCTCCTCAATCGTTTCTCGGTCACGACCGAAAAGCCGATGCGGTCTTGTCATACGAATCTTCCGGTCCAGCCGCGCATGGTGAACCATCATGTCCTTCTCGAAGCGGCCAGACACGATGCGTAAAAATGCCATCCGATCACGATGTTGTGGGTCCATGTTCGCCTGAATTTTGAACACGAAGCCGGAGAACTTCTCCTCCGTTGGCTGTACGGGTCCTTCCGAACTCATTCGCGGTCCCGGCGGCGGTGCGAGCCGGAGGAACCCGTTCAGAAATGGTTCGACGCCGAAATTGGTGAGGGCGCTCCCAAAGAAAACCGGCGTGAGCTGCCCGGCAAGAAAGCGGTCGCGGTCGAACTTGGTCCCGGCGCCGGTCAACAAGGCTATCTCTTCTTGTAGTGGGCCATAGGCCTCTCCGAGTGTTTCCGCCAGGCTTGGGTGGGGAAAGGTTTCTACCCGCATCGGCGCCCGTTTCTGGTTGTGGAGTGTCCGCTGGAAGAAGAGCACTTGGGGGTCTTGAAGGTCGTAAAGCCCCAGAAAGCCGGACCCTTCTCCGATGGGCCAATTGAAGGGGACCGCCGTCATGCCTAAGGTCTGCTCAATTTCCTCAAGGAGTTCGTACGGATGCCGTCCCGGCAGATCCATTTTATTGATGAAGGTCATGATAGGGATATTGCGTTTGCGGCAGACGGCGAACAGTTTCTTGGTCTGCGGTTCGATGCCTTTGGCGCAATCGAGCACCATGACTGCGCTGTCTACCGCCATGAGAGTGCGGTAGGTATCTTCGCTGAAGTCCTGGTGGCCAGGCGTATCGAGCAGGTTCACCCGTACACCTTCATAATCGAACTGCAGCGCGGTGGAGGTAATGGAAATCCCACGCGCCTGCTCCAGCTCCATCCAGTCCGATTTCGATGCGCGCTGATGCGACCGCGCATGAACCGCCCCGGCCAGGTGTACTGCGCCGGCGTAGAGGAGGAGTTTTTCAGTCAGCGTGGTCTTTCCCGCGTCAGGGTGTGAAATAATGGCAAACGTGCGCCGCCTGGCTACTTCACGCGCCAACTCATCGGACGACGACTTTTCAATCGGCAAAGACATAGCGATTCCTTCTCTAGATCAAAGCCCAGGATGTGTTATCGGAGGTATGTTTTAACACCTGGCAAAGGAGAAAACTACGGGTAGGAATGGTGAAAACGGGGAAGGCCATGACTGGGCGAGGCCATTGAGGGTGGTCTCTGTGCTCGCGGAACGCGCACGATAGGAATGTGCTCGTTCGACGCGCGCAGTGGAGACCGCCCTCAACGGCCCCGCCTGCATAAAGGAATCACTCGGCGCCCCCTAGCAGGATGCTGAAAAAGTCCGCCTGCGGCGTTCTCGCATCGCTCAGAGGCTCAACGTACCGAAGCGTACGCCTCGCCTTTTCGCTCGCTGCGGCCTTGCTGGACGGCCTTTTTGAGCATCCTGCGGCTATTTTGAAATCAGTGCCATATGGAAGATTCCAGTGGTGGTTTATGAATAAACCGGGTTTTTTCCGCAGCCTGCTAGAAGAAAGCCATCATTTTGAATTTCACCCCCTCGGCGAGTTGACGCCATCTGTAGAACGACGTAGGTTGTCGATGGCTCTTGAACCACTGAAGGAGGAATCATGATGGGACTTCAACCGTTACAAGATTGGGCATTGATCGAACCGTCGGAAGCCAAGGGAAAGACCACCGGAGGGTTGTTCATTCCAGACACGGCGAAGGAGAAACCGGTTGAAGGAAAGGTTCTGGGCGTGGGGAAGGGGCGCTGGGAAACCCTGGAAAATAAGTCGGGGAGTAAACCCAAAATGAAAAAAGAAAAAGAGGAAAAGGTCTTTAAGCCCACGGTCCTCAAACCCGGCGATCAGGTTCTCTACGAAAAATACGGAACGACCGAAATCGATCTGGACGGGAAGGCACTCGTTCTCGTCCGCGAGTCTGACGTCCTGGGCTTGGTGGGGTAAGAAAACAATGGGGGTCCGGTGTCTATCTTTTACGGCAGGGTGCGCAGCAGATCCAGAACAAAGCAACGGTTCCGGAGCCATGTCGATGCGCGTGAGAAAAGGGCAGGGAGCCTACGCCCCCTGCCCTAATCATCAAATCACTTCAATCACCGAATCTTCAATACGAAGCTTCGTTCATCGCACCACGCACACACCAGACATTTACTGTGCTGGTAGATTTCGTGGTGGTCCCCGCCATACCATCCCCGAAGCTCAAGGTGTATTTGCTGTTAGAACCGCCGTCCATCATCGAGGTCGATGACCAATAGCTGCCCACCTGCACGCCTGAGAATACTGTCGGTGGGACATAGGGCGGCACAAGCGAGGGATCTACCAGACTTGTCAATTCCGCCACTGAAGGCAGCCGCCAACCGCGCGTGCCTGCGACCGGCTTATTGAGACACTGGAAGCGCGCGGCGCTCCAATCCATCTGCATGCTGGGCATTTGTTCCCATACCAGGCCGGTGTTATTGTCTCTCACGGCTGCGCCGTTAAACTCTGCCAAGACCGTAAAACGCGACGCGGATGCCTTGTTGGCATCCCATCGTGTCGTATAATTCCCTTCCTCGCCACCCCCGCCAGCGCCATTGAGCTTCAAGAGAACCTCGTCGAGCTTGAGTAAAATTTGTTTGAATGGGTTCAGATGTTGGTTCTGATGCTTGTTGTTATCGTGAGCCTCTGCAGGCGCAATCCCTCCGCCGTAGCTGGCCAAAGCGAGAGCGCTGATAAGAGCTACCCCACCGACTCCACTCAGCCATTTGCTTCGTTTGCTCCGCATCATCGTGTTCCTCCTTGGTGATGTTATGGCTACACGGCCGACTTCCCAAAGCACACGCGTCATCATCTGGGACGCGTCTCTCGTTAAGAGTTGGGTCTCTTACCTGACCTCTATCTTTTCTGCCCTGTTGCTCCGACTTACTACTCGCCCTCCGCTTTCTGATTGATCGCCCAGTGTTGCTCGATGATTGCCATGGCCTTTGCCCGCACCGCGTCATTCTCATCATCCAATGCTACAATCAAAGGGTCCAATGGCGCTTGGGCTCCCTGCTGCGCCCACATATCCAGGGCCTGGATTCGCACGGAAGTCTCCGGAGCATCCAGTGCCTGCGCGATCCAGACCGGTAGAGACAGATGTTCCTGCAGCGGCACTGGTTTTTCTTGCGCTGTTGCCTGGGTATAGTTTGATGCGGTAGGCGTTACAGGGCTCGCCGAAGAAGTGGATAGGCCGTTACTTGGTACCCAAGGGTGCTGTGTGACGGATTGCGATTTAGTTGGAATGTTCAGGTTAGCACGGGACTCCATGCTCGGTGAGTAGTCTGGCGCAGCCGGCCCACAGGCTGAGAGCCCGGTAAGGCTCATAGACAGCAGGACTGCAATTTTTCCTGGGAAGTGAATTATCGGGGCCATCATAGTAAGTAATCCTCTGTACAATTCCGTACTGCCTCAATAGCCACTTTCTGCACCTACCAATGCGCAATCGCCATGCCATTATTCAATCCAATTCGTTCCGGCTATAACCCGCGATAATCCAGATGCTTGTCTTTTTAATGCCAGGTATTGCCGCGTGGCTGTCCCTACGAGAGCGGCAGAAGTACGGAAAATGGTCTGTTGGAAGGACGGAAATTGGCAAATCAGCCTGTACCAATGGCTGGCGGCTATAGGGTACAACTCCTCTTACTTGTCCTGTTTTTCCCCTGCCGGCAACAGTTCACGTTTTAGGGTGTTAGAGCATCACTCGTGAGAAAGGGAGTCTTGGCACGCCGGAACGCATCTCTTGGTTTGCAAAGAATGCATCCGTCGTACGGTGCCACCGCTACTGCCTATATGACGAACGGTCAGTTGACAGAGTTGCCGACAAGTCAGTAGCCTGGCAGCGCTTTTCGTTTCTCTTTTCACCCCGTAGGGCCATCGCATGACTGAACCTGAGAATACTAAGCCGGATACCGGCGAACTTATCCGTAAGCTGCACGAGCGGCCACAGATGCTCTGGGCCGCGCAGTTACACGCCCCTGCGCACGTACACTACAAAACATTTCGCATGAGCGATCCACCGGTGCAGCGACCGGCAAGTCGTGACGAGTTCAGATCCCTCCTGGAGGCT
>JANNIV010000056.1:0-12706 GCA_031405355.1 Nitrospira sp.
TCTTCCTGCTGATCGTCGCACGCAAGGTCTGGCGGGGCGACTACGACCGCGAGGATCGGGGCTATTTCACCAGCATGAAGGGCCGTTACGAGATCGTCGAGATCACCGGGCTTTACTGGCATTTCGTCGATCTCGTGTGGGTCTTCATCTTCGCGTTTTTCTATCTGTGGTAGGAGGGGATATGGCCCACGCACACGCGCCCACGGCTTCGCCCGAGTCGGGGCAGCTCCACGAGGAGGGCCAGCAGCACCCCCTCAAACTGTATTTCATGATCTGGGGGTTGCTGTTCGTCCTCAGCCTGTTCTCCTACCTTGTCGACTTCTTTCATGTGCAGGGCTATCTCAGATGGTTCCTGATCCTGGTGTTCATGATGCTGAAGTCCGGCTTGATCGTTGCCTTCTTCATGCACATGGTCTGGGAACGGCTTGCCTTGGTGCTGGCCATCCTGTTTCCGCCGGTCGCGGTGCTGGTGTTCGTCGCCATCATGGCCTTCGAAGCCGACCACACGCAGTTCACCCGGATGCTGTTCTTCAGGTAGCATCTGGCCAGCCCGGCTTGGCGGGGTGGGCGCAGGGCCAGGAGTGGCACTCGCGCGGCCCGCCCATGCTGGCGCAGGCTTTGCGGGAGACCGCGCCATGCCCGCCTTCATCTGCACCACCTGCGGCACCCAGCACGCCCCCAGCGACGCGCCCCCCACCGCTTGCCCGATCTGCCTGGACGAACGCCAATATGTCGGCCCCAGTGGCCAGCGCTGGACCACCCTGGAGACGCTGCGCACCACGCACATGAACGCCTGGCGCGGCTACGAGCCCAACCTGCTCGGCATCGGCACGGTACCCGCCTTCGCCATCGGCCAGCGCGCCCTGCTGCTCCGCACGCCCGCGGGAAACATCCTGTGGGACTGCATCACCCTGCTCGACGATGCCACGATCGAACTCGTGCAATCGCTCGGCGGGCTTTGCGCCATCGCCATCTCCCACCCGCACTACTACAGCGCCATGGTGCAATGGGCGCACGCCTTCGATGCCCCGGTCTGGCTGCACGAAGCCGACCGCGGCCACGTCCTGCGCCCCGATCCGTCGCTGCATTTCTGGTCCGGCGCCACCCACGCCCTGGCCGGCGGCATTACCCTGATCAACGCGCCCGGCCACTACGATGGTGGCACCATGCTGCACTGGCCGGGTGGGGCAGGGGGCCAGGGCGCCCTGTTCACCGGCGACATTATTCAGCTCCTGCCCGACCGTCATTGGGTGAGCTTCATGCGCAGCTACCCGAACCTCATTCCGTTACCTGCCAGCACGGTACGTGGCATCGAGGCCGCGGTGGCACCGTTCGCCTTCGACCGGCTCTACGGGGCGTGGTGGGACCGCGTGATACCCGCGGGTGCCAAGGACAGCATCACCCGTTCAGTGGCGCGCTATCTCGATTGGATCGCCGATTGATACCGGCGGCCCTTATTGATGACTCCTGCGTTGATCAGCGTGAGCGTAAATCCGACTCGATCGCCCGGCTTGGGCGAAGCCGTGTCGGCCCTTACTTGTATTCCCACTGCCCGCTTCACCATATCGGGGTCGTGCCCGCCACGCCAGAGGTGCTTGCGCCCCCTCCTGATCGGACTATTGGTCGCGACCGGCCGATCGATTTCTGGCATATGACAACTCTGGCAAATGAAGCCCCGTTCCTGCATGAAGAACTTGCCTTCGTATTCCGCGTAGGTTCCGCAAGGGCCCACGTTATAAAACTGGGCCGGTCCTGACACGACATTGTGACAGCGATAGCAGACCTGCGCCGTCCTAAAGTTCGGATCGAACTTAGTCGGGTGCGGCGCGGCTGAATCTTCGAAGGGTCCATAGATGACTCCATCCCTCACATGGCAGACCGCGCAGGTCACAGACTCCTTTTGATACTCGGGATCGTACTGGGGGTTGGGCTCTTGAATCGCCTTCTCCACGCGCCCTCGCGGAATCTCCTTAATCAAGGTCGGCTGCTGGTTTTCCAGCGGGGTGTGACAGTTCAAGCAAACCCAGACATTCTTGTCCTTTTTCCAGTAGGCCTGAAAGAATGGATCCTCATAGGCATGGGCATGGATACTCGTCTTCCACTCCTCGTAGATCTCGCGGTGACATTCCCCACAGGATTCGGCCTTCAGGCTCGTCAGACCCTCAGGAATCTTTTGAAACGGAATCGCACGGGCATAATCAGACCGCAATCCAAAAATCACGACCGGCTTGATCTCGGTGTAATACAGATAGACAAGCACACCGGCCAGGATACAACCGAGCAGGACTTTGACAGAGGTCTTCATGCAGCGAGGAGAGCCTGAATGTGACTATCAACTGAAGCGGCCAGTGCCGTGAGGTTGTAGCCGCCTTCGAGCGACGAAAAGATGCGCCCTTCGGCATGACGCTTGGCGATACCGGCCACGATGCCGGTGAGGTCGGCGTAGCCCTCCTCCGTCAACCCCATACTCGCAAGCGGATCGTCTTTATGCGCGTCGAAGCCGGCTGAGATGATCACAAATTCCGGCTTGAACGCATCGGCAACCGGCACCAACGATTTCTGAAAGACGGAGCGATATTCTTCATCGCCCTCACCGGCTTCCATCGGCACATTGATCGTGAACCCTTCGCCTGCTCCCCGCCCCCGTTCAGATTCTCGGCCCGTTCCCGGATAGTGAGGAAATTGATGTGTGCTGAAGAAGAGCACGGAGGGATCGTCTTCGAAACTATGCTGCGTGCCGTTCCCATGATGCACATCCCAATCGACGATCAATACACGCTTGAGTCCGTACTTCTTCTGCACATAGCGGGCGGCAATCGCCACATTATTGAAGAGACAGAACCCCATCGCGCGCCCCGCTTCGGCATGATGCCCCGGCGGCCTCACCGCACAAAATACATGCTCCACTTGCTTGTTCATGATTGCATCGACAGCAGCCAATGCCCCACCGGCGGCCAGATAGGCAGCGGTCAATGAACCGGGAGACATCGAGGTATCGGAATCGAGCGACAGCCGCCCGCTTGCCGGCGCGTTGGTCTTCAGCATCGAAAGATATGCGGGCCGGTGGATCTGCATAATCCATTCGTCCTCTGCCTCTCGCGGTGCAATCATCGTCAGCCGAGCCGCCGTACCGCACTGCTCCAAGTGCTGCATGATCGCACGCAGCCGATTGGGTGACTCAGGGTGCCCTGCCCCCATGTCATGGCCGAGATACGCAGGATGGTAAACGAGCCCGGTTTTGCCCATGACAAATTCCGTAAGGCGTCAGGCGTGAGGGGTGAGGCGTATCGTCGTTATCGGTGAGGCCAGACTATCACGCAGCAACGCGCATAGACAACGAGCGGAAACGCGTGCTACGGTTGTCGTCGCTATCATCCAACGAGGAGAAATGAATGCCGAACCGCCGCATCGAACCGCTCAAAAAAGTCCTGGCAATTGACCCAAACGACGAGGTGGCCTGGTTTGGTCTCGGGAAGGCCTACATGGAAGATGAGAACTTCGAAGAAGCAGCCAAGTCCCTTCAGCAATGTGTCACGGTAAAACCCACCTACTCAGCCGCCTACTATGCCTGGGCCCAATCACTGCAAAAGCTGAGTCGAATCGACGAGTGCCGAACCGTCTGCGCCACCGGCATCGACGTCTCCACGAAAAACGGCGACGCGATGGTAACGAAGAATTTTGAGCTACTCAAAAGCTCACTGCCTGCCTAGGTGTTAGACTTCATCGAGAGGGTTCGAGGTCCGAAGTTCGAGGCTTTGGGAACTTCGAACCCCGAACTTCGAACGTCAAATTGCGCATGTCTCGCGCTTCATGCTTCACAGACGACGTTCGTTAGACTGGCTCCACCCCTTTGTCATCGTCGTCATCATCGGATGAGAGGCCTAAAGCTTCCGGCTGGCGTTTGGCTATTTCCTCGTACACTTCATCGAGCCAGCGGCTTGCGCAGCCAAGAATCTCCCTGACTAACGGCTCCGTTTGGCCCGTGCGCTTGATCGTCCACTGGCAAACATATTCCAACAGCACGTCCCGCTCGAACCGCTCCGACGATTGAGTGGCCAACACAGTCATTTCACTCAGCCCCGTCTTGAGAATCTCGGCCACTGTGTCCCGCCCATAAGACGTGCTGGCTGTGACATATTGGACTGCCCGGTTCAGTTCTTGGTCGGTCATGAGGTCTCCCCATTACTCTTCTCGCATCATACCGAGAATGCCATGACAGATGGAAGATTCTCGTTGATCACAAGCCGCGAAAAACTCTGCTGCCTCGTCGGCGGGAATGGTATGATCGGAACCGAACAAGCCAGCCCGCATGATGCATGGTGATGAGACGAAGGAGATGCAACCTATGCCTGAGAAGACCAGTCGACACGTTTCAACGAAGCGCAAGATCTCATCCCCTAAGCAACAGAAGCTCGCCTACTCCGAGCGCTGGGATCTCTCCCATTTGGCAGAGAAGCCAGTTCAACATTTCGAGAACCTGCTGGGAGAGATCGAGGCCAAGGTGGCGCAATTTGAATCAGCGCGTACCCAGCTCTGCCCGACCATGGAAGCATCGGTCCTCCGCTCGCTGCTGACTTTGAATGAAGAGATCGCGGCTGCCGCATCCAAAATCGGCGCCTATGCCTACCTCTGGTTCTCCGAAAATACGAAAGATCTGGCCGCACGTTCGTTTAAAACCAAGGTTGAGGAACGGCTCACGGCGCTCCAAAACCGATTGGTGTTTTTCGACCTCTGGTGGCAAAGCGTCGATGAAGACAATGCCCGACGGCTCATGGCCGGAACTGGCACGCTCCGGTATCACCTCGAAACCATTCGCCGGTTTCAACCCCACACACTGTCTGAACCGGAAGAGAAGATCGTCAACATCAAGAACATCACGGGCCGCAGCGCAGTCCAGTCACTGTATGACATCGTGACGAACGCCTTCACGTTTACACTCACCGTCAACGGTAAACGAAAATCGATGACGCGCGAGGAACTGACGTCCTATCTCCGCCATGCGCAAGGTCGACTACGTGAGGCCGCCTATCGAGAGCTGTACCGTGTCTACGCTGATCAGCACGATTTGCTCGGCGAACTTTACAAGACATTGGTCAACGACTGGAAGGCGGAGAATCTCCAACTGCGCCGATTCGCTTCTCCGATTGCTACACGCAACCTCGGCAACGACATTCCTGATGCAGCCGTGGCCTCTCTCTTAAAAGTCTGCCAGAAAAATGCGGGCATCTTTCAGCACTACTTCCGCATCAAGGCTCGCCTGTGCAAGATCAAGCCGATGAGCCGCTACCACATCTATGCGCCGCATCGCACAAAGCAGAAATCCTATCGCTATCAGGATGCCGTCAGCATGGTGTTGGATGCCTATCGAGGGTTCTCTCCTCAGTTAGCCGACTTGGCGGAACGGGTCGTTCATGAACGGCATATCGATGCGCGTACGAGGCCAGGGAAACTCGGGGGCGCCTATTGTTACAGCGTTGTCCCTGACATAACCCCTTATGTGCTGCTGAACTTCACCGGCGAGGCCCGCGATATCGCGACAATGGCTCATGAGCTCGGTCATGCCGTCCACGGCATCCTGGCGGCGAAACATTCCGTATTTACCTTTCATTCCACCCTCCCGTTGGCAGAAACAGCATCGGTGTTCGGGGAACGAATTCTGTCCGATGCCCTCATGAACCAGGAACGGGACAAGAAGGTGCGGCAGGGGCTCTTGCTCAACCAGCTGGATGACATCTACGCCACAGTCCTCCGGCAAGCCTATTTTGTCCAATTTGAAAGCAATGCCCATGAGATGATCGCCCAGGGCGCAACCGTTACGGATCTGGCAAAAACTTATCTGGCCGAGGTGCGGCAGCAGTTTGGAAAAGGGATCAAGGTCCCGGAAGAGTTTCAATGGGAATGGCTGACCATACCTCACATCTTTGCCAGCCCCTTCTATTGCTACGCCTACAGCTTCGGCAACTTACTGGTCCTGGCCCTCTACCGGATGTATCAGAAAGAAGGGGCCTCGTTCGTGCCCAAATATCTGGATCTGCTCAGTACTGGAGGATCGGAGGCGCCGCAGACAATTCTCGCCAAGGTCGGCGTCGATATGGCATCTGAAGAGTTTTGGCAATCGGGGTTCGATACGATCGGCGAGATGGTCGATCAATTAGAAGAAACACTCTAAAACCTAGGTTCTCAATACCTTAGTCATTCCACTCTCCCACACAACACCTACATGTCCCTCCCCTCTTGACAGAAAGAGGGAAGGGGCGTATTATTACCTCAGTTGATAACAGTTATCATAATCGTTAACGGCCAACAGAACCTTCCGTGACGATAATGGAGTGCCGCCCATGTATCTCTGCCTCTGTAAGGGAATTACCGATACGGATATCCGCGAGGCGGGACAAGCCGGCATTGTCATGCCCTGCCAACTCAAAGCGAAATTTGGATTGAAAGACCCTGGGTGCTGTGGTCGCTGCTCAAAAAATATCCAAGAGTTTGCGCAAATCGCAATGAGTGTCCGCCGATCGCCTTCCCCTAACAGCGTGCGAAGCTAGCAGGCACAGGCTTCTCTCCCTTACTCCACATGACGGTGCGATACCGAGTCACTCGCGATCGAAATGATGCGTACATATCCTCATGACGCACTCGGCGAGAGCAAATACTCGAAGTCAGCTTTCGTCAAGACGCCCTGCCCGGAGCCGCGCACTGCACCGGCCATGACTGCGTCGTACAGTTCGAGTTTCCGCTGCTTAAGCGCAATCATCTTTTCCTCGATACTGTGGCGCATGAGAATCCGGACGATCGAGACGGTGCGCTGCTGCCCGATACGGTGCGCGCGGTCGGACGCCTGGTTCTCTACCGCCGGATTCCACCAGGGGTCCAGATGAAACACATAGCTCGCTTTGGTGAGATTCAGCCCCTGTCCCCCCGCCTTGAGACTCAATAGAAACACGCTTGGCTGTTCCCCGGTCTGAAACGCCGCCACGCGGCCCTTGCGCGCCACTGCAGCAGTAGAGCCGTCCAGCCGATGGTAGGGTATCCCGTGCCGGACGCAAGACTCCTGCACAATGTCCAGAAAACTGGTGAACTGGGAAAAGACCAGGGCACTGTGCCCCTCGTCCAGCAAGACTTGTAGCCGCCCCATCAGGAAGTTGACCTTGGGCGAGGACTCGTCGGCTCGATTTGTCAGGAGGCGAGGCGAGAGACAGACCTGGCGGAGCTTGAGAATGGCCGTCAACGCGATGAACTGCGCCTGGCCGGAGGTCTTCGTACGGTAGGCCTCGTCAATCGTGGAGCGAACTTGAGCAACCGTCTGCTGATAGAGCGCCTTTTGCCGATCAGTCAAGTCGAGGAACACCTCGCTCTCGATTTTCGGAGGCAAGTCCTGGAGGATCTCGGCCTTGGTCCGCCGCAAAATGAAGGGCCTGGTCCGGTGAAGCAACCGCTCCAGCGCGCGTCCCTCGACCCGCTTCAACTGGGGCTTGAACCGGTCATACTCCCCGAGCAGCCCCGGCATGCAGAGATCGATTACGGAAAAGTACTCACCGAGATGGTTTTCGAGCGGGGTGCCGGTCAATGTGAGCTTGAAGCGCCCTCTAAGCCGGCGGACTGCGCCAGTGGTGTCCGCCAGAATGTTCTTCACTGCCTGCGCTTCGTCGAACACGATGACATGAAACGCCATCCGCTCCAAGAAGTTGATGTCTCGGCGAACCAACCCATACGTCGTAATGACGACCTCGCCGTCCTGAGCATCGAGCGTTCGCTCGCTGCCGCTGTAGGCATGAACCTTCAAGCCGGGAGCAAACCGCGCAAGCTCCTGCTCCCAATTGAAGAGGAGGCTCGTCGGCACAACGACTAAATGAGGGCCCTTCACGCCCGACGACGTCTTGATAAGACCTTCCTGGATAGCAGCCAAAAGACAGATGGCCTGAAGTGTCTTGCCCAGCCCCATGTCGTCAGCCAAGCAGGCGCCGAAGCGGTGCTCGTAAAGAAACGCCAGCCAGGCATAGCCGTCCTGTTGATAAGGCCGGAGGGTTGCGCGTAATCCCTTCGGTAGAGGCTGCACGGCGATCCGCGTGAATCCCAGGAGACGAGCGAGCAGGGCCTCGTCTTCTGCGGGCAGTGAGACCACAATGCCCTGTTCGCGCAACGCCAGCCAGTCGAGGATCTGGAGCCTCGGCACACGCACAATCTGCGTGGCGCCTCGATTTACCTGCGCCTCTCCAGTGAGCTCGAAGATCGCGCGCAGACGTTCCAGGGTTTGGCTATCAAGAACCCGCAACCCGCCCTTGACGTCGATCAGCCCTCCCTGCTGGAGCGCCGATCGCCATTCCGTTTCACTCAATGCCACACCGTCGCACCGGATCTCCGGACGGATCTCGAACCAGTCGATCCCAGCGCCTTCCCGGTCGCCACGATCCACATGGACAGAACAGTCCCATGTAGATGCCTGGAGAGGCTTATCCTCATACAGCAATTCGATCCCAGCGGTTGTAAGCGTTTCCAAGAGAGCCGGCAATCGTTGGAACAGCAGCAGCGCATCGATCGTCATCTCATCGCAGCGCCGCATGCCGCGAAAGACTTCCGGGCCGAAGACCTCGAAGGGGATCCGATACAGCAAGACCTCGCGGACCTTATCAACCTGTTGCAGCTCCCATCGCCCAACGCAAATCCGCAGCCGCACATCTTGCCTGGCATAGCCCGATAGACGCTGTTTGAGCCACTGGACCGCTTCGTCGCTGACAGCACGGGACCAGTCCTCCATGCCGATGGCCGTCTTGATACGTTGGTCTCGCTCCTTGGCCTCGCGCACAGAAAGCAGCCTGAAAAACGTATCGTAGAGCACCGCCTTTCGCTTCTTCGCGCGTAACGCACTTGAAACCGCACGGCCTTGCTCTAACGCCAAGATGCACCCAAAGGTTGAAACGCTCGGAGCGAACTGCGCATCACCCCGACGGCATTGCGCCTGTAGTGTCCACGAGAGGGACGCATAGTCCGCGTCCTTGGACGGAGGCTTCAGGATCAGCGCGCACGACGGGGCGATACCAGATGGATGAAGTGCAAGACGTTGAACCGACACGTCCTGCCCGTCTATCTTCAGCATGAGATCGTCCAAGACCCGGTCGGCCTGCTTGGGCATCAACTCGACTTGCGCGGACTGGAACTCGTCCAGCGTAAGTCTAAACTCCGTATCCTGGTTGGCGCCTTGCGATCGCCCATACCCGGCCTGGCCCGATAACGGCGCCGCGTGAACTCCTTCGTCGAGATCATCATAGGAATCGAGGAACGGATCGACCTCCTTGAAACGTTGCCGCAGGGAACGGAACGAGGCCCATCCACGTTCGTCCTTCACATACAGAATCCGCCCGCCCCTCAAATCGGCCACAAACGTCCTAAAGCGCGCGATCCGCTCGAGTGGCGCTCCATCGGCGAGGCAGACTGCGCGGACCCTGATCTCGTTTCCAACGAGGTCGATCTCCGTCTTGCTCCGGCACTTGACCGATTGGTCCCATTGGAGCGGAATAGATTCCTTGCCAAACATCAGCACGATCGGACAGGGGCTCTCCTGAGACCTGAGATAGTGAAGCAACGGATCTTCCCCAAACCCGGAAAACCAAGATCCATTGAGGAGAGGTACCAGTTCGGGCGGAAGCGCGGAGACCCATCCCCCTGAAAGCGGCACGCCGTTCCGGTGGATGAGGAGCCGAGGGTATGTGTGCCGAACATCGATAACGATTTCATAGGTCGGCCCCTTGCGGGCAGATCCCTTGTGAGACATTCCAGTGGAAGCCACTTCTAACTTCCAGGCTGCCTTCGGACTGTGGCCGAGCAACTCGGCTCGAAGCGTAGGCAGCTTGGTTTCCTGCCACGCCGGCACCGTGAACGTCTCCGGTGAGAGTAGGTGTTTAGTCGTGAAGCAGGCACACATCACATGTTTGCAAAGCCAGACGGGATCCCAAGCCGGACAATCGCAGGAGGCCTCAAGGAACTCATCGCTGAGAGCAAAGACAACCGAGTAGAGCCTGGTCCCTTGCACCTGCGCCGTGAGCGCCGTGCGACTTTGATTCCAGACATAGTGGTGAAGCCGCTGCTGTCGATAATACTCGTATCCGCGGACGACGGATTCCTTTGGTGCCATCGCGTAAACATCGTTAGCGGCGATCGCCCGAAACGCGGCGAGGAGCGCAAGCGATTCTGGAGTAGGGCTCAGAGGGATATTCTCACTCCCGGAAATGGGACGGCCCCCTAGCCCAAGACCGGATGAAACCTTTTTCCGCATGGCGTATCAATATAAGAGGGAGAAGGAAGAGTGCTACTTTGCAGAACCAGCCTTGAACTTTACCGCAACTTCGGCCACACGTCGGCCCAACTCCTTGGCATCGGCCAACTCCTTGTTGTCGATGCCCGGACTGTCGCCTTCCGTGGTGGCAGATGCGCCGAAGGCCCCGCCCCCGCTGACGACAATCATCTGATTCCCCAGCATCGCGGCAAGGATCGTCAACATCGTCACTTCCTTCCCACTCGATACCTGACCACCGGTGGCGAAGGCCGCGCCGATCTTATTCTTCATCTTGAAGTCGGGAAATACGCCGAACTTAAACTGCCAGTTGTCGAAAAAGGTTTTTACCTCTCCCGACATGTTCGACCAATAGACGGGTGAGCCGACCACGACTGCATCGGCGGAGAACAAATCGTCCGCTGTCACCTTGCCGATTCGTTTCAAGATCGCCTCGGCACCGGAGATGCTTTTCACGCCGTCGGCCACTGCTTCGGCCATACGCTCCGTATTGCCTGAGAGTGAATGGTAGGTCACGAGCACCTTCACCAGCGGGGCCGGCTCATCGGCTGATACCTCGCCGAAGCCCAGCACAAGAAAAATGGCACACAAAAACAGGGGCCCTAGGATACGGTTTCGTGAAATAGAGGTGAGGGAGAAAACCATCGACTCACAGAGAGAAGGAGACAGCGCAAGAGATTGGCACCGGTTCAACGACGGACAACCTCTTCTTCCATCCGTTCCTCAACGGAGACTTCGGTCAACGTTCCGCGATAGTCGCACTTATGACAGCGAACCCGCCATTCTTCGATCCACTTTTCTTGCACATACGACTGCCGGCACGTCGGGCACACAAACACGCCTTTCACATAATGTACTTTCCGTGTCTCTTTCATATACCCACCCCTTGCTTGTTCGGGCCGAGGATCGCATAGGCGACCGCGCGATTGCAAGATGCACGTGGCAGGAGCGGGTCAGTTTCAATCTATTGGTGCTGATCGACCCATTTCTTGGCCTTTCCAAGCGCGATCTCATTCGCCTTTTTTTCCGTGTCCCTGACCTCATGCGATTCACCCGCCAGGGTCTTCATTGGCGCTCGTCCCCCCTCGGAGAGCCAGGCCAGCGCCTTGGGCGACCATTGGTCACCTCCGAGATGTTGGGAACAGGCTTTAATCTTATGATTTTTATAAGTCACCCACTCAGCCATTTTCAGCCCTCCATTTTATCTCATCATCCCGCAGGCTCAAGGATAACAGATACGAACGATGCATTGTCTAACTCCTCAAACAGGCCTGCGACCCAGGCGACTTCAAACTTGACTCACTCCTGGCTGGCCGATAGGATGCCGCAGTGCAACGACGCCGACCACTTGTCCTTTTCCTCGTTCTCCTCTTCTCGTTCCCCTGCTATGTCCTGGCGGGAAACGATCCAGCCCCGTCCGGGATGATCCCGATTACCCTCCCGGAAGGAACCATCATTCACGCAGAGTTGGCCAACACACCCCAGAAACGAGCAGAGGGCTTGATGTACCGAACGCATTTAGCCCAGGACCGAGGAATGCTCTTTACGTTCTCCCAAGCAGAGGCCTGGGTGTTCTGGATGAAGAACACCAAAATCTCGCTTGATCTCATCTGGCTCAATGAGAAAAAGCAAATTATTCATATAGAACAGAACGTCCCGATCTGCACGAGAACGGACGACAGCTGCCCCCAATACCGGCCCAACGAAGGCGCACTTTATGTTTTGGAACTCGCAGCTGGCAGAGCGGAGAGCTTGAAACTACAGCGAGGATCGAAACTCCAATTCCAAGTCCCGTAGCAGGCGAACCTGGTTGATCTGGTTCATTTGGTTTATTTGGTTCATCTGGTTAGTTTCGTTCAACCAAACAAACTAAATAGACCAAACAAACCAGAGCACCCTACCAGTTAGGACCGTTCCTGCCAAGCCCGCATCCGCCTCGCCGTAATCACTCCATCCACACGCTCAACGGCTTTGATTACCTGATCGATGTGGTGGGTGTCTGACACTTCTACGACAAAATCCAGCACAGCCTTCTGATCCTCCCTCGTCGCGATCTCGGCACGGCTGATGTTGGCATGGCATTCCGCAATCGCAGAAGACACCTTCGCCAAGACCCCGGTCTTATCGACGGCGACAATGGACATCTTGACCGAGTGTGTACTGGGTGTGGCAGCATCCCATTCCACCTCTACCAGCCGTTCCCTGTCATAGTCCAGCGCCTCAAGATTCGGACAATCGATGGCATGGATCGTCAGGCCGCGGCCACGAGTAATATACCCAAGAATGCGGTCGCCTGGCACAGGGTGGCAACAGCGCGACAGCTGCATCAGTAGATCCCGAGACCCTTTGACCTGTACGCCCGTGCCGTCGCTCTTCCCACCGACCGTCTTACGTGCAGCAGGAGTTTCCGGGGCCGGC
>JANNIV010000057.1:0-2491 GCA_031405355.1 Nitrospira sp.
ATGACCGTGACCGATGACGAGGCCTATCAAATGGCCAAGCAGCTCTCGAAAAAGGAAGGCCTGTTGGTCGGCATTTCCGCCGGAGCCAACGTGTTTGCTGCGCAGAAGGTAGCCCAGGAGCTTGGACCAGGTAAGAACGTGGTGACCATCCTCTGCGACACAGGCGAGAGATATATCAGTATTGAGAAATACTTCAATATCTGACGTGAGGGGTGAGGCGTAAGGGGTAAGGCGATAGAACGGAATACGGCGATCTAGATTTCACTCGTCTCACGTTTTACGCCTAACGGAATTAAGAGATGGAATTTACCGAAGATCAGATAAGCAGATACAGCCGGCATATTCTATTGCCAGAGGTCGGTGGCAAGGGGCAAAAGAAGATTGCCAAGGCCAAGATTCTCCTGGTCGGCGCGGGAGGCCTTGGCTCTCCGGCTGCCCTCTATCTGGCCGCAGCTGGTGTCGGTACCATCGGCCTCATCGACAGCGATGTGGTGGACCTGACCAATCTTCACCGGCAAATTCTTCACCATACGTCGGACGTGGGACGCCCCAAAGTCGTCTCGGGCAAAGAAAAGATTCAGGCGTTGAACCCCGACGTCCAGGTCTCGATGTACGAAGAGCGGTTGACGGCCGGCAATGCACTGAAGATCGTCAGCGACTACGATATCGTTATCGACGGAGTCGATAACTTCACGGCCAAGTTCTTAATCAACGACGCCTGTTTCTTTGCCGGCAAACCGTTGGTCCACGGCGGCATCCTCCGTTTCGATGGGCGCGTGACGACCATCGTGCCGAAGCAGTCCGCCTGTTATCGTTGCATCTTCAAGACTCCTCCGCCTGCCGGGCTAGTGGCCTCCTGCCAGGAGGCAGGCGTGATCGGCGTGTTAGCCGGCATCATTGGCACGATCCAAGCAACCGAGGCCTTGAAACTCATTCTAGGTATCGGTCAGCCTCTCACGAACCGGTTCCTGGATTTCGATGCGCGCAAGACGCTATTCAGAGAAATCAAAGTGAAGCGCAATCCCGACTGTGCGCTCTGCGGCGCGCACCCGACGATTACCGAATTGTTCGATGACGGCGATCCGTTTGCCGGCTGTGCCGTCCGGCCGTAATTATTGATCTAGCAAGGTGGAGTCGCCATGGCCACAATGAAAGCCCTAGTCTGTCGCGAGTGCGGAAAAGAATATCCAACGAAGGCGATCCATGTCTGCGAGATGTGCTTTGGTCCTCTCGAAGTGAAATACAGCTACGAGGAGATCAAGAAGAGTATTTCTCGCAAGAAAATCCAGGACGGTCCACACAGTATCTGGCGCTATGCCGATCTCCTGCCGGTAGAAGGACCGAATTTTCTCGGCCCTCATGCCGGAATGACTCCCCTGGTGCGCGCGAAAAATCTCGGCGCCTACCTCGGAATGGACGAGCTCTACATCAAGAACGATACGGTCAATCATCCCACGCTATCGTTCAAAGATCGGGTCGTGGCCGTGGCCATCACCAGGGCTCGCGAATTGGGCTTTGAAACCATTGCCTGCGCCTCGACCGGCAATCTGGCCAATTCCGTCGCTGCCCATGCGGCGGCCGCAGGGATGCGCTGCTACGTGTTTATTCCGGGCGATCTGGAAGCCGCGAAGGTGCTTGGCAACTTGATCTATAAACCCAACGTGGTGGAAATCGAAGGCAACTACGACGATGTGAATCGGCTCTGTAGCGAAATCGCCGGAGAGCATGGCTGGGCGTTCGTCAATATCAACATCCGTCCCTACTATGCAGAAGGCTCGAAGACGCTGGCATTTGAAACCGTCGAGCAACTCGGCTGGCGCACGCCCGATCAAGCCGTCATCCCGATGGCGTCGGGCTCTCTGCTGACAAAAATTTGGAAGGGTCTCCACGAAATGAAGTACGTGGGATTGATCGATGAGGTCAAAACCAGGATCAATGGGGCCCAGGCCGAAGGCTGTTCGCCAATTTCCACGGCCTTCAAGGCAGGGCGCGACTTCTTCAAGCCGGTGAAGCCCAAGACCATCGCCAAGTCGCTGGCCATCGGCAATCCTGCCGACGGGTACTATGCCCTGAAGGCCACGGCAGAGAGCAAGGGCTCCATGGACATGGTAACCGACGACGAGGTCGTGGAGGGCATCAAGCTGCTGGCGCAGACGGAAGGAATCTTCGCCGAAACGGCCGGTGGTGTCACGATCGGTGTGCTGCAAAAGATGGTGAAAAACGGCACGATCAAAAAAGGCGATCTGACCGTGGCCTATATCACCGGGAACGGCTTGAAAACCCAGGAAGCGGTGATCGATGCGGTCGGACGGCCGGTCCGTATTCAGCCAAGTTTGGTCGCGTTTGAGAAAACATTTAAAATGGGAAAGAACGGTGGTGGTGACTCATGATTAAAGTCCGCATTCCGACTCCGCTACGCCCGCTAACCAAGGGCCAGGGAGAAGTCGAAACGAAGGCCGCGAGCGTGCTTGATATGATCGAGGCGCTCAAT
>JANNIV010000058.1:0-18346 GCA_031405355.1 Nitrospira sp.
CCGCCAGTAGAAGAAGATCGTTATTTGGTTTATTTGGTTTGTCTCGTTTGTTTGGTTAAACCAGACAGACCAGACAAACCAGATGAACAAAACAAACCAGTTTGAGCATCCTGAGCTATTGCGGCACCAGAGGCATTCAGCGAGATCTCAGCAGAGTTTTATGTATAAACCGAGTTTTTCCGCAGACTGCTAGTAGGGCTCGATGAAAACACCATCGTTCGTTCAGATCCTTGCGAACCGGCGGATCGCCATCATGTTGCCCTTGGGTTTTGCCTCGGGGTTGCCGTTGGCCCTCACGGCTGGGACGCTCCAGGCCTGGTTGACGGTCGTCGGGCTCGACCTGAAGACCATCGGCATTTTTACGCTCGTCGGCCTCCCGTACACCCTGAAATTCTTGTGGGCTCCCTTGATGGATCGCCTGGTCCCTCCCTGGCTGGGACGCCGACGCGGATGGATGTTGGTGATGCAGATCAGTGTCGCGCTCGGCTTGGCGGCTATGGCGGTGACTGGGCCGGGCCAGCGCCCGGAAATACTGGGGATACTGGCACTCGTGGTGGCCTTCCTCGCTGCTTCACTCGACATCGTGTTCGACGCCTATCGGACCGATGTGCTCTTACATCCAGAACGGGGCTTCGGTGTAGCTGTGTGGGTGAATGGCTATCGATGTGCGCTGTTGCTTGCGAGCGCCGGCGCCCTCTTATTGGCCGATCGTATTGGATGGCAGAATACCTATTTGTTGCTTGCTGGGTTGATGTTGGCGGGAGTCGTCACGATCCTCGTCAGTCCGGAGCCGTCAGAGCCGAGTGTGCCACCGGCGAGTCTCGCCGAAGCGGTTGGAGGGCCGCTGAAAGAATTCTTTACGCGCCCAGGGGTGATCGGGCTTCTCGCCCTCATCGTCTTCTATAAAATCGGAGACGCCGTCGCGGCCTCGCTTCAAACGGCATTTCTTATTGGAGGGATGGGCTTCTCCGTCAGCGAGGTCGGGTATGTAAAGGGTCTTGGGATCGGAGCCACGCTCATCGGCGCATTGGCCGGGGGTGTCGCAATGGCCAAGCTCGGGATGGTTCGGTCGTTATTGCTCTTTGGTCTGTTACAAGCGGTCTCAAACTTGGGATTCATGTGGCTTGCCTGGATGGGCAAGAGTTACGCGGCGCTCACGGTGTCGATTCTGATCGAAAATGTCACCGGCGGCATGGGCACCGTCGCGTTTGTCGCACTGATTATGTCGCTGTGCGACCATCGCTACACTGCAACACAGTTCGCGTTGCTCTCATCGCTGGAAGCGCTCGGGCGAGTATTTTCCGGTCGTCCGTCGGCTGAGTTAGTCGAAATGGTCGGCTGGGCGCAATTCTTCTTCTGGTCGTTTCTGATCGCATTACCAGGTATCTGGCTGGTGTGGGCTCTCCGAGCGCAGTTGCATCGAGAAACCGGCCGCGATGCGCAAGCCAGAGTAGCCTCAGACGATCTATAACGGCCGTAGGCGTCTCTGGAGGAACAAGACGAACAGCATCAATGTCGGAAGGGGCGCCAGGACGAAAGGGAGAAGCCAAACCCAAACATTTTTTCCCCGCATGCGGGTTTGATCGATCATCCAGACAAAGACCCATACAACCAAACCGAGATAGTTGATGGCCATCCATCCGGTCATATAAGTCTTGAGGTTGCTTGTGTTATCCAGCGCTGTATTGAGGAAAAGGATTCCCAATGTGAGCATAAATAGTCCCAACAGGGCTGCGACAAGGCGTTTGCTCCAGACAAACATGAGGATCCTCCTGATAGAAACAATGTGGGCAGCGTGATTGCCGTCACAAACCTAATGGGCCTAGCCCGCATTATTCATGACGCTTCTGCTGCAAGCGTGGATACGCGGCTGTGACGGGCAGTCTCGCCGTTCAGCCCTTCGACATACTGCACGAGTATGCCTCAGGGCCTCACGGCTCCGAATGCCCGTCTCGCTTCGCGTCTGCACGCTTTCGCAACGAACCTTCATGAATAATGCGGACTAGGCTAGCCATCCGTCTGTTGTTTGTCAAAGGGGGGCGCGGGCCTATATGAGTCTTCTGCGCTTGAGCCTAGTCGTAACGGTATTGGCCGTGACGGTCGTGCTGGCACTGACGAATCCCACTATGGATCAATACTTGAGCTTCGTGCAAGCCGAGCTTACCAAGGCTATGGATCGAATGGATCAGTCCACACCTGAACGGGAAGAAACGGTGGTCCGAAATATCTTTCGCAGGCATAGTCAGGAGCTCCTCAATAGCGTAGTGAGGCCTCATACCATGCGTAAAAACTGGGGAGTCCTCAGCTGGTTTGAAACCACGGTGCTAGGTACTCGGGTTGTGGTCATTGGCATCGGCAGTCAGTTCATCCCTGTTGAAGGAGTGGATGAGGCTATTTTGACCCTCGGGCGCCAAGTATTTTAGTTTTTTTATCCTTGAGTATCCATTTTGACGTCGATAATAGCCTTTTTTCGATCAACGTTCTGTGGATAAGTCGGTCTAAACTCTTAGAAGTTAGTGTTTCCCAATCATTTTTGGTTACCCACAGGTTCTCATCCGTTTCCCCAGCCAAACCACTACATTTGGTATTGACAATTAGTCCAGATCGCTATATGTAGACGCTCTCTGGGTTGATCAATCGTCGAGACATCAGAATTTAGTCATTCATTGCACCTAGTCATACTGAAACTGAAGCCTGATTATTCCTGTTTGGGGTCGCAAGCGGTCCCACACCAATTACGAAGACTGGGGGAGGGGAAATCGTGAGAATAGAACGCCGATTTACACGTCGCGGGCAAAGTCCTTATGAAGGCCTGCCTTTCGTGAAACGTTCGTCAGAAATTCGTAATCCAGACGGATCAACCGTGTTCAAATTGGAAAACATCGATATTCCCGAGCCCTGGTCCCAGCTCGCGATCGATATTCTCGCGCAAAAGTATTTCCGGAAAGCCGGAGTGCCGCAACAAGATGAGCAGGGGAATCCGGTGATCGAGCCTAACGGCAAGCCGCAGCTTGGCGGAGAGTGTGATTCCCGGCAAGTGTTTGAACGGCTCGCCGGTTGTTGGACTTCCTGGGGGAAAAACTTCGGCTATTTCAAGACTCCGGAAGATACCGATGCCTTTCATGATGAGCTTCGTTACATGCTCGCGCATCAGATGGTTGCACCCAATTCTCCCCAGTGGTTTAACACGGGGCTTCATTACGCGTACGGACTCTCAGGGCCTGCGCAAGGGCATTATTACGTCGACCCCAAGACCCGTGAAGTCGTCAAAGCCACCAATGCGTTCGAGCACCCGCAGCCGCACGCCTGCTTTATTCAATCCGTTGACGACGATTTGGTCGGCGACGGCGGCATCATGGATCTCTGGGTGCGGGAGGCGCGCCTGTTCAAATACGGATCAGGGACCGGCACCAATTTTTCCAAGCTTCGCGGCGATGCCGAGCCGTTGTCCGGTGGCGGACGTTCGTCCGGATTGATGTCGTTTCTTCGCATCGGCGATCGAGCGGCAGGCGCCATTAAGTCCGGCGGGACGACCAGACGGGCAGCCAAAATGGTCTGCCTCGATTTGGATCACCCCGACATCGAAGAATTTATCAACTGGAAGGTGCTGGAAGAGCAAAAGGTCGCCGCGATGGTGACCGGCTCAAAAATCTGCGCACAGCGCCTCAATGCCGTTCTCAAGGCCTGTCACGTCGTCGATGATGCCGGCCAGGTGGGAATAGAGGTCGATGCCAAGCAGAATCCGATCCTCAAAGAAGCCCTGGCTGCGGCCCGGCGGGATGCGGTTCCAGAAGCCTACGTCCAGCGGATGTTTTCCTATGCGCAGCAAGGATTTACCCATTTTGTGTTTCATGAGTACGACACGAATTGGGACGGCAAGGCCTACCAGACTGTGTCCGGCCAAAATTCGAACAACAGCGTGCGCATTCCCAACGATTTCTTTGCAACGTTGGAGGCGGACGGTGATTGGCAGCTCAGGCGCCGGATCGACGGCAAAGTCTCCAAGACCATCAAGGCGCGGGAACTCTGGGATCAGATTGCTTGGGCTGCTTGGATTTGCGCGGATCCAGGCACCCAATACGACACCACCATCAACGAATGGCATACGTGCCCGGAGGATGGCCGAATCAACGCCTCCAATCCTTGCTCCGAATATATGTTTCTCGACGATACGGCGTGCAATTTGGCGTCGCTCAACCTCGCTCAATTCTTTTCGACAGAAGGCCAATTCGAGCTGGAGAATTTTCGCCACGCCGTGCGCCTCTGGACGATCGTACTGGAGATCAGTGTCCTCATGGCATCGTTTCCCAGCCGCTCCATTGCAGAGAAGAGTTATCAGTTCCGAACGCTAGGGCTCGGCTATGCCAACCTAGGCACTGTGCTGATGCGGCAAGGTATTCCCTACGATTCTCCCAAAGCATTGGCCATCTGCGGTGCATTGACCGCCATCATGACCGGCGAGGCCTATGGCGCATCGGCTGAAATGGCTGCAGAGCTGTGGCCGTTCCCTGGTTATGCCAAAAACCGTGAGGCCATGTTGCGCGTCATCCGTAATCACCGGCGTGCCTCCTACAATGCCGCTCAGGAAGAGTATGAAGGCTTAACGATTGCACCGATCGGGATCCAGCCGCAGCATTGTCCTCCTGAGTTGCTCATGGCGGCACGTCGTGCCTGGGACCGCGCTCTCGAATTGGGAACGGCCTATGGGTACCGCAATGCGCAGGTCACGGTGATTGCTCCTACCGGTACGATCGGACTCGTGATGGATTGTGATACGACAGGCATCGAGCCGGATTTTGCGCTTGTCAAATTCAAGAAATTGGCCGGTGGAGGCTATTTCAAGATCATCAATCAAAGCATACCCGCTTCCCTCAGAACATTGGGGTATGCCGAACCTCAGATTCAGGACATCGTGAACTATTGTGTCGGCCGGCAAACCTTGCAGACCGCACCATTCATTAACCATGAGAGCCTGAGACAGAAGGGATTCGACGATGCCGCGCTCGCCAGAATGGAAGCCGGTTTGGCCCAGGCTTTCGAGATCCAATTTGTGTTTAACAAGTATGCATTGGGTGAAGATTTCTGTCGGGAAAAGCTGGGATTGACCGACGCACAGTTGAGCGAGTCAAACTTCAACATGCTGAAAACGCTGGGGTTTACACAGGAAGAAATTGCCGCTGCCAACGATTATTGCTGCGGCACCATGACAGTGGAAGGAGCCCCATACCTCAAACCCGAGCACCTGCCAATCTTCGATTGTGCCAACCGCTGTGGCCGGATCGGTCAGAGGTATATTGCTGTCGATGCGCACATCCGCATGATGGCGGCGGCACAGCCATTCATCAGCGGCGCCATCAGCAAAACGATCAATATGCCGGCCGATGCCACGCTGGAAGAAGTGAAATCATCCTATTTATTTGCATGGAAGAGCATGGTCAAGGCCGTGGCTCTGTATCGCGACGGCTCGAAGTTGAGTCAGCCGTTATCGGCTTCAACCGACAGCGGCAAGACCATCGAGGCCTCGTCAGAAATATTGTCGATTGCGGAAAAGATCACAGAACGGGTGTTGGTACGGTACCTGGCAAAGCGCCGGCCACTCCCGGCCAGACGCAATGGGTACACGCAGAAAGCCGTTGTCGGAGGGCACAAGCTCTACCTACGCACGGGTGAGTATGAGGATGGTACTTGCGGCGAAATTTTCCTCGATATGCACAAAGAGGGGGCCGCATTCCGCAGCCTCATGAACTGTTTCGCCATTGCGATTTCACTGGGCCTCCAACATGGCGTCCCCCTGGAGGAGTTCGTCGAAGCCTTCGTGTTTACCCGCTTCGAGCCGAATGGGCCGGTCAAATTGAACGACCGGATTAAAATGTCGACGTCGATCATCGATTACATCTTCCGAGAGCTTGCCGTAACCTACCTTGACCGCTATGACTTAGCACAGGTCCAGGAAGAGGATCTTAGAATGGACTCCGTCAAGATGGACGAGCAGGATCCTGAATGTGTCGATGAGGAAGCCACTCCTGAAACGCTGGCTTCGGCATCGATCAGCACAGAAATGTTTCCATCTCGACGCGGGGCCATACCCCGTCACAAGGGCAATGGCCAAGGAAATGGAAACGGTAACGTGGCTCATTCCGTCGAGCTGAAGCGTGAAACATTGACCTTGACTGCCATACAAATGGCGCGCCAAAAGGGCTATGAGGGAGATCCCTGCTCCGAGTGTAAGCAGTTCACCATGGTACGAAACGGGACCTGCCTCAAGTGTACCAACTGTGGTGCCACCAGCGGTTGTTCGTAGGAGGGAGGATTCAATGAGTACGGTGCTTCGCGAGCAAGGGATTGTCACGGTCCACGATCAGGTTGTCAGTCTGGTCGCGCAACGATGGGCAAAGGCCTTTCATTGTAAGGTCACGATCCGTACCGGTCTTGAGCAAAATCCCTGGGCTGACCCTCAGCAACAGTGCGATATCGTCGGGTGGAGGGTGAGCTCTTCCGGCAACACGGTGGAATGGATGGCTGAGGTGGAAACTGATGATTCGATCAGGGATGTCTCAAGCGTTTCAGAGTGGAAGGAAGCAGTTGTGCGCGGTATCCCATTCTATTTGCTCGTGCCACGCGGCCTCAAGCAGTCGGCGCAAAACTTGGCAGAGAAGGGCTCTGTCCCCGTTAGCGGTATCTACGAGTACACGTTTGTAAACGGTTTGTGCCAGGTGCTGTAGCAGGTTAAGCAAGCGAGGTAGGCTGAGATCAAGGTTGAGCGAAGATTCGGCGCTAGGGAGTAAGTTCCATGCCCACAACGACACAATTGGTCATTCGGGGTTTGAGTAAGCCCGGTGTCATGGCTCAAGTAGCCAGGGTCTTCGGTGAGGCGAAGGTCAACATCAAGGCCTTTTCTGCTCCGGAAGTCACCGGAACGGGAAAGCTGAGGCTGTTGGTCTCGGATCTGGAAGGGGCTCGCGCATTGCTGAAAGCGGCAAAAATCAAGTTTACTGAGGAAACTGCTTTATTGCTGAGCCTCGAAAATACACCGGGGGCGTTGAAAGAAGTGGCGGATCTATTGACCAAGGCTCGCATCAATATTAAATGTGGCTATTGCACCCCATCCCGCGAGGGGAAACGTGCAATCGTGGTTCTGACAGTTTCAAACACAGCAAAAGCGCTTAAAGTTCTGCAGGATCAATCCCTCGACGAGTTCTAGGCATGTCTAGAGGACCTCAGGCCTGCTGGTCCCGCTGGCCGGTCCTTCTTCTTGTGATCTTCCTGGCCAGCGTTCTGGCGACTTGCAGCGGCGTTCCTAAACCTACCTATTTTCCAGGCTATCCTGTTGGATTCGTCGAGCGCGGCGTCGCCTCATGGTATGGTCCTGGGTTTCATGGGAACAAGACGGCAAATGGCGAACGGTATGACATGCATCAGCTCACGGCTGCTCATCGGACCCTGCCGCTCGGTTCCATTGCGGTGGTTCGATCGATGAGCACTGGCCGGCAGGTGACCGTCCGGATTAACGATCGCGGTCCCTTTGCCAGAGGCAGAGTGCTCGACCTCTCACTTGCCGGGGCCCAGGCGCTGGAGATGACCGGGTCTGGAACCGACGAGATTGAGTTGCGAGTGGTTGGGTATCAAGGGAAGCTTGCCGATGTGGGGGCTTTACGAGTGCAAGTCGGATCCTTTTCCGACCAGCAGAATGCGTTCAACCTCTTGGAGCGCGCAAAGCCTTTCTATCCAGTCGGTCGAGTCCAGGTTGTCGATCTGCCGGAAGGAAAGCGATATCGAGTTCAGATCGGTCAGTTTTCCAGGGAAGCCCAGGCAGAAGCCGCTGCTTCCCATCTCGAATCCTTGCTTGGACTTCAAGCTTTTGTATTTCGAGACGACTCATAATGAAGCTCCCCGCAGCAGCCTACTCCGCCGAAGTAGCCACTTCGGCTACGAAGGCCGGAAGCTACGGGGTATTTGGCGAAGGAGAATAAATAGTGCCCGCTGCATCGAGCGAGTCTTCCCAATACTTCAGTTTTTCCGCGGACATGCAGTGCAACTATTTGATATCCTGACGTGTTTTCAGCATAAGCTTGCTCGCCACTCTATCCATATGGTACATCTACAGCTCCATGGATACAGGTCCGATAGGTTCCTATCACGGTATTTCGTTCCACCAAATCGTGCATTGCCGGTTTGAGGCAATAGGGGGTAGCCCCTGGGCTCTCGGGTATTCCAGACCGACCGGCATAGCTGGTCGCCTCTAGTACATTACAATCCATGGATATTCTAATTCTCTTGGGTCTTATTGTTCTTTCAGCTGTGATATCCACAGCCGAAATCGGTTTCTTTGCAGTCAACTCAACGAAGCTGAAGGCGCTGGCCCAAACTGGGAATACGCGAGCGAAGTTAGCCCTCCATCTCCGCAGTGACCCCCAAAAACTCCTTTCGACCATTTTGGTCGGCGACCGTCTTATCGGTGTGGCGACGCCGATGTATGCCACCTTTCTGACCCTGAGTATCTATGGCGGCCAAACGTTTTTCGACGAGGCGATTGCCGTCATGGTCGGCCTGCTGACCTTTGTCCTCTTGGTGGCCGTCGATGTGATCCCTAAAACATTAGCCGCCAAATTTTCGGTTCCGGTCACGCTGAACATGGCCTACCCGGTCTACGGGGTTCAGTTACTGCTCAAGCCCCTCTTATTTGTGATCGTGCCGATGATCTATAAGTTGACAGGAGGGAAAGGTCTGACGCTTCCCCTCGTGACGGAAGAAGAGCTGAAGATCATGCTGGACGAGGGGGGCAAGACCGGGACTATAGAGTTCGAGAAGGTGAAAATGATCAAGAACGTCTTCCAGCTCAAAGACATCACGGCTGAAGACGCGATGACCCCTCGTCTCTATGTCTTTTCATTGGATGGTAACCTATGCCTGAAAGAGGCTCAGGAGCTCCTCTATAACTCGAAATACTCACGGATCCCAGTGTATGACGGGACGCACGATAACATCACGGGCATTCTCTACAAGACGCGGGCATTGACCGAACTCGCCAAGGGTCAGAATGAGTCAAAACTCAAAGACATTGCCTATCCCCCGCTGTTCGTTCCCTCAGGCAAGACGGCGGACGATCTCATGAAGCAGTTTCAGCAGGAGAAACGGCATATGGCTGTCGTGGTCAATGAGTTTGGCGGTGTCATGGGGATTGTTACGCTTGAAGATCTTCTCGAAGAAGTAGTCGGGGAGATCATGGACGAAACCGATATCACGGAAGAACTGATTAAACGGTTAGGGAAAAATCATATCCTTGTTCATAGTAGAACCGAAGTACGCAAGGTCAACGACTTCCTGAAAGTCGACCTCGGCGATGAAGCCGTGACGATCGGTGGTCTTATTCAGCAGGAACTTGGCCGGATTCCCAAGGTTGGAGAAGAAGTGCGGATCGCCAACTGCCGGATCCTCATTCATGAAGCCGAGCCACGATCCATCCGCAGCGTTCAAATCTTTCGCGAAGAAAAATCTCCGGCTCAAATCGAGGCCCCGAACCTCGACCTCGTCAGTTAACCTCTTTCTCGTCCTTCCCGATCAAGGAAGCAAACTCTTGTTCGGTCAAAATTGTCACCCCCAGCGTACGGGCCTGGTCCAGTTTGGATCCAGTGTCTCGTCCCACCACCACATAGGATGTTTTCTTACTCACGCTTGAGGACACACGCCCTCCCACTGTTTCCACCGCCTGCTGCGCGCTGTCCCGCGTGAAGCGATCCAGTCCCCCTGTGAATACAAACGTCTTCCCCGCGAGCGGAGATTGCATTCGATTGCCCGTTGCCATTCCCGGGGCAACTCGTACGCCTAATTCCTGGAGTTGTACGATGATCTCTCGGTTGCGCGGCTCAGACCAATAGGCTGCCATGCTTTCGGAAATCTCAGGACCGATCTCCCGAATTTGCTGAAGGCGCTCCCGATTCGCCGACATGATCTCATCGAGAGACCCAAACTCACGGGCCAGGACTTTGGCGATATGTTGTCCGACTTGCCGAATCCCTAATCCCATCAGAAACCGATCAAGAGAAACGGTTTTACTGCCCGCAATCGATTCCAAGAGGAGGGTGGCGGAGCGATCGGCAAACCCATCAAGTTTGACGAGGTCGTCTTTGGTCAGACGATAGAGGTCGGCAAGTGATCGCACCAGTCCTTGCTCAACCAGCTGCGCCACGGTCTTCTTTCCCAACCCTTCGATGTTGAGCGCATGTTTGGACGAAAAGTGTTCGATCGTTCCCTTCAATTGAGCGCCACAGATCAACTGACCGGTACAGTAGAAATAGGCGCCCTCGCGGCCGACGGCCGACTCGCAAACGGGGCACTGTTCCGGCATGCCAAAGGGTGCGGATCGTTGCTCACCAGAGACCGGAACTCGCTCGGCAATCGCGGGAATCACATCGCCGGCCCGTTCCACTTTGACGGTATCGCCGATCCGAATGTCTTTCCGCGCCACTTCATCGGCATTGTGCAACGTGGCTCGGCTGATGGTCACACCACCGACCTCCACCGGTTTCAATAACGCGACGGGCGTGAGGGTTCCGGTTCTCCCAACGGAGACGACGATGTCCTGGACGATGGTGATTTCTTTACGCGGCGTAAATTTGTAGGCGATGGCCCATCGTGGACTGCGAGACTTCATGCCGAGGCGGCTCTGCCAGTCCCGGCGATTCACTTTCACCACCACGCCATCGATTTCATAAGGCAGTTGATCCCTGATCGATTCCGTTTCGTGGTGGAAGGCCATTACCTCGTCAATCGAAGCACACTGTCGTCGAAGCACAGGCACCGGGAGACCCCATTGAGATAACGTCTCCAGTTCATCCCAATGTGTCGGTGGAGCAGCCGTGGATAGGGCCATGATTTCATAACAGGTCACGACTAACGGACGGGATGCGGTAATTGTGGAGTCCAGTTGCCGGAGCGAACCGGAGGCTGCATTGCGTGGATTGGCAAAGGCGTCGCCGCCCTGTTCCGTGATCCGGCGATTCAACGTTTGGAAATCGTCGAGGCGCATATACACTTCACCCCGCACGACAAGATGGTCGGGGAGGCCTGGTTGTGCTTGCAATTGCAGCGGGAGAGAACGAATTGTGCGAAGATTAACCGTCACATCCTCTCCGGTCGTTCCGTCGCCTCTGGTCGCTCCTCGGGTAAAGACTCCATGGTCGTACCGTAGTTCGACTGATAGCCCGTCGAACTTTGGTTCCGCACAGTACTCAACGGACGGAATTTCCAGTTCACGTTTCATCCGTTGGTCGAATGTTTGGACTTCGTTCTGGTCGACAATCGAGTCCAGGCTGAGCATCGACTGTTCGTGGGGAACCTTGACCAGTTCCTCGAGCGGCGGCGCGCCGACCCGTTGTGAAGGGGAGTCTGTCGTCACCAACTCAGGGTGGGCCTGTTCCAGGTCGATCAATTCTCGAAAAAGGCGATCGTACTGGGAATCGGAAATCTCCGGGCGATCCTTGACGTAGTATAGATAGTCATGGCGCCTGATTTCGCCCTTGAGGGCATTCAGTCTGGCAAGAATATCGGCGTGGGCCATATCGACTGGATGGTGACGAACAGAGGATGTGACGGTTCCGACCGTACCATAGGGCGATGGAGTGGGTCAAACGACAACGGCGCCATATTCGCTTTGACTTTCACCGCGATAGACACTATTGTAATTGACATAATTGAGTCAATTTCTCATTGACCGGCAGCCAGTGTCTACACCTTGCTACAAGAGGAAAACTCCCGCGCAACCGTTGGAGGGGTATCCATGAAAGGGGAGAATTGCGTGAAGAAATTGATGTCAGTATCCAGCTATCGAATCGTCACCATTATTTGTGGCGGGCTGTTGTTGGGCGGGTGTGTGATGGCAGAGAAGTACGATGCGGAAAAGGCGCGCAGCTTGAATTTCCAACGCCTCCTTGCCCAGGAAGAGAAGCGAACCGGTGAGCTCGATAGTGAAGTGAAGCGGAGTAAAAATGAATTGATGGAGTATGAAGCCAAGAATCGTGAACTCACGGCGCAGATGCAAACCGTTCGCGAACAAATGACCCGCGCGCAGGAAGAAGCCGAGGCCATGAAGGAGTCTGCCCTGCTGGAACGCAGAGCCAAAGCCGATATGAAGCGTGTGCTTAAACCGATGCGCAAGGGACTGCCGACTGATTCGGCGTCCGATGCCGTGGATCTGAACGCGTCGGCTCTCGGGGTCGCTCCGGCTGTGCCAAGGTCGGCAGAGTCGTCGCTGAGAGGCATGCAATCATCCAACGCTCATGTCGTCAAGCCTGGCGAAACGCTCTTTCGGATCAGTCGGAGGTATGGCATCACGGTCGACAACATTAAAAAATGGAACAGACTGCCGGATGACATTATCGAGGTAGGACAGAAGCTCATCGTGGGCCAAGAATAATAGGACGACCACGTGGCCCCGCCACAATACTCACTCAGTCTTGACCAGTTTCGGCAGTATGCCGGAGAGGGCAATCTTGTTCCGCTCTATAGAGAGATTCTGGCGGACTACGAGACCCCTGTGTCGGCCTTTGCCAAAATCGATCATGGCCCCTCAGCTTACCTCTTAGAGTCCATTGAGGGTGGCGAGAAATGGGCACGCTATTCCTTCCTCGGTAGTGGTTCCCCCGTTGTCGTCCATGAGGATCGTGGCGATCTTCTTGTCATCCAAGGCGCCCGCAAGAAACGCATTTCCAGCCGTGGGGCTCCTCTCGAACGTTTAAGGGAGATGATGGAAGGCTATCGTCCGGTCACTGTGCCGGATCTTCCGCCGTTCGTCGGCGGCGCTGTCGGGTATCTAAGCTACGACATGGTGCGCACGTTCGAGGACTTGGCTGCCCGGAAGAAGGATCTGCTCAATCTGCCGGACTTCGCCTTTCTGCTTACCGATACGATGCTAATCTTCGACAATGTCGCTCACAAGATCAAAGTCGTGGCCACCGCCCATGTCACGGCCAAGGGGGAACGAGGCATCAAGGCCGCGTATCGATCGGCAACAGAACGGATCGAACGCATAATCACGAGGCTCAAACGCCCACTCCGCCGAACGCGTCTACATCGCCGCCGCCGCCCGGTGACCTTTACGGCGAATATGAGCAAGGCAGACTTTGAGAAGATGGTCGTGCGGACGAAGGAATATATTCGGGCGGGCGATATTGTGCAGGCGGTGGTATCCCAACGATGGGAAGCCAATGTCCAGGCGTCGCCTTTGCAGCTCTATCGCGCGTTGCGCGTGGTGAATCCTTCTCCCTATATGTATTATCTCCGCATCGCGGGAGTCGAACTGGTCGGTTCCTCTCCGGAGACGCTCGTCCGTTGCGAAAAGAGAGTCATTTCCCTCCGTCCCATTGCCGGTACGCGCCGCCGAGGCGTGACGGCTGAAGAAGATCAAGAGATGGAGCGGCGGCTCTTGGCGGATGAAAAGGAACGGGCCGAGCATGTGATGCTCGTCGATCTTGGGCGGAATGACGTCGGTCGGGTGGCGAAGCCAGGCTCGGTCACAGTGGATTCCCTCATGCACGTCGAGCGGTATTCGCATGTGATGCATATCGTGTCGAATGTGACAGGACAACTGGATGACTCCAAGACTTCCTACGATGTGTTGCGTGCCTGCTTTCCTGCCGGCACGGTTTCCGGTGCGCCGAAGATTCGAGCGATGCAGATCATCGACGAGCTGGAACCCACGAGGCGCGGTCCCTATGCCGGCGCAGTGGGCTACTTCAGTTTTTCCGGCAACATGGACATGTGCATCAACATCCGCACGGTCGTCGTGAAGAACCACCAGGCCTTCATTCAAGCTGGGGCCGGTATCGTCGCCGATTCGAATCCTGAACACGAATATGAAGAGACCTACAATAAGGCTCAGGCCATGTTTAAAGCTGTTGAATTGGCTGAGCAGGGACTGGAATGAGGGAGCTAATAGCCGATGGCGTATAGCATATGGCAAGAAGAGACGGAAACGAGATCGATCCTCGGCGATCTTGACCATCAGCCATATGCCATCAGCCATACGCTCTTTTGATCATGTTACTGATGATCGACAACTATGACTCCTTCACCTATAACCTCGTGCAATACTTCGGGGAACTGGGTGAAGACGTGCGGGTATTCCGCAACAATAAGATTACGATCGACCAGATCGAGTCGCTGCATCCCAGCCGTATCGTTATTTCTCCGGGGCCCTGCACACCGGTGGAAGCGGGCGTATCGGTCGAAACCATCCGGCATTTCGGAGGGCGTCTTCCGCTTTTGGGCGTCTGTCTAGGCCATCAATCCCTGGCCGTGGCGTTTGGCGGCGAAGTCGTTCGAGCCGAACGGTTAATGCATGGGAAAACGTCGAAGATCAAGCACGACGGGAAAACGATTTTCGATCGCTTGCCAAATTTCTTTGACGCGACTCGCTACCATTCTCTGATCGTGAAGCGAGAGACGCTGCCTTCCTGCTTTGAAGTTTCCGCCGAAACGAATGAAGGGGAAATCATGGGACTACGCCATCGATCGCTGGGTATCGAAGGGGTGCAGTTTCATCCGGAATCGATCCTCACAACGTCGGGGAAAGACCTCCTCCGTAACTTTCTTAAACTGTAACGTGGCCCGCCAGGTTTCCCATCCATGATCAAAGACGCGATTGCTAAACTTGCTGACCGCTCCTCCCTCACCGAACAAGCAGCCGAGGCGGTGATGCTTGAGATCATGGAGGGCGCGGCCACTCAAGCCCAAATTGCCGCCTACTTGATGGGGCTCCGTTTGAAGGGGGAAACCGTCGAGGAAGTTTCCGGTTCCGTACGGGCGATGCGAGCCAAAGCCGTACGCATTGCAATTGGAGATCCTCTGGTCGTCGATACCTGTGGCACGGGCGGGGATGGGGCCCACACGTTCAATATTTCTACCACAGCGGCGTTTGTCCTCGCAGGCGCAGGTTTGACCGTGGCAAAGCACGGCAACCGTTCCGTGTCGTCCAAGTCCGGGAGTGCTGACGTCCTCTCGGCTCTTGGGGTCAAGATCGATCTGCCGACCGAGCGCGTGGCCGATTGTATCAATGAGGTTGGGATCGGATTTCTCTTTGCTCCGCTCTATCATGGAGCCATGAAGCATTGTGCCGGGCCAAGACAGGAGATGGGCATCAGGACCATGCTGAATCTCTTGGGTCCTTTGACTAATCCTGCAGGAGCCACCATTCAAGTGCTCGGCGTCTATGAAGGGCGATTGACCTCCCTGCTAGGGAATGTGCTCATGCATCTGGGATCGCAACATTGCTTTGTCGTCCATGGGATGGACGGGCTCGATGAGATCACCCTAACCGCGAAGACGCAGATTTCTGAAGCCAAGGGGGGCTTGCTCTCGAACTATCTCCTGGATCCGGCGGAGTTCGGACTGGCGTTGGCGCCGGCCAAATATCTCACGGGAGGGACGCCGCAAGAAAATGCCGCGATCACTCGTGACATTCTCCAAGGGCGTAAAGGGCCCAAACGGGATATCGTCTGTTTGAATGCCGCGCCGGCTCTTGTCGCAGGGCGCAAGGCGACAAGTCTTCAAGAGGGGTTCATCTTGGCCGGCCAGGTGATCGATTCCGGCGCCGCGGCCGAGAAGCTGGCTCGTCTCATCGCATATACGAATGAAGGCTGACTCACTGTGATTCTCTCTCGCATTCTTGAGCATAAGAAAGCGGAACTCAGGCACAAGCAAAGCCGGGGCTACCTCTCCGAACTCAAGAAGAGGATTCAGGACGCGCCTGGTACGCTTGGCTTTGCCGTGACCCTTGAAGCCACAAGGACGGGCGCCAGTCCTTCGCTGATTGCCGAAGTGAAAAAGGCTTCACCCAGTCTTGGCCTGCTCCGTCCAGAATTTTCCGATCGGTTTGACTATCTCGCGATTGCCAAGTCCTATCATGCTCATGGCGCCTCTGCTCTATCCGTTTTAACCGATAAGGACTTCTTCCAGGGAAGTCTCGACTACCTCCGCGAGATCAAACAGTCGGTGCCCCTGCCTGCCTTGAACAAAGAGTTCATGGTCGACGAGATCCAGTTTTACGAAGCGCGAGCCTACGGGGCCGATGCGGTTCTCCTGATCGTCGCCGCACTTGAACGACAGCAATTGATCGATTTTCATGCCCTCGCTTCAGGGTTGGGTTTGGATGTGCTCATCGAAACTCATCACGAGCGAGAACTCGATAGGGTATTGGAACGGCTCCCGGAGGCCAGGCTGATCGGCATCAACAACCGAGACCTCAAGACCTTCACAACCGATCTGGATGTCACGCTCCGTTTGGCAAAACGAATTCCGCCCGGCAAGCTGATCGTCAGCGAGAGCGGGATTCACCAGCGCGCCGACGTCGTGCGGTTGGTTGAAGCAGGTATCCATGCCATGCTGGTCGGAGAATCGCTCATCCGGTCCGATGACATCGGGGAGAAGATTCGTGAGTTACGAGGAGTTCCGGCTGAAACAAACGTGTAAGATGGCTGCTATACCAAAAGTCAAAATTTGCGGCATTACCAACGCCGAGGATGCCAACGTGGCAGTTGCCGCCGGGGCGGATGCCTTAGGATTTGTGTTGTATCGGAAAAGTCCCAGGTACATCGAACCCACACTGGCGAGGCAGATTATTATGAGCCTGCCTCCCTTGGTGATACCAGTCGGGGTGTTTGTCGATGAAGAGCAACAAGTGGTCAGAAACCTGATGGACGACTGTGGACTCGCCATGGCGCAGTTGCATGGAAACGAGTCGGCAATCTATTGCAAGGAGTTAGGCCGTACAGTCCTGAAGGCCCTTCGAGTGAAGGATCGAAGCACGTTTCTCGCCTTGGCGGAGTTTCGTGGGCGGGCCGGCGTTCGAGGGTTTGTCCTGGATGCCTTTTCCGATCAGGCCTATGGAGGCACTGGACAGGTGATCGATTGGCAACTCGCTGCAGAGGTAGCCAAGGCTGCAAGCGTACTCCTGGCAGGTGGGCTCACCCCGGATAATGTGGAGAAGGCGATCCAGGCAGTACAACCCTACGGCGTGGATGTGAGCAGCGGTGTTGAACAGGCGCCTGGTAAAAAGGATCATGAGAAAGTGCGAGCATTCATTCGGGCAGCCAAGGTCAAGGTTGTCTCTCCGACGTGAGCCCATCTATACTGTGGCGCGTGAAGCGCGAGACGTGCGAGAAATGCGCGACTCTAAGTTTGAAGTTCAGAAAACCTCGAACTTCGAACCTCGAATCGTCCCCGTCTCGCCAGGCCATACGAATGTGAGGGTGATGATGACATCTGTGCCGAATAAACAAGGTCGGTTCGGCGCCTATGGCGGACGCTATGTTCCTGAAACACTCATGCCTGCCCTGCTTGAATTGGAGCAGGAATATGCCTTGGTGAAAAAGGACAGGGCCTTTCAGTCCGAGCTCGCCTATTATTTGAAGCAATATGCCGGACGTCCCACCTCCCTCTACTTTGCACAACGACTTACGAAGCGGTTGGGTGGAGCGAAGATCTATTTGAAGCGCGAAGACCTCTGTCATACCGGAGCCCACAAGATCAATAACGCGATCGGGCAGGGGCTCCTGGCCCGGCGGATGAAGAAGCCTCGTATTATCGCTGAAACCGGAGCCGGCCAACATGGGGTGGCGACAGCGACCGTCGCGGCACTGTTCGGGCTTCAATGTGAAATTTATATGGGAACGGAAGACATGCAGCGCCAGGCGCTGAACGTCTTCCGCATGAGGTTGCTCGGTGCGACCGTCACGGGGGTCGATGCGGGAAGCCGCACGCTGAAAGATGCCATCAGCGAAGCGATGCGGGATTGGACGACGAACATCCGCACGACCCACTACATCCTCGGTTCAGTGCTCGGCGCCCATCCCTATCCCATGATGATCCGGGATTTCCAATCCATCATTGGGCGTGAAGCGCGGCGACAGATCCTGGCGGCAGAAGGCCGGTTGCCGGATTGCCTTATTGCCTGTGTCGGCGGTGGCAGCAATGCCATAGGACTCTTTCACGCGTTTATCAAAGACAAGAAGGTGAAGATGATCGGCGTTGAAGCCGGCGGCCTGGGGGTCGCAAGTGGAAAACATGCCGCGCGTTTTGCCGGAGGAAAGCCTGGCGTTTTGCAAGGCACCATGACCTATCTGCTCCAGGGTGACGATGGACAAGTGAATCTGACCCATTCGGTTTCAGCCGGGTTGGATTATGCCGCGATCGGCCCCGAACACAGTTATTTGCGGGATCAAGGCAGAGCCTCATACACCTCGGTGACCGACGACGAAGCCTTGGCAGCGTTCGATGTGCTGGCCAGGGAAGAGGGGATCATGCCGGCGCTCGAAAGCGCCCATGCCATTGCTCATACGGTGAGGGTCGCGCC
>JANNIV010000059.1:0-6904 GCA_031405355.1 Nitrospira sp.
GTCTGTCACGTCTGGTTGAAGGAGGCCCATGATGACAATTCACGGTTTGGTGAGTAGCGGTCTGTCTCGTCTTATTCTTGCCATCGCGGTGAGCGCTTTGGTAGGGACAGGAGTGGGAGTCGGGGGCATCGCTCCGGCCTCTGCCTATGAAGTGTGGCTGACGGATCAATCCGATACGGCGAAAGAAAGCGGGGGCTTTCTCTATATCTATGACGGTGCGGCGCTCGCGGCGAATCCTGCCGCTGCAAAACCGGCCGTGACCATCGATCTTTCCGGCGAGATCAACACATTTTGCGAAGCGGCAACCAAGAAACCAGTCCGGCGTCCGCACATGTTGTTCTTCAACAAGGACCAGAGTCATGCGATCCTCTCCTTCCTGAGCGGCCACGTGCTGTTCATGGATGCCAAGACACGTAAGCCGGAGGCCTGCTTATCGATGGGGAAGAATGTCCATGCGGCCTGGCCGACGCCTAACCAGAAGATGGCGATTGCGGCGAATATCATCGAAAAGAAATTTACCCGTATTTGGACCGACTATGCGGCGCATACATTCAGCTTCGATCCCGAAAAGGATGTGGTGAATCTTGCCTTGTTGGAAGGTGGGGAACGCCCAGATACCTCGCCGATTTGCCCCATCACGGAGTCATCCAGTCGCTATGCGTTTGTGACGTTGCGGGGAGGTGGGCTATTTGTATTCGATGTCACCACCACGCCAATGAGCCTTGTGGCCACACTCAACAATAATGAGATTCATCCTGCCGGTTGTGGCGGCATTCAGGTCGGCGAGACGCTGTATGTCAATTCCGGTGGCGGCTGGCCAATCGCGCCTCTCTCCTACGATATCTATACCCTGGACCTATCCAGCCTTCCCAAATCTGTTTCAGCCAAGTTGGTGTCTTCACGGGATGATCAATTTGCCGACTCCCATGGGATGGCCGCGGTCGGACGTTATGTCTGGAGTGCTGACCGGGCAGGAAACAATATCGAAATCATCGATACGGTCTCAAACTTGAGCGTGGGGGCGATCGATCTCGTGACGGATGGGAACAAGGATCCGGCTCCTGATCTCATGGACAACGCACCGGACAATCAATATGTGTTCGTCAGCCTGCGCGGTCCTACCCCGCTTACAGGGAATGACAAGATGGCGCATAATGCCAAAGGGACAATTGCAGGCGTCGGTGTCCTTCATGTGGATGGCGGAGGGAAGGTCGGTCACTATAAGGGGCAGGCGACTGTCACGAATATGATAGACGGAAAAGAAACGGCGGATCCCCACGGGATTGCCGTCCGCAAGTAGCGTCGTTATTGAGTCACAGCGCGAGGCCGCGGCCTGCTTGCGAGGACAGATGAGATGCTGTTGTTGATGAGGACGTCGCCGATACGATGCGGAGCTAACCGTTCAGGTACTGTGGGTGCCAGTTTTGGGCTGGCGGTCTTGTGCCTCACGTTGGGGGCCTGCGCAGGAATGGATTCGAGAGGTGATCTGCCGACGGTGGCGTCGGTGGATCTCTCCCGCTATGCCGGCACCTGGTATGAAATTGCACGGCTCCCGATGTGGTTTCAGCGTCACTGCGTGGACTCCAAGGCGATATACTCCGGCCGTCTTGATGGCGCAGTTGGTGTGCACAATGAGTGCGTGACGGATACCGGCAAAGTTGAGCAGGCAGAAGGAGTGGCGACGGTGGTCGATGCCAAGACGAACGCGCGACTCACGGTAGTTTTCGACAACTGGTTCGCCAGGCTGTTTGGCTCATCTCGTGACGGGAATTATTGGATTCTCGATCTCGATCCAGAGTATCGGATCGCGATGGTGGGAACTCCGGATCGTCGATTTCTCTGGATCCTGTCCCGGACCCCTCAGCTGGACGAGGCTACGTATGGGCGTCTGGTCGAGCGGGCTCAGCAGTTGGGTTATCCGGTGTCGAACCTCATTCGAGCCCGGCGTTCCGCCTCTTCGTAACGGATCACAGCATACCCCTCTGAAGTACCAGCAGTCTGTTCGCCTTGGAGAATACCTCATGTCCTTGACTTCCTATAACAATGTGCCGGTTCCTTCGTTCATGTATGGCACGGCGTGGAAAAAAGAGGCGACCATGCAGCTGGTGCAGCAAGCCGTGGCGGCGGGTTTCACAGCCATCGACACGGCCAACCAACTGATCCACTACCAGGAAGCGTTGGTGGGGGAGGCCTTACTGGCCCTCGCACAGCAAGGGGTTACGCGAGATCGTCTGTTCCTTCAGACCAAGTTTACGTCGACGAATGGTCAGGACCATCGCACCCCCTACGATGCTTCGGCCAATTTCACTACCCAAGTGATGCAATCCTTCGACAGTTCATTGGTCCACCTGCGCACCGACTATCTCGATTCCTATGTCTTACACGGGCCCTATCAGCGGCAGGGATTGGGCGCCGCGGACTGGGAAGTGTGGGCCGCTATCGAGGGGCTCTATCGGTCAGGGAAAACGAAAATGATCGGCATCAGTAATGTCACGGCTGAGCAACTCACCCAGCTTTGTGCCAAGGCGGCGGTGAAACCCATGATGGTGCAAAACCGTTGTTATGCCGCACTTGGATGGGACAAAGAGGTGCGGGAGATCTGCCGAGCTCACGGCATCATCTATCAGGGGTTTTCGCTATTGACTGCGAATCAAGGAATCTTTGCCGAGCCAGCCATTCGGGCCATCGCCCAACGGTTAGGGACCGGTCTCGCACAAGTCGTCTTTCGGTTTGCGATGCAGATCGGGATGCTTCCCTTGACCGGCACCACGAATCCGCAACATATGAAAGAAGATCTTCAGGCTGAACTGCTTACCCTTACTCCCGAAGACATGCAGTTGATCGAAACGATCGGGCTGTAGAGCGAAAAGCTCTGAGGCACTTTGGGTGGAAGCTAAGTCGGGCTGCGAAAAATGGTGGCAATATGAAAGTGCCACGCAGGATGCTCAAAAAGACCGTCCAGCAAGGCCGCAGCGAGCGGTCACTTTTAAGGGGTGGGTGGGATGATCCCAACTACGCGCGTCCAACGAGGGCCTTCTGAGGCCGCGCGTTGCGCGAGCACGGGGACCGTCCCAGCTACCCCATCCCCCCTTTTTCAGCATCCTGCTATGAGGGGAGTTCGATGAGCCGCAAGGTGTACAGATACTGGTAGAGTCCTTTATGGTCCATCAGTTCAGCATGGGTGCCGGTCTCCACGAGACGTCCTTTGTTGAGGACAAGGATGCGATCGGCTCGTTGGATAGTCGTCAAGCGATGGGCAATCACAAAGGTAGTTCGGCCTTTCATGAGTCGCTCCAGTGCCTCTTGGACGAGTCGTTCCGACTCACTGTCGAGGGCAGAGGTGGCTTCGTCCAACAACAAGATCCGTGGATTTTTCACGATGGCTCTGGCGATGGCGATGCGTTGTCGTTGACCGCCTGACACATTGATTCCTTTTTCCCCCACAATGGTCTGGTACTGGTCCGGGAAGTTCATGATGAAGTCGTGGGCATGGGCCGCACGGCTCGCTGCCACCACCTCTTCCTGACTGGCCTTCTCGTCTCCGTAGCGGATATTGTCGAGAATCGTCCCGCCGAATAAGATCGTCTCTTGCGGAACCAGCGCAATCTGCCGATACCAGCTGTCCATGGTGACTTGACGGAGATCGTGCCCGTCGATGGTGATGCGTCCCTCAGTCGGATCGTAGAAGCGGTGGAGCAAGTTCATTACGGTCGTTTTCCCGGCCCCCGTGGGACCGACGATGGCGACCAGTTCACCTGGCTTCGCTTCGAACGATATATCCGTCAAGACCGGCTGGCGTGGATCGTAGGCAAAACCGATATGCTCAGCCCGGATATGTCCTGAGACGGAAGATAGCGTTGTGGCTGTGGGAGAGTCGCTCACCTCGGAGCCTGTGTCAAGAATCTCAAATACCCGTTGGGTGGCGCCCTGCGCCTCCCTGATCTGTGCGAACACGCGGGCAGCGGAACTGAAGGGGCCGATCAGGATTCCAGCAAAGAGGACGAATGCAAAGAGGTCGCCCGGTGACACGCTCCCATCGATGACTTGGCGTCCCCCATACCACAACACCGCCGCTGCAGCAGAGAAGGTCAGGAGGCTGATGACCGGAATAAACACCGCCATGACCCCGGCCTTTCGCATCGTCAACGCTAAGGTCTGTTCGACTTGCGCGGCAAACCTGGTCTCTTCGCGCTGTGTTTGGACGAAGGACTTCACGATCCGGATGCCGGAGATCACTTCCTCGATCAGGGTACTCATTGCAGCGGTGTGATCTTGAATCGAGGTCGAGAGGGATTTCAGCCTTCGTCCAAAGACCTTGGCCACAAGAACGAGCAGCGGGAGCAGAATCAGGATCAAGAGGCAGAGCCGCCAATTCATCATCAGCAAGAATGTGATCCCTCCGACGAAGGTCACGAGTTGTTTCGCACTGTCGATCGGCGTTTCGGTGACGACCGACTGGACGACCGTCACGTCATTCATAAGCCGTGAGAGGAGTTCGCCGGTTCGCCGGCGGGAGAAAAAGCTTACCGATAGGGTATGCAGATGCGCAAAGAGATGGCGGCGAAAGTCGGCGATTATGCGTTGCGAAATCCAGGCAGTTAAATAGCTATGGCCCATCGAACAGAATCCCTGTAGCACGACGAGCCCGAGAAAGACGGTAATCATGTCCGTCATTCTGGACTGGTCGTGTTGCACGGTAATGACGTCCCACAGAGTGCCGGCCAGCCGAAGCAGGGCGAGATTGATGGCGGCGACACCCATCACCAGCAGTCCTGCCAGCACCATACGAAACAGGTAGGGTTTCAGGAATGGGAGAAATCGTGAGAAGGTGGACATGGTGAGGGGGCGGTCTTAGAGGAGGTGGCTACGGAAAACCTGGAGAGAACGGTGGAGGGGCGGAAGCCGCCGCTGCCGCCGGCGACAGCTACAGCTCTGTGATGGACTCGATCATGTTCTTGTTGATGCCCACAAAGTCCGAGCGATCCTTCTCATTGATCATCACGTCTGTGAGGCTGATGAAGAGACGTTGCTCTTCATTGATCGCATCGGACACACGATTCCGCATGGGGGGAATGAGAAAGTCGCCAACGTAGTTGCAGCTCACAGTCCGGACGCGGATGCGAACTTTCTTGCCCTCTGGCACGGCCCCCCCCTCCCCTTCTCAGGTGAGTCTAGCTTTTACGGCGTTCAAACTTTTGACGCCGGCGAAGCTTCTTGTACTTGTGCTTGCGCATTTTTTTACGGCGTTTTTTCAGCACACTGGACATGCGTTCTCTCTCCTGCAAAGGGCGAAGTTTAGAAGTTTCTGCCTCAAATTGCAAGGTCATCAACGGATTAAATTCAGCATGGTTGGGGCGGGGCCGATCGGCCGGGAAGCGAACCTATGATGCAGTGAGGGTGGACTCACGGGCCGCTTGACCTGCCTGATACCCGTTCCTATACTGCAACCAGCATGTCATCGCACAAATTTCCACTGTTTCCCATCTTGGTCCTGCTCGGCTCGATATCCTTGCTCGGCGTCGGCTGCGGCGGCAAGGCGAATCCACACCCCGAAGATCACGAACGGTACCTCCGTATCGATCGGGCAGTGGAATCACTTCGTCAAGCCTACGTGAAGAAAGATTCGTCGGATCTGGCATCGCTCATGATGCCAGGCGACCAACTTGAGCGGATGCGGGAAGAGGCGCAGGGTGATTTTGCAATATTTAGCGCCATCACGTTGGACTTCGTGGTCGAGCGCATTATGATCCAAGGGGATGACGTCGATGTGTTCGTGCATTGGCAGGGGCTGTGGAAAAAAAACGCGGATGATCCGGGGCTCCGCCAACGAGGCCATACGCGACTGCAGTGGGTCGGAACAAAGTCGATTCTGTTGCGCGGGATTCAGGGCGATACTCCCTTTGGTATGAACGCCAGGCAGGCCCCGATCGATCCCGCATATTCCCCCAAAAAGAAGTAATCCATGCCACTTCGTCGATCTCGTGCTCAGGTTCAGGCTGATTTTTTGGTCATCGGAAGCGGTGTGGCCGGTCTCCGCGCGGCGTTGGAGCTGAGCCGTTCCGGTCGTGTCATGGTGCTGACGAAAGGGCATCCGCTTCAGAGCAGTTCAATTCATGCGCAGGGCGGGGTGGCGGTGGCGATGAGTGAAGAAGACGACGTGGCCATCCATTTAACCGACACGCTTAAGGCAGGGCATGGGCTTTGCCGGAAAGAAGCGGTGCGGGTGCTTGTTGAAGAAGGACCTGAGCGGATTCAAGAATTGATTGGATGGGGGGCTAAGTTTGACAAAGTCGGCGGTAAGTTTGCCTTCGCTCGGGAGGCTGCTCACAGTCGAAGCCGTATTCTGCGCGCGCGTGGGGATGCCACGGGGAACGAGATGGTGCGAGTGTTGATTGCCGAGGTGAATCGGCAGGAGCATATTCAGCGGTTGGATCATCACTTTACCGTCGATCTTGTCGTCGATGCTGGACGTTGCTGTGGGGCTGTTGTGCTGGATGAAGGGTCTGGCCGCCAATTCGTATTGCCGGCTCGCGCGATCGTGCTGACTACCGGCGGCGCTGGGCATATCTATGCGCGGACGACCAACCCTCCGAACGCCACCGGCGATGGGATGGCCATGGCACTGCGTGCGGGAGCGGTGCTTCAAGATATGGAGTTCGTGCAATTCCATCCCACCGCACTCTATTTGCCGTCGAGTCCGCCATTCTTGCTGTCGGAAGCGATGCGAGGCGAGGGTGCGCAACTTCGTAACAATAAAGGGGCGCTGTTCATGCAGCGATACCACCCCATGGGCGCGTTAGCGCCGAGAGATATCGTGTCCCGTGCAATCTTGGCGGAGATGGCGGCGACGAAAGCCCGTCATGTCTATCTTGATGTCACTCACTTGGGAGCGGAGTTTGTGAAG
>JANNIV010000060.1:0-3181 GCA_031405355.1 Nitrospira sp.
AAAACCGACGCCGATCAGCGGGAGGTGCAGAATCTCATCCGGGCCTTGGTCACAGGCACTGTGGCCCGAGTCGTCGAGGACCGCCCGACCAATCTTGCTCCCTTTGGACTCGACAACCCGGTGACAACCATCACCGTCGAAGCCGGCGCCGCGCGGGAGACCTTCTCTATCGGAGATAGTGGCCCTCTCTCCTCCACCCTCTATGTCCTTCGTGGGTCGGACGGAAAGATTCTACTGACCAATCTGGCACCCAAAGATTTCGTGAATAAGACCTTGATGACCTTTCGACGCAAGGATCTCTTGCATATGTCACAGGGCGATGTCGAACGGATTCGTCTGACCTATCCAACCACTGAAATTGTCCTCTATCAGGGACAGGAGAAGCCTAAGAGCAAATGGAAGCTCCGTTACCCGATTGAGGCCGAAGCCGATCAAACAGAAGTGCGAGCCTTGCTGTTCAGGCTTGAAGACCTCAAAGCGATGGGCATTGTCGATCCGGGGCGGGAACGCGATGCTCTGGCCCAAAGGCTTATCGCGCCGAAAGTAAAAGTCACCATCCATACGGCCGATGGTGACCAGACAGTCAAGCTGTACCAGCCGGATCCGGCCAGTGGCGAAGCCATTGCGGAAACCAGTCTCGATGGGCTGCTCTATCGCATCAATCCCATCGCGATCAGAGACCTGACCAAGGAATTGTTTAACTTTCAAGACAAGCGGCTGCTCGGCATCGACTACACCGACATCGCTATGCTCTCCATTAAGACGCCGACCGAACAATATGTCCTGATCAACCAACAGAACGAGTGGGTTTTGGAAGATCGGCCGGCTGAGAAGTTGGACCAACAGGCCACCGACTTGTTTGTCAGCCGTGTCGCCAATGTTCCCGCCGAGGAGCGCGTGACCAAACAGGCTGGGCCACTGGCTCCCTATGGCCTCGTGGAACCGGCAGCAGAATTTATCGCTACGGGAAGGAATGGGAAGATTGCAGGAAAGCTCTCGGTTGGGAGCCATGCTAATGGGTTGGCCTACGCCATGGGTCAACGGATCCCAGGCGTGTTTCATATTCGGGCTGATCTGCTGACACAGATCCCTCCAAAGAAAGACCTGCTCGCGGCCACATCGGAAAGGGCTGCTACTTCTCGCTAGCAGGATGCTGAAAAAGTCCCCCAGCAGGGAGGAAGGGTGGCCCGGAGAGTCCCCTGTGCTCGCGCAACGCGCGGCCTAAGAAGGATGGGGAGGGAGTAGCCAGGTGCCCTTCTTGCTCGCAGAACGCGCACGGTGAAACGGTGCTCGTTCGATGCGCGCAGTAAAGGGCAGCCTCGGCCACTCCCTTGAATTGAGGTTTGGCGAACTGAAAGGCCCTCGCCCGGGCGTATGGCACGTCTCGGCGTGCCAGTGGGTGGGCGGGTGAAAACGTTGCGCGCAGTGGGGGACTCTCCGGGCCACCCTCTTAGGATAAAGTAAACGGGCGAGCTTGGGAGGACTATCTTTGGTCGCTCGCTGCGGCCTTGCTTGGGACAGGGCGCGTCCATGGGCGAAGAGGCTGTCTTGGCAGGCTCAGGGCGGGAGGGTGAAGTATCCGCCGGGCTGGGAGGGTGAGAACCGCGTCCTTTTTGAGCATCCTTCGATTATTGTGACAGCAGTGCCATACATAATATTTCACTTGCGGTTTATGTATAAACCGAGTTTTTCCGCAGGCTGCTAGCTCGTATGAGTCGCGAGCAATTCTTCGGCAATCGCCGATCCGCCTTGCGCCGAGCTAAGCACCCTCTTAGAATGAGCTTCCTTACGAGGTGTCCATGCCGGTAAAAACTCGATATATTGAAGAGGGTGATCGAGACTTGAGTAGGAAGTATCAAGGCCGAATGAGAGGAAATCATTGAAGCACAAGATGGCGGTATTTGGAGTCGGGCTATTTCTTGTCCTGTCGGCACCAGTCGTTCCGACCATGGCGGCGGAGGCGACATTACATATTCCTCCGGTATTTCAGGAGCGCCTTAGCTGGAGTTGGGCAGCCGTTGGAGAAATGGTCTTTAAATACTATTACGTACCAGCCGCCCATCGGACTGACTACCAATGTGGGATTGCGCAGGAGAGAAAGCTTTGCACGGGGACACCGAATTGTTTGGAATGTGACCTCCCTGCCGGCGATGAAGTCACCATGGTTCGAATGCTTGAACAGTATCCTGTAATGGCCAAGCTGGGTGGTACGGCCGGAGATATCGCGCTGACAGTTCAATCGAAGGCCGGCAGCCTTTCAGAACTAGAAGTGAAAAAAGAGATCGATGAGGGCCGTCCTATTATCGCTGGAGTGTCTCCATCCGGGTTCAAGATCGATGGAATCTCTCAACATATGGCCCTCATCGTTGGCTATGACGATAGCTCCGGCGCCTTGATGCTGACCGTGAACGATCCTTTTCCTTTTGAAGACGACCGTTTCCTCTGGATCTCGAATCCCTATCAACCAAACATGGATATGTCAGGAGAAAACACCGGCCAATATGAGATCAGTTTTGAACGATTTCGCTCAAAGCTAAAGTGGAAGCAGGCAATGTATCGGATCACTTGCACCGGGAAGGGTTGTCCACCTGACAGCCCTCAAGCTGCAATTGGCCCGGTTGAGAAAGACGACCGCAAAGTGATTCACGCCGTTCTTATGGCATCCTCCGGAGACTTCGAGACGTTACGCACAGGGCATAAAGCTGTCGATGGTACCGGGACAACATGGCGGTCAACAATTTCCTTTGCCGGCGCCAAGCAATGCCTGGTTAGGGACAGAGACGGTTCTGAGGGGGCGAGATGGAGTTGCCTCTACAAGTTTTCAGACAGGGCAGAAGCGGAAAAGTCGGCGGAGGATATCGTTAAACGATTGCACAACAGTTTGCCGAAGGGTTGGACTGGAACGATTCTCGATGAGGACTCTGACACAGAGTTGTATACCAAGACCGACAAGTTTTTCGCGAGTAACCCAGGCACGAATCAGGCGATCAGGCTGTACTTCATTGACGTCAAAAGGAATGGGCGGGTCACAATGTATCTTTCGGTTCAATCTCCGCTTCCAATCCACCCATAAGTACGCTAAATTCAAGCCACGCCCCCGTAGCTCAGTTGGATAGAGCAGCGGTTTCCTAAACCGTTTGTCGTACGTTCAATTCGTATCGGGGGCACCAATTCACACCGC
>JANNIV010000061.1:0-14052 GCA_031405355.1 Nitrospira sp.
CAGGCAGGCCATCAAGCAGCGGCTCCTGGACGGAGCGACAGCTGCTGAGGTGATGGCGGCCCTGACTGAGTTCGTGGACGGGCTGGTGAGAGACCGGTATCGGAGTGCTATGAAGCAGGCCGGGGAGGGGGCGCAGGTCGCGGGGGCTCAGCATTGCTGCCTCGTCGCGCTCGGGGGCTATGGCCAGCGTGAACTAGCCCCCTATTCCGACATCGATATCATGTTCCTCTACAGCGAGGAAGCGGGAGAGGCGGCGCCGGCACTGTTCCGTGAGGTGCTGCACCATCTGTGGAATCTCGGATTTCAGGTCGGCCACAGTATGAGGACGATTCAAGATTGTGTCGAGCTGGCAGGGCAGGATCTATCGATCCGTACTGCGATGATGACAGCCAGGTTTCTGGCCGGAAGCCCGAATCTGTTCCAGAAGTTCCATCGCCTCTATGCCAAGGAAGTGATTGGCCGTGGAGCCGGGCGCTTTATCGAGCAGAAGAAGGAAGAGCGGCAACGTGAATATGTAAAGTTTGGGCAGACGATCTACCTCCTGGAGCCCAACGTTAAGAAGAGCAAGGGAGGACTACGAGATTTCCATCTGCTCCGGTGGGCCGGTATGGCCCGGTTCCAGGCCTCTACGCTACAAGATTTGGCGGATCGCAGTCTCCTCTCCAGACAGGATTTTCTTTCAGTGACGGAGGCCCGTGATTTTCTGTGGCGTGTTAGAGCGTTTCTGCATGTCGGTGCCGGGAGAGCGCAGGAAATTTTATCGTTCGATGAGCAGGTCAGGCTGGCCTCCCTGTTCGGATTCGAGGATCGTCCCAACCTCCTGGGGGTGGAGCAGTTCATGCAGCAGTACTACCGGCACACGGTAGGACTTCATGAAACCCTGCTCAGGTTTTTAGACCGTTGCGAAGCCGTGACGGCAAAGCGCCGATCATCTCGCGCTTTGCCGTCCAATCTTGTGGATGGCTATTTCTCAGTAACCGGCCGGCGCCTGACGGTTCCCTCTGAGCTGCGGGCACGAGTGCTGGATAGTCCGGAGTTACTTCTCCGGCTGTTCGAGATGGCAGGATCCAGACGGCTGAAGATCGAGGCCGATCTGGTTGACGAGATCCACAGCCACATGGACAGTGTGTCGAGCGAGGCCTTCCGGACCCCGGAGGCCAGCCGGGTCTTTCTGAAGATCCTTGCTGCAGGACCGGGAGCGGTGGCCAGCACGCTTGTAGCAATGCACCGCGCCCATTTGCTGGAAAAGCTCATCCCGGTCTTCGCCACGCTTCGTGGCTTGATGCAGTTCAACCAGTATCACAAGTACACGGTAGACGAACATACTCTGCTGGCTGTGGGCAAGGCAGAAGCGCTTGCCATGGAGCCGGGCGTCATGGGGGAGGTCTATCAGGAGATCAAGCGGAAGGATCTCTTACACCTGGCGATTCTGTTGCATGATTTAGGGAAGGGACGGAAAGAGGACCACTGCGAAGTGGGCAAGGCGATTGCGGAGGAGACATCGGCGAGGCTTGGATTTGATCTGCAAGAAACAAGGACGCTGATGTTTCTCGTACACCGGCATCTGCTGATGTCGCATACGGCTTTCCGCCGTGACCCCTATGATGAGAACGTGCTCGTGCCCTTTGCCCAGGAGGTGGTCACGCCCGAGGTGCTTCGCATGTTGTTGATCCTGACTGCGGCCGATATCGCGGCAGTGGGGCCAGGTGTGTTGACGAAGTGGAAAGAGTCTTTGCTCATTGAGCTCTATCAGCGCACGCTTCGAACGATAACCGGTGAGCAGGACGATAAGATGGCCGGTCCAAATAGTCTCAAGCGTCTGACCCGTGAGGTAGCGCAAGAGTTTAAGACGTTAGTTGTCGGGGGGCTCGACTGGATCGAATCGCAACTGGACCGGTTTCCCTTGCGCTACCTGCACGGGACGCAGCCGAAGCGCATCGCAGCCCACCTGGAAACGATCGCAAGGTTACAGACAGGGGATGTGCTGGTCGAGGGCATCTTCAACGAGGAACTCGGTACATGCGAATTCACGGTGATCACCCAGGACACCCTCACCCCGGGTATCTTCTCAAAGACGGCCGGCGTGATGGCGGCCCAGGGGCTTGAGATTTTCGATGCCCAGATCATCACTCGAAACGACGGGGTTGTGGTCAACACCTTCCAGGCCTCCGATCCTGATTTTTCCGGCGCTCCTCCGGTTGAGCGCCTGGACGACACGGCTGAGACGATCGTTCGGGTGTTGAAGGGAGAGGAGTCGGTCGAGCAGTTGAGAAGCAGGAAGGTCAGACTATCCTCCACGAGCCCAATGTCTGCCGAACGTCATTCGAGCGAGGTCGTGATCGATAACAGAACGAGCGACCGGTTCACGGTCATCGATGTGTTTGCCGACGATACGCAGGGACTGTTGTACGTCATTACCGATTCCATCTTCCGGCTCGGTCTGTCGATCCAATCGGCTAGGATCTCGACCAGACTGGATGACGACATACAACCGTCCCTGCGCACCGGCGGGAGACATGAGGTTGTCGACGTGTTCTACGTGACGGATCAGCATGGAGTGAAGATCGCGGACCAGGTCCGGCTGGAGGCAATCTGTTCGACGATGAAGCAGGATATCGATCGATACATGAACCCACAGGTCGATGCCCCGGAAAGCGTTTCTTCAGGATCTGCATAATAAGTCGGATGTGACAAGGAGGAGGGTCGGAATGAATCCCCGTGAGGTACTGGAGTTTGCGAAGAAGCATAAGGTCCAGATGGTGGACTTGAAGTTTGTGGACCTGATCGGCACCTGGCAGCACTTCACGATTCCCGTAGAAGAGCTGACGGAGGGGCTATTCAAGGACGGGTCCGGGTTGGACGGTTCGTCGATCCGGGGCTGGAAAGCGATCAACGACAGCGATCTGTTGATGATCCCCGATCCGTCCGAGGTCTGTATCGATCCGTTCTGTGCGGTTCCGACACTGAGCCTCGTCGGCAACATTGTCGATCCGATTACGCGCGAGCCCTATGATCGCGATTCGCGGTTTGTGGCGCAGAAGGCGGAAAAATATCTCCAGAGCACGAAGATCGGCGATATTTCTTACTGGGGGCCCGAGGCGGAATTCTTCATTTTCGATCATGTCCGGTACGATCAGACCGGCCACAGCGGCTTCTACTTCATCGATTCCGAAGAAGGCGCCTGGAATATCGGGCAGGAAGGCCACAACTTGGGGGGGAAGATCCGCCACAAGGAAGGCTACTTTCCTGTCCCGCCACACGATACGCAACAGGATATCCGCAGCGAGATGGTCCTGGAGATGCAAAAGGCCGGGATTGCCATTGAAAAACACCACCACGAGACGGCGACGGCAGGCCAGGCGGAAATCGATATCCGCTTCGACTCGCTGGTCAAGACGGCCGATAAAATGATGATGTACAAGTACATCGTCAAGAATGTGGCCCGCCGGCATGGCAAAACAGCCACGTTCATGCCTAAACCGATCTTCGGGGACAACGGTACCGGCATGCATACGCACCAGAGTATTTGGAAAGACGGGAAGCCGCTGTTTGCAGGGAAGGAATATGCCGGCATCTCCCAACTCTGTCTCTACTATATCGGAGGCATTCTGAAGCATGCGCCGGCCTTGGCGGCCTTCACGAATCCGACGACAAACTCCTATAAACGGCTTACGCCCGGATACGAGGCGCCGGTTTTGCTGGCCTATTCCAGCCGGAATCGATCGGCCGGTATCAGGATTCCCATGTATTCACCGAGCCCGAAAGCCAAGCGGATCGAAGTGCGTTTTCCTGACCCGACGGCGAATCCGTACCTCGCTTTTTCCGCCATGCTCATGGCGGGGTTGGACGGGATCGAGAATAAGATTAATCCTGGTGAACCGGCGGAGAAGGATCTGTACGATCTTGAGCCGGAGGAAGCGGCGGCCATCCGCACGATGCCCGGCAGTCTCGACGAAGCCTTGCGCAACCTCGAACAGGACCATCAGTTCCTGCTCAAGGGCGGAGTCTTCAGCAAAGATCTGATCGAGGCCTGGATCAGCTACAAACGTAAGAGGGAAGTCGATCCCATGCGGTTGCGGCCGCATCCGTACGAGTATGTCCTCTATTACGACGTGTAGAAGGTTCGAGGTTCGAAGTTCCGGGTTCGAAGTTCAGAAAACCTCGAACTTCGGACATCGAACCTCGAACCCTTAGCCCATCTCGCCTGTCCCGCGCGTCTCGCAATTCGGTAAGGCTCTCGACCCAAGCAAACATGATAACGGCGTCCGTTTTCCGAGACAGGGAGGCGGACGCCGTTTTGTTTCTCGCCTGTGATGCCAGCCTAGGTAAGGCACCAGGGGTCTCTCGCTGTCGAACGGTAATTTGACAGAGCGTCTGGGCATATCTATAGTAGTGATGTCACTACATATTAGGAGGCTGGTCTATGCAGATCGGTTTACGCGAAGCCAACCAACAGTTCTCTCGGCTTATGAAGGCGGTTCGAGGAGGGAAGGAAGTGTTGCTGACAGAGCGGGGAAGACCGCTGGCTATGGTGAAACCCATTCGCGGCGGCTACGAGGCGGAGTCCATCATTCAGAGACTCGAAACTGCCGGGTTCTTGCGTCCCGCATCAAGGCGTGGAACCCTCCCGCCGTGGGGGCCTCGATCGGTGCGTGGCGTGCCGGTCTCTCAGACTGTTCGTGAGGAAAGGGATGGCCGGTGACGGCAACCCGCTTGGCCTATTTCGACACCAGTGTATTGGTGAAACGATATGTCAAAGAGAGGGGTTCAACGGCCACACGGAAGCTACTCCAACGATATCGATTTCTCTCTTCAGCCGTAGCGCCAGTGGAAGTTTTATCCGCGCTTAGCCGCAGGCGAACAGCCGGTGAACTGACCCAGCGTGATTTTCTCGCTATTAAGTCGAGACTCCACAAAGACAGGGCTTACTGGGAGTTGGTGGAAGTGGGGCCTATCGTGCTGAGCCAAGCCGAAGAACTGGTCCAGAGGGCAGGGCTTAGAACCCTTGATGCCCTGCATGTCGCGTCCGCACTCACCTTCCAGGCTGCCTCAGGCCTGACCATTCCCTTTGTCACTGCCGATGTCAGACAGCGTGATGCTGCAGAGTCGCTTGCTCTTAACCTGATCTGGATCGAATAAAGATCCCCCCGCGCCGAAAAGCCGAGAGGGCATGACACCTCAAGCGTGAGGGGTGAGGCGTAAGGGGTGTCGGACAAGTCTTTATCCATCTATATGATCCCTCCAGGGTTGCTTGCTTTTCCTCTTTTGGAAGGACACCCCTGTTGGTCTACGTGCGCCCGTCGAACGAGGCCCTTCTCAGGGCGCGCGTTCCGGGTGCACAGGACCAAGGGGGTGTCCTTCCAGTCATTTTATCGTGCGCGTCCGTATTCCTTTTAAACCACTCTTTAGGGGGAGCGGCCAAGGTTGCCTTCAACTGTGCGCATCGAACGAGCACATTCTTATCGTGCGCGTTCTGCGAGCAAGGAGGGCACCTGGCCGCTCCCCCCCTCATAATGCCCTGAACGTCCGTTCGAAGAACTGCTTCGTGAGGGTCATATGCTGTTCGATGTCCGCTTGCAAATCGCGCGCGCCAGCCTTCCAGTCGTCTTTCGTATAGCCGACCCTGCGGGCAAGACTGACAAACTCTTCTGAATCGTACGGAGGAAGCACAAGATCCTTGGTGTTTCCCCTGACCATGCGCAATCCATCGACCAACATCCGGATGAAGATGTAGGCTTTGCGGAGGCCTGCTCCATCGGTGCGCGTGATCAATCCCGCATCTACCAGTGCGGCGAGCGCCTGCAGGGTATTCGGCGTACGCAGACTCGGATGGTCGTGCCCATGCATGACTTGTAAGTATTGCCCAGCATACTCGATGTCGATAAGTCCTCCTGCGCTATACTTCACGTTGATTTTCCTCGGCGCAACGAGTTGTTTGAGCTGTTGTTTCCGGAGTTCCAGTGCCGTGGCAATGTTCCAGGGAGCATCTCCGTAAACGAAGGAGTCCCGGTGCGCTTCCAGTCGATGGCCTAGCGCGGAGTCGCCCGCGACATGGCGTAGCTTGATCAGGGCCTGCCGCTCGAACGGCGCGGCAAGCCCGGTCGGACTGTAGTAGCGACAGACCTCCTCGAATTCATTGGCCAACGCGCCCTTGCATCCATGCGGCCGAAGCCGGACATCGATGCGGAAGATGCCCTCTTGCTTGGCTTCGATCCACCCCAGGAGCTCCTGCGCCAGCCGTTCGAAGTATTCGCTGTTCTCAATTCCCTGCTTACCGCTTGTTTTTCCCGATCCACCGTAGACGAACAGAACCTCGATGTCCGAGGCGTAGCCGAGCTCTCGCCCTCCGAATTTTCCCAATCCCAGGACGGCAAAGGCACAGGGTTTCCCGTTGGCAAGCCGTGGGCGCCCGTACGATTTTTCCAGCTTCGCGCTACAATCTGCGATGCTTCGTTCCATGATGACTTCCGCCAGTTCCGAGAGTGCCAGCGAAAAGTCAGGGAAATTGCTCGAGGGCTCGACGATGTGTTTGATGTCGATCCGGAACATCTCACGGTCTTTGAACCGGTTCAACGCTTCTTTTCTCGCCTCATCTGTTTTGGCGCGCGCGACCACACGCTCGAGTTCCTTCCGGAGGGCTGCCTGCGGCCTGATCAGGGGCGCATCCTGGTAATCCGTGAGCAGCGGAAGGAGGTTATCGTGCTGGCGTCTGAGGAAATCCTCCCACAAGAAGTCGCTGGCGCCGAGCAGCCGTGCGAGCAGCGGAAACGTCTTTTTATCGCTGACGAAGTCGAGTGCCTGGCTCTTGCCGGACTTACCCTGGTCTTTTACGATGAGATCCAGGAACTGGTCGAACGATGCCAGAGCCTTGGCCGGATCGGAAGCCCAGGTCAAGGCATGCGTGAATTGTTTGATGAGCACGGCAGTCAGCCGAAGTTGCTGCTGATCGGCGGGGTCGAGCAGCTTCTGCCCATCGCGATTCCTGACAAAGAAACGATCGTGCAGCTTGGAGCCGTCGCATTCGATCTGGGCCTTGGTAATGTAGATATTGCGCATGGCTAGGGCATTTGCCAGCGCATAGAGGAAGGCCGGAGTATCGTCCGATCGGATGTCCATGATCGTATCTGTCGACGATTGGCTATTATCGAAGGTAATCTGCACCGTATCGAGCAGGCCGGTGAAGGCGCTCCGTTGCTTGTCCAATCGTTCGACGAGCCGGCGGTTGACATATTGGCGTGCATCTTCGAACCGACCGGCATCCAGAAGTTGAATGATCTCGATGACGGTCTGCCGGAGGGCATTGTGTTGCGGCGCGGGAAAACCTGTGCGGTCTATGGGATGCACCAGAAAAACATCGACGATTTTCTTGCGGCTGAGGCCGGGCCTGCCTTTAGGCCGGTCAGCTCTTGAGAGGGCTTCTCTGCGAGGCGATGGAGAGGGTGTGGCCCCCATAAAGGTATAGATCCGCCCCTCTTCGATATTGAGTCCGAAGGCCGAGAGCGCGCCGCAGATGGCGGCGAATTCCGAGAAGTAATCGTAGGCGACAATACTGATTTCCCATCGGCCTGCTCGTTTATCGAGCACCGATAGTTCGCAGGGGTGGTCTGGCGCGAGATTGCTGGCAAGCTGAATATGGTGCGCGATGGTGTCCGGTTTGAATCGTTCGAAGTACTCGGGGTCCATCCGTGAGACAAAGTCCCTGCGTACCTCGTCCGCGACGTCTGGACAGAGGGAGGCCAGGGCTTTGATGATCGATTCGCGTGGTCCGGGCCCAACCATCATGGCACGGAGTATAGCCGAAGTGGGATTCATTGTGCGAGCGCCAAGGTATGAGTATAATGCCCGCCTATGACTACGCGCTCCAAGAAGCCGCGGCCACGTTATTGTGCCGCCCCCACGCTCGAGTGGGCTGCTCGTCCGGATCCGACCCCAATCCTATTAGCGTCCGGGCTGGAATCGGCCCAGGTTGAAGCAATTCTTCAATGTTACGGACTTCAGCGCATTAAGGATGCCGATGCGAACCTGCAGTCGATGGCGGGCGATCCATACCAGCGGCGTCAGTTGGCAGACATTCTACCCTCGTTGCTTGAGGCCATTGGGAAGACCGCCGATCCGGATCTGGCCTTGAACCAATGGGAACGTTGGCTCGCGAGCGGAGTCAGCCGGTCGGCCGTGTTGGAATACCTGCGTGGCGCTCCCCGCATGGTGGACCTGGTATGTACGATATTCGGAAACAGTAACTCGCTCGCCTCCACCCTCGTCCGCGATCCGCTGCTGCTGTACTGGTTGGCCCAACAAAATGTACTGTCCACCGCGCCGACCAAGATGGGGATGGAGCGTACAGTCCGGCAAAATCTGGAGACGGTCGATGCCACGGAACTCAAATTGGACGCGCTCAGACGATTCCGCCGCCGAGAGATGCTGCGCATCGGCGTACGCGATCTCCTCCGGTTAGCCGATGTGGTGGAAACGACCGCTTCTCTCTCAGACCTGGCCTCGGTCCTCATCGATGCCGCCTATCGCATCGTGGATGCCGGTTTACGATCTCAGTACGGTATTCCCATGCATCGGAATCGTCAGGGGCGGTGGGTGGAGACCGGCTTCACGGTTATCGGAATGGGGAAGCTGGGAGGACATGAGCTCAATTACAGCTCCGATGTAGACGTGCTCTATATCTGTGAGTCCCATGAGGGAGAAACCAAGACGGTTGCGCTCAGAGGCGTGAAGGCAAAAAGCTCTGCACAGCGAGGGCTGTCCAATGAAGAATACTTTGAAATTCTCGCGCGGGAGCTGACAAAGGCGCTGACCGAACAGACCCATGAGGGGTATCTCTATCGTGTAGATCTCCGTTTGCGGGCAGAAGGTTCGGTGGGGCAGCTCACTCGCTCGCTCGACGAGTACGATAAGTACTATCGGACGAGAGGGCAAGTGTGGGAACGGTTGGCCTTGCTGAAGGCCTGGCCCATCGCCGGATCGCAGGAGGTCGGGAGATCGTTCGTCAAGCTAGTGCGGCCCTTTGTGCTAGGGGCCCCATCGGAACGTTCGGATGTCGAACAGGGGCTCGCGATCGTCGAGGAGGTCCGATCGGTCAAGGAACGAATCGACGCGAAGATGGCGGAACGAGGGCAGGAGCAGCGCAACGTGAAGCTGGGAGGCGGAGGCATCCGCGAGATCGAATTTTTCGTCCAAACGATCCAAGCGCTTGCCGGTCGTCGATTGCCAGGAATCTTGAATCGAGGGACCATCGGATCGTTAGCGCGACTTCACAAGGCCGGCATCCTTTCAGCGAAACAACAGAGCGGCCTGACCTGCGCCTATCAGTTTCTCCGAGACGTCGAGCACAAGCTGCAGATGGTGCATGATATGCAAACACACGCGCTGCCGGATCGGCAGGATAAACTCGAACGTTGCGCGATCCGCATGGGCTACACGGGGACGAGTCGATCTGCCGCCCTCATGCAATTTCAAGCCGACCATGCCGGTTATAGGACCATCGTGCATGACATCTTCCAGTCGTTCTTCGACACACCAAAAACCTCCAAGTTGTTCAAAGCTACGTTGCGAGCCATCAGAAAGCGGGACAGGCCGATCAGAAGGCTGAAGGCTGAAGGCTGAAGGCTGGAATACTTCAGCCTGTACACAAACTCACCCGTTCCCATTTTCCCATCACCGAGAGAACCGCCATTATTGTCGTGTGTTGCTGCGTGAATTCACGTAGTTCTTGACTCCTATACGTGCGGGAATAAGATCAGTTTCAGAACGACCCTGCCGTCAACATACGCAGGGCTGCTGTTCACCGCACCGAAGGGAGGCAGCCGTGAATGCCACTATCGAGTCGCCTGGCCCGTCAATCCTCACCGACGAAAAGATCATCGCGGCATTAAAAAAGAGCGGGCCGTTGACGATTGAAGAGATGTCTTCAATACCTGGAATGAGTTGGGTCCGAGTCTTCTCAGCCGTTGACCGGCTCAGCCGCTCCGGTGTGGTATCGCTGCGCAGGATTGGTCTAGGGTACCAGGTGGTCTACAACCAGGCTGTCCTGGCACCGTCAGGGTCACTCTTGCAACCGTCAGCGATAGTTGCCGAAACGCCGTTGCTCGACTGAACTTCCCGAAGTCAGATGGCGGAGCCTGTCCTGGGCTCTGTTCGCCGTTCTCCCGCCCGGGTTCCACGATTCCTCCATGAACTGTCATGAAGAGTGCAGCCTAGAGCGTGAATGAGCTGTCAAACAGCAGCAGCTCTGACCTGGGGCAGTGCATTTATGTTAGTTGCCTGAACAATTTAGTCCTCTACTGAAGCAACAGGGTCACTTGACTGTGGGCATGGGTGCACTAAGCTTATCAAAGCGAAGGTTCCGCAGGGAACGATGAGTAAAGGCTTTTACCGAATGACCCTGTTTGCGAAATGGACGCTGATATTGCTTGGTGTGGTCGGAGCGACCTCCGTTGGCGTCTCCTTGCAGGCGGCATCTAATCGACCATTTTGGACGGAACAGGCGATGTTTCGATTTGGAGAGGATCTATTTTTTACGGGGCGAGCGACCTGTGTGGCTTCTGCCGAAGACGGGCGACAGCGCGCGTATAATTCGGCGCTTCAAGAGATTCTGAATTACACGCGAACGAAGGAATTGCCTGGTATCCCCATTGAGACGCAGATGGTCTACGAAGAGGCTGACTCTGACAGTTGTCGTTCAGGGCAGGTTTCCGTATGGCGGCTCCTCCGCGCGTCTGCGTCGAGATTGGATAAGCTGAACCGTATGGCGTCTCATCAGACCGCTTCTCCAGATTTGCGAACCGGCGGATCGGGTGTATCCGGGAAAGTTCGAGACCTGACACCAAAAATTGGAATGTACAAAGATGATGCATTTGAGTTGTTCGGGCAATCAAAGACCCTCTCGATGATGAGAAATGGGACTGAAGTACACTGGGAATATCCCCGGTTTGGGCTCACTCTTATTTTTGACGCCAACGGATATCTTATTCGCTGGAAACAGGTTGGATCGGGAACAAGTCAATTAGGAGAGGGAGCGAGCACACATCGAAAATCTGAATTTGCAGGCTTGGAGGGCAGCGTCGATCCGGCTAAGAAAAAGCAGGCCGAGGACGAAGGGATGGACTTGTCTAAGCGCTTGGAAAAGATGCAGCTTGAATCCAAAAGTCGGGAGAAGGAAACTGATTCGGTTCGATTTTGTGAGCGAGCGTACCCTCGTGACATACAGCTCCAGAATTCGTGCATTCAATACGAAACAGATAAAAGAAAACATCTGTCCTTATCGGGTGGGGACGGTAGGTTGGACGCCGATCGCGCCGCGAAAGTCATGTGCGCAAACCGATGGCCCAACAATATGAACGTCCAGGATTCCTGCCAGAAATTCGAACGAGAAAGAATTCTGAACCCACCATATAGGCGATACTGATCGTTCCGTCCGCTGTCTCTCGTCGCGAACGATGTCTACCCTGTGAACCGATCGTCTTAGATTCATTCGATGGGAAGCGGCCTGATTCCATTGTGGTCTACGACGAAGGCTGTTCCTCTGTACTGGCACAGGTGTTGTCGAGGGTGCATTCCATAGAGCTGGCCTGCTTTTGCGATCAGCTTGAAGCAGGAACTATTGTCGTGCCCATAGAGGTATCCGGCACCCTGTTTAGAGGAACTGCTCTGGATCGGAATATGCGCCGGCAACCTCGAAACCATCTGCTCATGGTATCCATTGAGAAAGACTCTTGCGAGTTGGGCTCCAGGCTCAAGTTCGATCTGCCAATCCACAGACTCGTAGGCTGTCAGCAATAGAGCAATTGGGCGGTCTTGAGGAGCGACGAAGACTGTGACCTTGCCATATTTATGAGTATGTCCCTCATACACACCCAACACATACCAGTCGAGTGAGCTTTCCGATGTTTCCGCAAGTACTCCAGAACTGATTGGAATAACAATGGACCAAAGGAGCAGGAAAACGAACTGCCGACGCATGGCTGTAATCATAAGAACTCCGTTGGAAGCGTGGGGAAAAGGTTGGCGCAGACACGTGAAGGCATGATGTATGGAAACTCACCAGTCCAAAACATGCAAGTGATTAGGCGAATTACGCGGTGGCTTTTTAGGCCATGGAGCTAGTCTGCGTAGCGCAGGTCACGCTCGCTGGCGAGCGACAGGTAGGTGTCTCCCCATTGGTGTTGGCTCTCCAGGCTCCAAGGTTCTTCGATGTCGATCGGTCGGAACCTCAGGCCGTAGAGCCCCCCATAGACCAGATGCGTCAGCCCCGCGCCGGAGTCTTCCACCAACTGAGCATGGGCCTGGCATGCAGGGATCGCCGCATTGTCGCTCCAGCCTGTCACCCAATACCATTCTCCCTCGGAGTTTCGATCGTAGAGCTTGACTTGTTGAACCGGTCGAGCGGGACGGATCTCTTTGAACCGTGCAAACACACTCGCGCCACAATTTTCATTTGATTCGACTTCGACGATCACGGGGCATCCCTCGGGCTCACTCAAACAGATGCGTATTGTAACGGAGATAGGAGCCAAGAAACACGAAGGGCCCGGTGGGATCACCACCGGGCCCTTCGTTCTTACTCCGAGCCATAGGCTATACGCCATTAGCTCTTAGTTTTTGTCTTAGTACATGCCTTCCATGCCGTGGTTGTGTCCACCACCGCCACCACCGGCCTGTTCTTTCTTCTCTTCCGGCAGCTCGGTGATCATCACCTCGGTCGTGAGCATCAATCCCGCCACGCTCGCGGCGTTTTGCAACGCGCAACGAGATACCTTGGTCGGGTCGATGATGCCGGCCTTGATCATGTCCACATATTCCTCGGTTGCGGCGTTGTAGCCGCCGCTGAGGTTCTTGTCATTGCGCACTTTCTCAACGATGACCGAGCCTTCCATCCCAGCATTGAACGCAATTTGACGAATCGGCTCTTCGAGCGCACGGCGGATGATATTGACACCCACCTGCTGCTCAGCGTTCAGCTTGAGCGAATCCAATGCGCTGATGCAACGGAGATAGGCCGTTCCGCCGCCCGGGACGATCCCTTCTTCGACGGCTGCCTTGGTGGCGTGCAATGCGTCTTCGACGCGCGCCTTCTTTTCCTTCATCTCGGTTTCGGTTGCGGCGCCGACGTTGATGACGGCCACACCGCCCACGAGTTTCGCGAGGCGCTCTTGGAGCTTCTCCCGATCGTAGTCGGAGGTCGTCTCATCGATCTGTGCCTTGATCTGCTTCACGCGGCCTTCGATCTTCTTCGAATCGCCAAAGCCTTCTACGATCGTGGTGTTGTCCTTGTCGACCGTGATGCGCTTGGCGCGACCGAGGTCCGTGAGCTTCACATTTTCCAGCTTGATGCCGATGTCTTCCGAGATCACCTGGCCGCCGGTGAGGATCGAGATATCTTCCAGCATGGCCTTGCGGCGATCGCCGAATCCGGGGGCCTTGATGGCCGTCACGTTGAGCGTGCCACGGAGCTTGTTCACCACGAGGGTGGCCAAGGCTTCGCCTTCCACGTCTTCCGCGAGAATCACGAGGGGCTTGCCCAACTTGGCGACCTGCTCGAGAACCGGCAGCAAGTCCTTCATGCTGCTGATCTTCTTCTCTGAAATGAGGATGAGCGGATCTTCCATGACCGCTTCCATCCGCTCGGCGTTGGTCACGAAGTAGGGGGAGATGTAGCCGCGGTCGAACTGCATGCCTTCAACCACGTCCAACGAGGTGGTCATGGACTTGGCTTCTTCGACCGTGATCACGCCATCCTTGCCGACCTTCTCCATCGCTTCCGCGATGAGGTCGCCGATGGTCTTATCGTTGTTGGCTGAAATGGTCCCGACTTGGGAGATCTCGGTCTTGTTCTGGCAGGGCTTACTGAGCTTCTTGAGTTCGTTGATGACGACTTCGACGGCCTTGTTGATCCCGCGCTGGATTTCCATCGGGTTCGCGCCGGCGGTGATGTTCTTCACACCTTCGCGATAGATGGCTTGTGCGAGCACCGTGGCGGTTGTGGTTCCGTCGCCTGCCGTGTCGCTGGTCTTGCTGGCGACTTCGCGCACGAGCTGGGCGCCC
>JANNIV010000062.1:0-3524 GCA_031405355.1 Nitrospira sp.
CCTTCGGTCCGATCGCGGCCTTCCTGACCGGGTGGACGTCGTTCGTCGCGGGGTTTTCCGGCGCGATTGCCGCCAACGCCACGCTGTTGGCCGAGTACATCGGCCGGTTCATTCCAGCCGCGGCCGATCGCACGGCGCTCCTGACGATACCCATTCCCTACGTGCCGCTTGTCGTCACGCCGCAGGCCATCGTGGCGATCACGGCGATTGTCGGTCTGTCGCTCATTCATATCAGCGGCCTCGGTCCCGGGCGGCTCGTGCACAACGTGCTCGCGTCGGTGAAGGTCCTCGCGCTCGTCGTGTTCGTCGCGCTCGGTTTGTCAATCGGCACGGGCTCGTTCGGCAATCTGACGGCAAGCCACGCCGTGCCGGACCCGGCCACGGGCTGGCTGCTGGCGCTGATTCCAGTCATGTTCAGCTACTCGGGCTGGAACGCGGCGGCGTACGTCGCCGAGGAGATTCGCGATCCTGGCCGGAACGTCCCTATAGCACTCGGCCTCGGAACCGCGGCGGTTTCCTCTTGTTAGCCAGCCTAGGCTCATAGGATCAAGCCATTTACATCGTCAACCAATACCCAGTTTCAACCGAGCAGCTCATGATCATCATCCCCCTCCGTTTATATTGAGTCCGGAGTGGAGCTCCTGCCGAATCTGATGAGCTGTTCGGCAAATCCGTCACGACAGCTTTTCAGGCAGTTCGCTGCCATGCATTCTGGCAAAGACATCCCAGTCGAACGGTTTAACCGCCAAGGCATGGAGCGGAATCGCTTCGATCGCGCCTCGCTCTCGGTAGGCGAGCATACACCCCACGATATCCTCCGGACGTTCAACCAAGCGGCGAACGGTTTCATAGGCCAAATGTTGGGCGATCGCCTTATCTTCAGGCGTTGGAGGAGCGCCCCGTAAAGTATGTCCGAGAATCGTGGCCTTAGTCGCCAGGGTCATTGAATACTGACCAGGCCACGCCTGCCGCTGTGGCCAGCCCGCAATCACGCCGGCCACATAATTGACCAGGCCGTGCACGCCTCCCTCCCGATGATGGCGATGCGGAGTTCGTTCGGCTGCGATGAAGATGTGGCTCTTGTTCCGAACCCCCAACGTTCGCTTCAGCGTGCCGAGGATGATTTCATCGATATAGACATCGGGATCGGGATGCTCGTTGACCAGTATCCCCTCAGCCCTCGATTGATAGGCACAGGCTAAGGCAAGATGTCCTGACCCCGCGCCCATAACTTCGACGAAGAAAATACTTCCCATAGCGGCGCTCGTAGCCTTGAGAGACTCGATCGACTTATCCGCCAGGGCAACGGCCGAATGGTAGCCCAGCGAGGTCGTGCCATCGATATTGTTGTCGATACTGCCGGGAAGGCCCACGACTTGAACACCGAACCCTTCATAGATCGCCCGCGCGCCTCGAAGGCTCCCGTCGCCTCCCAGGACGACCAACGCTGCGTCTTTCAGAAACGGCGCGAGATGCCGTATTGCCACCTGCTGAACCTGTTCCTCCTTAAAGTCCTCAAAGCGGCTGCTGCCGATAGGGCTGCTCGCATGGCTGCTCATGCCGCGCGTATCCTCTTCGGTCACAGCTTCAATCCAATTGTTCGCGAGCCCCAGAAACCCATGTCGGACGAAGTGGACATCCAGACCGAATCGGTTGCCTGCCACGCGCAACTCTTTCAATGCGGCGCCGGCGCCGGCGAAATCTCCACCGGAGACTAACGCCACGATCCGTTTGATCTGTCCGGGTTTCAGCGCAACCCGATCCTTCCGCACCCGTTCGACCGCGACCCAGGATTCCCGCGAAGCCTTCTCCCGCTCCGACAGTCCAACTGCCGTGGAATAGCCCGACAATCGCCCCTTTTCGACCGCCAGGAGGACGACATTGTCTTGACTCTCTTTATAGTCGCTGAATTCGGTGAAGGCTTCATGAAACGGGCGTGGATCTAAATAGATCATGAGAGCCCGCAACGTGGAACTGTGCGTATACAGGCAGGCCACTTTGCCCTGATTGGTTTGGCCCAGCTTATGAAGCCCGTCAATGACATCGACGTAGAGATCGAAAAACGAATTGCCGCCGGGATAACAATACAGCGGATCTTTGATCAGTCGTTTAGCAGCGGGGACATCAACCCCAAAAGTCTTGGCGAGCTCCTGGACCTCCACCGTTTTTTCCACACCGGTGATCCACCCAAAGTCCGACGACTCCAATGCAGGCGCATAATCGGGCTCACAAGGAGGGAGCGGGTCTCGGACGAGCGCGGCAACCACACGTTCAAAAAGCTGCCGGGTGTTAGGACTCCGGCTGATGAAGTGGAGAATCGTGCATGGATCCAAGTAATTGGACAAATGGAGAAAGTCCAGTTGCTGTCCGACCACGCCGATCATCCTGGCCAGCGCAGCCCCGACGGAGTCGGCTCGTGGCACGCCCCGTTCCTGATCCAGTTGATTCGCCAATCGGCGCCCGACTCGATGGGTCTTACTCTCCACACGGGAAACACCGTGGCGCATCGTAAAGAACAGGGTGCGATCGCCCAAATCGCGGGGCAACAACCAGAATTGCTCGTTACCCAGGTCCAGCACAATGCGCCCTTCCGCCAATTGCGGCGTGAGCTGCGAGCGCGGGACAATCGCTACCGGACGGCGCTGGGTCGGTTTCAACACCGATCCGATCGGCGCTCGTAATAATGGCTGCAGCTTCCCCTCCACCAATAAGCGATTCCAGGCGGCAAAAAATACCAGCGCGTCACCGGTACAGGCATCATCGATGACAGCTTGCCTTGCCGCCCGATAGGCGTCTGCTCCTGAGAATCCATTTTGGGCCGCTTGGACAAACGCCTCGATCTTCGTCAGCGCAACACGGGATTGTCGGGCTCGGTCGTTCGAAGGGACCGGAATGGCCGGCAACAGCATTCCATCGACTGATGGGCGTCGTGCAAACTGTTCTCCATACGCTAGCAAGCCTTCAATCGTCACGAAATCTAGCGGATCTGTGTTACTCTGCATATTCCCTTTTCAACTCCCATGTGGTTTGCGCCACCGCATGTCGGTGGCGGGCATGAACAAACCTTAACGGGAGCATCATTGAGTGTCCGTCACATCTTGTCAAGAGCTGAGGAACGTAAGATGCGAAAAGCCAAGATCGTCTGCACAATCGGTCCCGCCTGTGATTCGTTGTCGATGTTGGATCGACTGATCGAGCACGGGATGGATGCCGCTCGGTTGAATTTCTCTCACGGCACCCATGAATCTCACGCAGCGGCCATCGAGGCGATCCGACAGGCCGCAGAACACCGGCACAAGGCGGTCGCGATTATCCAGGATCTGCAGGGCCCACGGATTCGAGTAGGCGCTGTGACGGATGAGGGAATCGAGGTGAGAGCCGGCCAGTTGGTGCGCTTACAGGCGATGCTCGCGCAAGCAGACGGCCAACTCGGCGCGCAATCCATTTCGCCCCAGCACCGTCCCGTTCCGCGTCCGGTGACGGGCTCCCTGCTCCTCTATTCCGCCTAAAGGCGGAAACTACAA
>JANNIV010000063.1:0-7526 GCA_031405355.1 Nitrospira sp.
CGCACGGAGCAGGTCGAGCGCTCCCGCGACGGTCATACTGCCGAGGTTGGTTCCGCTCCGGCCTCGTATGGCCAATGTCCCACTCTGCACTTCTCGGTCGCCGACCACAAACATAAATGGAACCTTCGCCTTCTCCGCTTCACGGATTTTGAGCCCTATTTTTTCATTCCGAAGGTCTGCCTCAGCGCGAAACCCCGCAGCCTTGAGTTGGGCCACGACTTCGGCAACGTAAGGCCGCTGGTTATCCGTGATGGACATGACCGTCGCCTGAACCGGGGCAAGCCAGGTCGGGAAGGCGCCACCGAAATGCTCAATCAGAATGCCAAAGAACCGTTCGATCGATCCCATCAGAGCCCGGTGGATCATGATCGGCTGGTGCACTTTGCCGTCTTCCCCAATATAGCCCAATTCAAACCGTTCGGGATTATTGAAATCGACTTGAATGGTCGAACATTGCCAGGAGCGTCCCAGGGCATCTTTGATCTTGATATCTATTTTTGGTCCGTAGAAGACGCCTTCGCCCGGATCGATCTGATAGGCAACTCCTCGTCCCTTCAAGGCTGATTCGAGCGCGTTCGTGGCTTGAGCCCACCGTTCTTCCGATCCGACAGACTTTTCAGGCTTGGTCGAGAGATACACTTCAAATTCGGTAAACCCGAAGGTGCCGAGAATAAAGAATGTGAAGTCCAGAACCTTGCTGACTTCTAGTTCAATCTGATCCGGACGGCAGAACAGATGCGCGTCATCCTGCGTGAAGCCGCGAACCCGCAGCAGACCGTGAAGGACGCCTGTCCGTTCGTACCGGTAGACAGTCCCCAGTTCGCCATAGCGAATAGGGAGGTCTCGATAACTGCGCAGATGCGACTTGTAGATCATGATATGGAACGGGCAATTCATCGGCTTGAGTTGGTACTCGCTGTTTTCGACTTTCATGGGAGCGAACATGTTGTCGCGGTAATAGTCGACGTGGCCGCTGGTTTTCCAGAGGTCCAACCGGGCGATGTGAGGGGAGTACACCAGTTCGTACCCGTTTTGAATATGCTGATCTCGCCAAAAGTTCTCGATCAACAGCCGGATCGTCGCGCCCTTCGGATGCCAGAGCACCAGGCCCGGGCCGATCTCATCCTGGGTCGAGATCAAATCGAGTTCCTTGCCGACCTTTCGGTGGTCTCGCCGCTTAATCTCTTCTAACCGTGCAAGATGCGCATCGAGCTCCGCCTGGGTGGGGAAGGAGGTTCCATAGATCCGCTGCAGCATGGGGTTGCATTCGTCGCCTCGCCAATACGCTCCTGCCGTGTTCAGGAGCTTAAATGCCCCAACATGACCTGTCGTCGGCAGATGCGGGCCGCGGCAGAGATCGGTGAACTCCCCCTGGCTATACACTGAGATAGTCTGGCCATCGGCTAGTCCTTGAATCAACTCCACCTTGTAGACTTCGCCACGTTCTTGGAAAAACTTCACCGCCTCAGGCTTCGATAATTCTGCCCGTTTAACAGAAAGAGCGCGTTTGACGATGTCTTTCGCTCGCGCTTCGATTTTTTCGAGGTCTTCAGGAGTGAATGGCCGCTCAAAGGCAAAGTCATAAAAGAATCCATCCTCGAGAGCCGGGCCGATCGTCAGCTGTGCGGTGGGGAAGACCTCTTTGACAGCCTGAGCCATAATGTGAGTACTGCTATGGCGGTAAACCTCACGGCCTTCAGCACTGTCGAATTGCAGTGGGATCAGCTCGGCATCGTCCGTCAAGGTGCTCGATAGATCTACGGGCTGGCCATTCACCTTTGCCGCAAGGATATCAGGGCCAAGCGTCAGACCAAGAGCCGACAGGGCAAATCCAACGGTCTGGCCCGTTGGGATATCACGGCTGCTGCCGTTTTTGAGCGTAATTTTCATGACGTCCACTCAATCGCCCAAGCACAAAAAACAACAAGAGTACCCCGCCTGCGAAAGGCAAACGGATACCCTCAGCTAGGTGGTAGGCGCGGACGGTCTTGAACCGTCGACCTCTACCGTGTCAAGGTAGCGCTCTCCCCCTGAGCTACGCGCCCATCGATCTGGATGCGCATGCTAATATAGCCCTGCCCAAGGTGTCAAGAAACAGCCTTTCCCATCTCTTCTGCTACAATCGCTGATGTTCAGGCTAGAGGCACTGGACTAGAGGCTGGGGGGGGGATTGGCAGGAATGTCTTCCCTCTTGCCACTCGCCCCTGGCTGGCTTCATCTCCTGCGGCGATTGACTCGTTACACGATCTTTAACGTATTGAAATTGACCCCTGCGGGAGCAGCCGGTGTCTTCAGTTTCATATTTTCCAACGCTTCAACGGCCAGATCGGCGACCACGAAATTGCGATACCACTTCCGGTTAGCCGGCACGATATACCAAGGTGCATGATCGGTGCTTGTGGCAGCCATCATATCTTCGAACGCATCCATATAGTTCTTCCATAGTTTCCGTTCTTCGAGGTCCCCTTCGTTGAATTTCCAGCGTTTCTCCGGATCGCGAATGCGTTCTTCCAGCCGTTCTTTCTGTTCAACCTTCGAAATGTGCAGAAAAAACTTCAGAATAGTCGTGCCGCTCTCATAGAGCAGCTCTTCGAATTCTTTGATCTGATCAAACCGCTGCTTCACGACCTTGTCCGATACCCATCCGTGGACGCGAGTAATAAGCACGTCCTCGTAATGTGAACGGTTGAAGATGCCGATCTGGCCTTTTGCCGGCGCCTTCTGATGTACGCGCCACAAAAAATCATGACCCAGCTCCTCCGACGAAGGAACTTTAAAGGACACGACTTTGCAGCCCTGCGGATTCACACCGGACATCACGCTCTTGATCGTCCCATCCTTTCCGCTGGTGTCCATTCCCTGCAAGATGATGAGCACCGATCGAGTCCCATTGGCATAGAGCCGTTCTTGGAGTTCGCCTAGCCGTCCGGTCAATTCTGCCGTCATCGCCTTGGCCTTCTCCTTGCCCTGATCCGTTTTTTTGTACTCTCCGGTATCGTCGGGGTCCCACGTATCCAAGTTGAGTTGTGAGTCCGGCTTGACGCGATACTCTTTCATGTTCGGTGCCTCCTCCACATTCTCAGGCTCAAATCCGAGGCGGTATTCTACTCCTTTCGTTCCAACTTGACAGCCGCGAATAACTGGCAAAGAATGCACCGAATTACTCCAGGGGAGGTTGCATCATGGCGGTCAATCCAGACAAGCTGAACGCATTTATGGGCAAGGCAGTCGGTGACATTGGCGCCGCGCTGAGCGCCAACATGGTGCTCCTTGGCGACAAGCTCGGTCTCTACAAAGCCATGGCGAAGGCGGGCCCCGTCACGCCGGCGGAACTCGCAAGGGCGACAAAGACAGCCGAACGGTACGTCCGTGAGTGGCTGGGCAATCAGGCGGCAGGTGGATACGTGACCTATGACGCCGGAACCGGTCGGTATACGCTCCCTGAAGAACAGGCGATGGCACTCGCCGATGAAAGCAGTCCTTGTTTTCTCCCCGGTGCGTTTCAGGTCATCGCGGCCACATTTTCCGCCAACCCCAAGATCGAGCAGCGGTTCAAGACCGGCAAGGGCCTCGGATGGGATCAGCACGATCACCGATTGTTTGATGGCACGGAGAGATTCTTCCGTCCGAACTACCTCGGCAATCTCGTGGCGAGTTGGATCCCATCCCTCGACGGCGTGGAGGCAAAGCTCAAAAGGGGCGCAAAAGTCGCGGATGTCGGCTGCGGGTTCGGGGCGTCCACCATCATCATGGCGAGGGCCTACCCCACATCTACCTTTATCGGCTTCGATTACCATAAGTCCTCGATCCTGACGGCACGCAAACGGGCCAAGGAAGCAGGCCTGAAGAACGTAACCTTCGCGGTGGCGAAATCCACAAACTATCCGGGCAAGGAATACGACTTCGTTGCCCACTTCGATTGTCTACATGACATGGGCGATCCTGTCGGCGCTGCGAAGCACGTGAAGAAGACGCTCGCACAGAATGGCACCTGGATGATTGTGGAGCCCTTCGCAAATGACCGTGTGGAAGATAATCTGAATCCGGTGGGCAGAGTCTTCTACGCCGCGTCAACGATGATCTGCGTGCCCGCTTCCCTGGCGTACAACGGCCCGGCCCTCGGTGCCCAAGCAGGGGAGGCGCGGCTGCGAGATGTGGTTATGAAAGGCGGACTCACACGATTCCGCCGCGCGACGCAGACGCTGTTCAATCTGGTGTTGGAAGCCAGACCGTGAGCCGCAATGAAGAACGCGGCCGGCCGGGCCCCGGGGCGTCTGGCGGCTTGCGCTTTGTCGAGCCACCTGACATAGCTGCGGGGCAGCACCACATTTTCCTGGAAGTTCATATGGCGGATCAACTAAAGGCCAGAGCGGCAGCACGTTCCCGTTGGTGTTCGCTGGCTGCGGGAGCGCGGTGCTGAGGGCCGCCTTCCCACAGCTCGGTATTGGCGTATTCGGAATCGTGCGCTTTCGGCTAACCATGGTCACAATGGTCTACGCCTTTGGCCATATCTCGGGCCGGCAACCCACCCAGCAGCGTGAAACGCTAGGGAGTATGCTCTCTAGCTAGGAGCAAACTGGTGTAACGCTTAGGGCAGAATCGGCGCGTCGTGGGCGCAGCGAAAGCCCACATTCGGATCATGTTCGGTGGGATCACCCTTCGTGCGAAACGACGAACGCAGCCGATAGGGGCTGTTGATATACGAGCCGCCCCGTTGCACCTTCGTGGTGCCCTCGGTGGGACCGCGAGGATTGACGGTGGGGATCGGCCGGTAGACGGCTTCGTCGTACCAGTCCGCCACCCATTCATACAGATTGCCGGCCAGGTCGTGGACCCCGTACGGGCTCATGCCCTTGTCGCGATTGCCGATGGGCGAGACCGTGTCGGCCCCTTCCTTCAACCCGAAGACGGCATGGACGGGCGTCGGCGGCTCGTTCCCCCAGGGATAGACGCGGCCATCCGTCCCCCGCGCCGCCTTCTCCCACTCCGCTTCGGTCGGCAACCGTTTCCCCGCCCACAAACAATACCCCGTCGCCTCCAGCCAGTTCACCCAACGGACGGGGCGATCCGCGTGGACCACGGGCGTCTCCTGGTCGGCGAACCCCCACGGGGGTTCACTCTGAATCGCCGACACAAACTTTGCAAACTGCCCGTTCGTCACTTCAAATGTATCCAGATAAAAGCTGTCGAGGACGACGCGATGGACCGGCTGCTCATCGTCATCGCCCTGCTCGCTCCCCATCGGAAACTCCCCGGCGGGGACCAGCACCATCGGCGCCCCATCCTTGCCAGTGAGCGTGGCGGGGAGCTTCAGGAGGGCCCGGGCCTTCGACGCTGGCCCGCCATTGGTCGGCGGGGGCACTTTCTTCAGGGGTTTGGCGTCACTCGTCGGGGCCCCCTCCGGCTCCAGCTTCACGGACGACGGCTCCGTGGCCCCGGCAAGCCCGCTGATGAGCCAAACCGCAGCCAAAAGGATAGACGGTATAACGTGAGTCCTGTATCGCACTGGCTTCATCAACGATTTCCACTTCCGCATATGAACAGGGTACCGAAACGGGCGAGGAGAAATCCAGAGGGAAGCGTCGAGGGCTAATCTAGCCAGGATTATTCACGAATACTGCTGCAATCGCCGATGTCTGACTCAAGCGAGACGGACGAGCAGGCGCGAGGGACGACAGTTCGAGGTCCGACGTTCGAGGTTTCTGGAACTTCGAACCCAGAACTTCGAACTTTGAGTCACACCTCTCCCGAGTTTCGTCCGCTCGCTTATCGCATGCGACTCCGCCACAAATCATCATGAATAGCCAGGCTGCACTACTCGATCGTTCGCCTGAGGGTTTTCAGCTTCCCGCGCTTCGTCTTACTCTCCAACCGCCGTTGCTTCGAACCCTTCGTCGGTTTCGTGGCTCTGCGCTTCTTGCGCGGGATCGCCACGCTCTGAATGAGCTCGGCCAGCCGAGTGAGGGCGTCCCCTCGATTCTGCTCTTGGCTCCGATGCTGCTGGGCTTTGATAGTAATCACGCCCCCCTCTGAGATGCGGTGATCTTTCAATTTCAGCAATTCTTCCTTATAAAACGGCGGCAACGACGAGGCAACAATATCGAATTGCAGATGAATCGCAGACGAGACTTTGTTCACATTCTGCCCGCCGGCCCCCTGCGACCGCATCGCATGGATGTCGATCTCAGAGTCGGGGATGGTGACGTGTGATGAAATCTGCAGCATCGAAATTGCGGATGTTGAAAAAGAAATGAGGGGCGGCCTGGTGATCCCTTTTCACGCATCCCCCACCATGAAGCCGTGGTTGATGGACGCGCGCAGTTGTGATCAACCCAACTGCCCTTCGCGCCGAATGAGCCAACTATAGCTTATTGCCCTCCCTCAGGGTAGATCAACTCGGGAAGGCTTGCTTGAGAGGAGAACTTACTGTAATTCTGGCAGGCGATCGATAATTCTCAACCGTACCTCTTCTCCCACCTGCATTTGCACCATCTTGGTCGTCAGGCTTTCACGAACCCGATGGGCATCCTCCATCTTAAATTGAATCTGTCCGCCACACCGCTCAACGAGGTGAAAAAGCAGCAGGTTTGTGATGTGCTGCAATTCTTCGTCACTCGTGTGCGAACTCATATTCAAGATCTTGGACATCGGAAAGGCTCCAATCTGAATCATTAAGCCAGCCCTATTTATCGCCGAGTCCTCGCTGTTCCACAATGCCCCAAAGGGAGGGGGAACCTTGGCTCTACAGAGAGAGGTACTCCCTCGTCTGTCACATCGACTCATGCTTGATTGCAGCGGCAATACAATGGCTTACAAGATGATGGGCTGGTCTCAGAATGCGGAAACACTATTGTGGCCGCGGCAATTCTGCTTAGTTTCAAGGTGGGGTGAGGCTACCAGACTGACGAAAAACCAACTGGGTAAAGCCTTCGGAAATCTGTACGTCTAGGGGAAAAGCAGAAACACACTTATGCGGGATGCTCAAACTGGTTTGTTTTGTTTATCTGGTTCATCTGGTCTGTCTGGTTTAACCAAACAAACAAGACAAACCAAATAACGGTCTTCTTCTGCTGGCGGACTTTTTCAGCATCCTGCTACGAATCAGGACTTCGAGTCCTGATATTCCTCGTGCCAGGCCATCTGGATCGCTTCGAGGATTTTCTCGTTCGATTTCTTGGGATCGTCTTTGAAGTCGGAGAGCGCCACGATCCAGGCGTGCATGTCGGTAAATCGAACGGTAAGTGGATCTGTTTCCGGATGTTCTTCGACCAAACGGATCGCAATATCCTCGGTATTCTGCCATTTTAGATCCATATCCACTCCTCATGTTCCGTTGTAAGTCGACCACGGCATCAGTACGGGATCGTCGCTACGTGACTTCAGAAACCTTTTTCCCCTGCAGCCCCTTCGTGAGCGAATCATTCAAGAGTGCGACGGTCAGCGGCTTTGCGGCCTGTTCGAGGTCCGCCATGCGTGCACGGATAACGCGCGGATCTGCCCCGTCTTTGGCAGCGGCCAGCGCCGCC
>JANNIV010000064.1:0-3072 GCA_031405355.1 Nitrospira sp.
ATAAACAAAACAAACCAGATTTCCACCGAGCCGCAACAGTTATTCCTCTGCCTGTTAAAGCACTGGAAGTCCTGTCAGCTTGATGTGTAGAATAAGGCAAAGCTCAACGGCCGGTCAAGAGTGCGCGTTTCTCTCTGTCCGGTATTTATCTAGCGTAAGGATACGAACCATGCCGATCTATGAGTATCGTTGCGGGCAATGCGAGAAACACTTTGACGCGACCCAATCCGTCCATGCCAGAGCGGAAGACACCGAATGTCCTCACTGCCATGCCCAGAGCGCCACGCGATTACTGTCTGCCTGCACGACACAAGTGAAAGGAACCCACAAAACCGGCTTCGCCGAAATGAAGGCCTACAATATGTTAGACGAACGGATGGACAAGTTTGCCAAACTCCCGCCGCTGATGGGCAAACGCGCCGCCCCTGACATGACAGAACCTTCCGATCCTTCTACCGGCGGCACAACGGAGAACTAGCAGGATGCTGAAAAAGTCCGCCAGCAGAAGAAGACCGTTATTTGGTTTATTTGATTTGTCTCGTTTGTTTGGTTAAACCAGACAGACCAGATGAACCAGATAAACAAAACAAACCAGACCTCCCCCCCCTACCCATGGAGATCCTATGACCGCGAGATTCGTACTCTCGCTAGGCCTCAGCCTTCTACTCAGCGGCACAAATGCCCTCGTCGTTCATGCGGATGTCGCAGGAAGTCTGACCATCGCCGGAAACGGACCAGAGCTGACGATCATTGAGCCCCTCGCCCACGCATTTGAAAAAGCCAACCCCAAAGCCTATCTCGACATCGTCTGGGACGGCAATTCGAAACCCGTTGAGATGGTCAAATCCGGCCAGGCCCACATCGCTGTGACCGGAACGGAAACGGCAGGTCTTTCGGCAACGACCATCGCATGGGATGGGATCGGCATCCTCGTGCATCTCTCCAATTTCATGAATGAAATCACAAAGCAACAAGTGGCCGACATTTTTTCCGGCAAAGTCACGCTGTGGTCAGAACTCGGCGGTCTCGAGACCAAAATCTTGGTTATTGACCGGCCTCGGAATCAAAATGTTCGCGATACGTTTGAATCGCAACTTGGTATTACCGGGAGAATCACCGGCGCCGCCAAGGTGATAGGCTCCGATGAACAGGTGGTGAAAACTGTCGTGGGAACGCTTCCCCCTCTGTCTGCAGTCGCCTACCTGTCCCTAAGCCATGGATTATCCGTCGTCTCAGGCGGTGTCCCAGTCAAACTCTTGCCTATCGACAAAGTCGAACCGGAGAGCCCTACCGTCAAAGACGGCCGCTATCCGCTCCGCCGGCCCATCCTTCTCTTGTCGAAGAAGGAGCCGCATCCCCTGACTGCGGCATTCATCCAGTTCGCCCTGTCTCCGGCCGGTCAACAACTCATTGCCGAGATGTATATTCCAATCAAAAAGAAATAATCGTGCGCCGTTGTGATTGAAGGAGGCAGCTATGCTGACGTGGCGACCGTTGAGGTTCATGTTACTGGGACTCATAGGGTCCATGGCACCCATGGCCCTATCCCACGCGGAGGAGCCAGGCGCGATCGTTGATGGCGCAGGGTTCACCCTCTATGGCCTAGAGTCGATCAAGGGGTTTGATGCCGCAAAAATCGAACGAGACCCTGTCTGCGACCAAAGCAAGCGCCCACGGATCGCCAAGGTTGAGCCAGACGAAGCCAAACCGGGCGTCAAAGTTGTTATCACCGGTGAGAATTTCGGCACGAAGGAGTGCTTCCGTACTGTAACGTTCAGCGCAGCCTCACATATCCCCGTAGCGTTCAAATTCATAAACGATTCGACGATCGAAGCGACCGTGCCGGATGCCAAAGCAGGGATGTCCTTCGTTATCATCGTCGCGGGCGGCGGAAGCGCCCAATCAAAACCCGTCTTGATTAAGTCTAAGTAGGCTCATCCCTGCTGGCCCATTGCACCCCTATCACGTCTGCGGAAGCCGCCGAGTTGACCTGTCAAATGTTACGTGGCGAATTGTGCATGTTCAATGGGTGGACTGCATCAGACACTCTCGCACAACCAGTTGTTCCCGATTCTGCTAACTCCACATTCAACATTGACCATTTAACATTCCCAATGCCGGCTCTACCCCTGCTTCCCTCGACAGGACTCCTGATCCTATGCTAGCTTACGCGCTCATTTTCCCCGATAACTCTCGCAGAATCGCGAACGATCTCAGGAGTGCGGGACCGCTATGTTCAAGAAAATTCTGGTGGCCAACCGCGGCGAAATCGCCATGCGGATTATCCGCGCCTGCCGCGAATTGAACATCGCGACCGCCGCCATCTACTCCGAAGCCGATTCGACCGGAATCTACGTCAAGAAAGCGGATGAGTCCTACCTGGTGGGCCCTGGACCGGTCAAAGGCTTCCTGGACAGCCAACAGATCGTCAATCTGGCACAACGCATCGGCGCCGATGCCATTCATCCAGGTTATGGATTTCTCTCGGAAAACTCGCAATTTGCGCAGCTGTGCCACACCTCCGGCATTACCTTCATCGGCCCATCGCCGCAAGCCATCGACTTGATGGGAAGCAAGGTCAAAGCCCGCGATCTGGCCAAACAAGTCGGCATTCCAATCGTCCCGGGGACCGAAGGAGGCATCACCGATGTGAAGGACGCCCTGTCGTTCGCAAAAGACACCGGTTACCCCGTCATGATTAAAGCCAGCGCTGGCGGAGGAGGGCGCGGTCTCCGGGTGGTGCGATCCGATTCCGAACTTCGCGAGAACATGGCCGTCGCATCACGGGAGGCCCAGGCTGCCTTCGGCGACGGAAGCATCTTCCTCGAAAAGTATATTGAGCGGCCGCACCATATCGAATTTCAGATCCTGGCCGACCGGCATGGCAACATCATCCATCTGGGCGAGCGCGATTGCTCGATTCAGCGCCGTCATCAAAAGCTCATCGAAATTGCCCCATCCTTGATTCTCACGCCAGCTCTTCGCGCCGAGATGGGCAAGGCAGCCATCGCCATCGCCAAGGCGGTCGATTATGACAATGCCGGCACCGTCGAGTTCCTCCTCGATCAGGAC
>JANNIV010000065.1:0-9281 GCA_031405355.1 Nitrospira sp.
TGCGGGGTATCTTGCGAAATTCTCCGACCCGTCGGCCAAAGCCTTTGGGCGGCGTGCCGAAGCCCCTACCCTCCTTCGCCAAGGCTACGGAGGGTTCTCCTTGCCTTCATCACCGCAGCAAGCAGCGGGGCATGCGGCGAAGGAGAATCGCGGCTGCAGAAGTTCCCGACGTGAGAGGTTCACACAGTCGGGGCACACGTATCCATCGGGGAACATGCATGCAAAACTCTCGGATTATATTGAGCAAGTATTTGAATGTAAAGCTGATAACCCATAATTATTCAGGCAGACGCGAGGAGCACGACTCGCGGGGGGTGTGATTCAAAGTTCGAAGTTCTGGGTTCGAAGTTTTAGAAACCTCGAACTTCGGACCTCGAACCGTCGTCCGTCCCGCCCACCTCGCCCGCGTTGCTTCAGGAAGGCATCTGCATATGCATTCCTTGACATCGACTACCCCATCACATAGTATCCAAATCATGTCACGCTTCGAAGTGCGCAAAGCCGTGATCCCCGCTGCAGGCCTGGGTACTCGCTTCCTCCCAGCGACGAAAGCCTCTCCCAAAGAAATGTTGCCTCTCGTCGACAAGCCGCTGATTCAATATGCCGTGGAAGAAGCGGTCGCCTCGGGAATCGAAGACATTATCATCGTCACCGGGCGAGGGAAACGCGCGATCGAAGACCATTTTGACCGATCTGTCGAGCTGGAAGAAAACCTCAAGGGCAGCGGCAAAGCGCAGCTCCTGAACCAGATGCGGCACATCTCTACCCTGGCAAATTTCTGCTATGTCCGTCAGTCGGAAGCTCTCGGACTCGGCCATGCCGTCCTTTGCGCCCAACGGCTGATCGGTGACGAACCTTTTGCGGTCATTCTCGGCGATGAAATCATCGATGCCCCGGTCCCTGGCCTCGCACAACTTATTCACGCCTATAAAAAACAACACGGCGCTGTCCTCGGCGTGCAGGAAGTGCCCCCCCATGAAGTCAACCGCTATGGGATCGTGGCGCCCCGAACCATTGCAAAGGGATTGCATCGAGTCGAGGGCCTTATCGAGAAACCGGCGCCGGCCGAAGCCCCGTCCAACCTGGCGGTCATCGGCCGCTACGTGCTGCCGCCGGAAATTTTCTCCATCCTGCGAAAGACCAAGCCCGGCAAAAACGGCGAGATCCAATTGACCGACGCCCTACTGGAATTAGCGAAGAAATCCCCGATGTTTGCGCTGGAGATCCAGGGGCAACGGTACGATGCCGGGGACAAGCTAGGCTTTCTCATTGCGACCGTTGAATTTGCACTCAAGAACCCTTCCCTGGGACCTGACTTTGCCGAGTATCTTCAGAATCGGATGCGGCCTTCCGGCGAGCGCCGCGTGACACGTTCACGAAAAGCCTGACAGACCCTGTCTGTTTGGTTGATGCGGTTTGTTTCGTTCATTTGGTTGGTCCAGTCAATTAAAGAGCCAAGGGTCATCTGATTGTTTTGTTCATCCCGTTCCTCAACCAAATAAACCAAACAAACCAAAGAAACAAGGACACCAGTTCCCATGAACGACCCGATCGAACAAGACTTGCAGCCACCTCAAAACATCGACATCCCCGATCAACTTCCATTGTTGCCGGTTCGGGACATTGTCGTCTTCCCCTACATGGTCCTCCCCTTGTTTGTCGGGCGAGAAATGTCGATCAAAGCGATTGAAGCCGCCTTAGCCGGCAATCGCATGATCTTCCTCTCGACGCAAAAGGCCTTGGACGTCGAGAATCCCTCACCGGATGATATCCATACCGTCGGTACGGTCGGCATCATCATGCGGATGCTGAAACTGCCCGATGAACGCATCAAAATCCTGGTGCAGGGACTCTCAAAAGCCAAAATCTCCGGCTATATTCAGACTGAGCCTTATTATTCCGTGCGCATCGACAAATTGACCGAACACAAGCCGGCAAGCGCCGCCCTTGAAACCGAAGCCGCCATGCGGACGGTCAAGGAACAGATCGAACGGATCGTGAGTCTCGGAAAAATCTTGATCCCGGACGTGATGATCGTCATCGAGAATCTCGAGGACCCCGGACGTCTTGCCGACATGGTAGCGTCTAATCTTGGCCTCAAGGTCGAGGTGACCCAGGCAGTTCTGGAGGTCATCGATCCGATCAAGCGCCTCCTGCACGTCAGCGAGATTCTCGGCAAGGAAATCGAAGTCCTCTCCATGCAACAGAAGATTCAAGCGCAAGCCAAGGGGGAGATGGACAAGACCCAACGCGAATACTTTCTGCGCGAACAACTCAAAGCGATCCAAAAAGAGCTGGGCGAGCTCGACGAACGCGCGGAAGAAATCACTGAGTTTCGCAAACGGATCGTCGAGCTGAAGATGCCGGAAAAGGTGTTGAAGGAAACCGAAAAGCAGCTCAAACGCCTTGAGAAAATGCACCCGGATACCGCCGAGTCCGCAACCGTCAGGACCTATCTCGAGTGGATCGTGGAACTACCCTGGTCCAAAAAATCCACGGATAACCTCGACCTCAAGGCCGCTGCCAAAGTCCTCAACGAGGACCACTACGACCTGGAAAAGGTGAAGGAACGAATCCTCGAGTATCTCGCCGTGTGCAAACTCAAAGAAAAAATGAAGGGTCCGATTCTCTGCTTCGTCGGCCCCCCGGGCGTCGGGAAGACCTCGCTGGGAAAGTCGATCGCCCGCGCCCTCGGCCGCGAATTTGTCCGCATCAGTCTTGGCGGCGTCCGTGACGAAGCCGAGATCCGCGGTCATCGGCGCACCTACGTCGGCGCGCTCCCGGGCCGCATCATTCAAGGCATGAAACAAGCCGGCACCAACAACCCGGTCTTCATGCTGGACGAAGTCGACAAGGTCGGGATGGATTTTCGCGGCGACCCCTCCGCGGCCCTGCTCGAAGTGCTCGACCCGGAACAGAACAACTCGTTCACAGACCACTACCTGGGCGTGCCCTTCGACCTGACCGGCGTGATGTTCATCGCAACGGCGAATCTGATCGACCCCATTTTGCCCGCCTTGCGCGACCGGATGGAAGTGATCGGAATCCCCGGCTATACCGAAGAAGAAAAGTTGGGCATCGCCCAGAAATATCTGATCCCCCGGCAACTCACCGAACATGGCATTACCGAAAAACATGTCCGCATCGCCGAACCGGCGGTGCGTCAAATCATCGCCAACTATACGCGTGAAGCCGGTGTCAGGAACCTTGAACGCGAGATTGCCAACGTCATGCGCAAGGTGGCAAAGAAAGTGGCGGGAGGCAAAGGCGTAGGCTTCCCCGTCGATCCCGCCAACCTGCACAAATATCTCGGCGTCCCGAAGTTCGTGCCCGAAGAAGAATTGAAGATCGACGAGATCGGCGTGGCGACGGGATTAGCCTGGACAGAGTCCGGAGGCGATGTGCTCTACATCGAAGCCACAGCGATGAAGGGCAAGGGGCAATTGACCCTCACCGGCCAACTGGGCGACGTCATGAAAGAATCTGCGCAAGCAGCCTTGAGTTACGTCCGTTCGCGCGAGCACACCCTCGGCATCAATCCCGATGTGTTCACCACGCAGGATCTCCATATCCATGTGCCGGCTGGAGCGATTCCGAAGGATGGGCCATCGGCGGGCATTACTATGGCCATCGCCATTGCCTCGACCTTGTCGCAAATCCCGGTGCGCCGCGACCTGGCGATGACCGGCGAGATCACCCTCCGAGGCCGAATTCTCCCCATCGGTGGATTGAAGGAAAAGATTTTGGCGGCTAAACGGGCTAAACTCACGACCGTGATTCTTCCGAAACGGAACAAAAAAGATCTCGACGAAATTCCCAAGCATATTTTGAAGGGCATCCATCTCGTCTTTGCCGACACGATGGATGACGTGATGAAGGTAGCCCTCCGGCGCGATTCAAAACCTACACGTCCAGCAGGCAAACCCCCTCAGCCGCAACCGCATGCGAAAAAACAGGCTATGCGCACGAAGACAGGGCGAGCCGCTCGCTCGCTGCCGATACATGCTGCCAGCGTTGAAACGCTTCCCATACAACTCCACTAGCAGGATGCTGAAAAGGGGGCGGGGTAGCTGGGACGATCCCCGTGCTCGCGCAACGCGCGGTCGCGGACTCCCCTCGTTGGACGCGCGCAGGTGGGATCATCCCAGCCACCCCTTATTAAGCGATAGCTCGCTGCGGCCTTGCCTGGGACAGAGTGCGTCCCTGGGCGAAGAGGCTGTCCCGGCAGACTCAGGGCGGGTGGGTGAAATAACTGCCAGGGTTGGGCGGGTGAGAAGTCTGGACATTTTGAGCATCCTGCGGTGGCATTTTCTCGTCATCTTTGGCATGCTGGTCGGTGCTTTCCAATAGCCTATAATGATTTTTCAGGAACCCGCTAGCATGTCCTCCACGGTCCGCACGAAGGCCCGTCCCACGATTCACGAATTCGAGCTCATCCACACGCTCCACCGTCGGCACAGCCGCCGCACACCATCGGTGATTCGAGGGATCGGCGACGATGCCGCTGTCATCGCGTCACAAGCCGGCCAATGGACGGTGCTGACGACCGACCTCTTAACGGAAGGGGTCCACTTCGATCTGCGAACCGCCACGATGACCGATATCGGATTCCGCGCCGCAGCAGCGAACCTCAGCGACATCGCGGCAATGGGAGCCGCCCCTCAATATCTGCTCGTGTCCTTGGCCATCCCTCGCACCGGCGCCAAACAACACGTATTTCAGCTGTACCGAGGAATGATGGCCGCCTGCCGGCCACACCATGTGAGCCTTATCGGCGGAGATACATCGGCCTCAGACGGCGGATGGTTTCTCAGTCTGACATTGACCGGAACGGTTCCTCCCCGGAAGGCCCTCTTTCGGAACGGCGCGCGAGTGGGCGATGGCCTCTATGTGACCGGCACAATCGGCGATTCACTGGCCGGACTGAGACTCTTGAACGAACCACCGCGCCGTGCAAGCCGCCGACCACGCGCTGCATCCTTCTCAACTAGGCACCGGAAATTTCTGATCGGACGGCACCTGCGTCCAGCCGCGCGCATCGCAGAAGGCCAGTGGCTCAGTGCCCATCGTTTCGCAACTTCCGCGATCGATATTTCAGACGGCCTCTCAGGCGACCTCCGCCACATCTGTGAAGAAAGCCATGTCGGGGTGGAGCTGGACCTTGGCGCACTCCCGTTATCGCCGGCCTGCCGCGCCTATGCAGCCGCTCGGAAGCTCGACCCGGTGGAACTCGCGCTGACCGGAGGCGAGGATTATGAATTGCTCTTTACCGCTTCGCCACGGCAGCGCCTGCGACTCGAACAATCAGCCGGCGAGCGAGGATTCTCCCTGACCTGCATTGGGAAAATTCACCCCCATCGCTTCGGGATGCAGACCCTGTCTCCTCAAGGCAGGCATCACCGGTTGGCGAACCGCAGCTACGAACATTTCACCTAGCCCGCAGGATTCATGAACGCTTCTACTACAATCGCCGATCCGCTGCTCCGACGAGCCTTCGGTCGGCGGGCTCGCCCCTCGGACCCTCCACGCACTGTTGGGGACTGGCGCCCTTCTTCCTGGCGCCTGTACCCGTTCTCGAAGTGGGACAGGCACTGCCGAGAACGGCAGAGCCAGTCCCCTGGCCTCCGCGCGCCGCTCTCGCGACGCGGCTCAACGATTTCGCGACGAACCATCATGAATTCTGCGGGCTAACCGACTTCATCCTCGACAACCATGGCCAAGATTCCATCATTTCGATCGCTACTGAAACAGGTTCTCCACTTGCAGGAATCGCCGCAGCGAACGGCACTGGCCTTCGCTATCGGAGTCTTCATTTGTTTTTCTCCGGCCTACGGACTACACACCGTCCTCGTGTTCTTCTTCGCCTGGGCATTGGGCCTCAATTTTCTCGCACTCATGGCAGGCGCCTTTCTCAACAACCCCTGGACCGTAGTCCCCATCCTCGGCGCCACCTACTGGGTCGGCGCTCTCTTGCTCGGACGATCGGACAGCCCCTCCTTCGACTGGCAGGATGTGAGTTTCGGCGCGATCTACGCACAGGTCATGCCCTATGCCATGCCCTTCGTTCTTGGCGGTTTGGTCTTGAGCCTCCTCGGAGCGGCACTGGCCTATCCACTCGCCTACTACTTCGTGGCCAGATATCGGCAAGCGCACCCACTAGACCCCATTACTCATAACGATTCGCCACGAAACCTTTGAGTGGCGCGCAACAAGCACAAGAGGCGAGAGTCGCCTGACGTCTGAGTCCTAGCCCGCATTATTCATGAGCGCTTCTGCTGCAATCGCGGATTCGCTGCTGCGACGAGCCTTCATGAATAATGAGGGCTATGCCTGCCAGTTGCGAGGCGAACACGCTGCCGGCAGGTGCAAGGCCGAAGGCACGAAGCTGACTCACGTTTCACGGCTCTTGGGAGCGGGCCGAGAACGACGCAAATGCCGGCAGATCGTTCGCCGCAGTAGCCATTGCCGCCCCCGCAAGATGTGCGCTAAGATGCTCGCTCGCCATGTCTCACTTCAGCCATCAATCCAATGCTCCCTATGATGGGTCGGCGCTGATCGCCGATCCGATCCACCAATATGTCTCCTTCACCGTACCCTTCTCCGTTGCAGACCCACAAGAACGGACGGAAAAGGATTTGATCGACTCCCCCTGGGTCCAGCGCCTCCGGTACATCTATCAACTCCAAAGCGCCCGATGGGTCTACCCCTCAGCGGAACACACCCGCTTCGTCCACTCGATCGGCACCATGCATGTGGCAGGCCGCTTTGCGCGGCATCTTTATCCGTTTCTCAAGAAAGCCGTCAAAGAGGTTCCGTCGGCGAACTATGTCGAAGAATTTCTTCGCGTGACGGCGCTCGCGCACGACATCGGCCACGGCCCCTTTTGTCATTTCTTCGACGACAACTACTTGCATGCCTTCGGCGCCAGTCACGAAAAACTCGGACAGATCATCATCCGCGACCATCTCGGCCCGATCATCCGCAAGATCCGGCGCAGCCCGTCCGGCCCCTTCGCTAAAGGCGAGGAACTCAACCCCGATCAGATCGCGCACGTGATTCTCAAGGAAAAGACCAAAGACAATTCCCGCATTCCGCGATGGCTCAACATGCTTCAGCCGGTCATCTCCGGCAGCTATACCGCGGACAACCTCGACTATGTCCTGCGCGATTCCTACATGTGTGGCGTGGCAGTCGGCCCGGTCGATCTCTCCAGACTCATTCACTACACGATCATCACGGACAAGGGATTCACGATTCATAAGACGGGCCTACCCGCCCTGCAGATGTTCCTCAATACCCGCATGTATCTCTACTCCAACGTCTACTATCACCGGACCACGCGCGCGATCGACATCCACCTCCGCGACATCTTCGGCGATAGCATGAAGCTCCTGTTTCCCCACGATCCTCGCAAGAAGATGGACGACTACTTGACGCTGACCGACTGGTCCCTGCTTGAACAGGTACGGGGCTGGAAAACTTCGCGCCATGCCGCCGAACGGCGACTGGGCGCAGAATGGCAGAGGATTCTCGGACGCGACGTGAAATGGAAGATGGCCTACAGCGCCGTGCTCAAGGAAAAGGGCCAGGAACGAGGCATGGACTTTCCCAGCCACGAACATTTCGAAGAACAGATCAAAAAAGCATTGCCGGCGCGGCTCCAGAAAGTCGAGTTCCGTGTCGACATGGCGCCGCTCGACCCGCGTCCGGACCCGAAAGACCGGCGCGGCAACCCCCTCTATGTCTACGACCCAAGCACGAAAGCCATCTCGACTGACCCATTAGAAGAGTTCCTCGACCTGCTACCGACCCGCTTAGTCCAATTTCGTGTCTATACCCACGACCACGCACACGACGAAGCCCTCTCCCGCGCCACCGCCACCGTACTCAACAAGACTCCGTCGAGCTTCGAATCTAGCGAGTAGACTGGTTTATCTGGTTTGTTTTGTTGATTTGGTTTATTTGGTTTCTTTTGTTCGAAAGCACGATACAAACCAAATAGACCAAACAAACAAGTTTTGAGATACCGTCTCTGTTTCTACAAACATGGGAGAGCGCTATGCAACAACATGCACGCTGGCTCAGCATCGCCATTTGCCTCATTGCCGTTGCTCCAGCGTGGGCTCAATCGACTGAAGGCCATCCCTCCGATAACGCTGCCGGGGTTCTAAATTCCCTCCCACCGGATCTGCACAAGAAACTTCAGCAGCTCTCCCAACTGATTGATCAGAATATCAAGGCAGGCAAGCTCTCTGAGGCACAGGTTCAGCAAGAACTCATGTCGGGCCGCCTCGAACAGACCATCCGTTCACTCGGGCCTGAAGCCAATCAACTGTTCGATGAGATCAAGACTGATATGAAGAACGGCAAAGGCCCAGGCGAAGACGCGCTGGTTCCCCTGCTCGGAGGACTGGGCGGGATGGGAAAATGAAGCCCCCGTAGCTGCCTACTCTACCGAAGTAACCCCTTCGACTACGAAGGCCGGAAGCTGCGGGTAATCCTGATAAATTCTCCGAATCCTTGGCAAAGGAGAACCAATCCCTACCGCGCTGTTTCCTTCATCTGCTCCAAGTATCAAGTCAAACAACGACCCCATCGGACTCCCTAGGGTCGCTCCAGTAGGCACGTGAGCGGTTGAGCCCTGGCACACCTGCCTCTCAGACCATTCTCTGACTGGAACGGCTTGCTTATGGAGTCGGGGCAAAACAAAGTTGCCGGGAGTCTTTTTTAAGAGTGACAGGCCCTATATGCGCAGCGTATATGTTGTCCACACGTAACTACTCAGGTAGATAGGCTGAAGGCTTATAGGGGTCGGGCTTCTTGCCCACAAGGATTCGTCTCTGCTTGAATCCAAGGTCGTAGGAACGGGATAAGGGGACAACGGGGTAGCGGGGTACGGGGAAAAGGTCTGCGACTTCTATTCCGCTACCCCGACTATCCCTCTATCCCGCTACCCCCGCATCCGTGTTTTGCGAGATATTTTATAGTCTTCAGCCTTCAGCCTAAACACCTGAGTAGTACGATGGACTCATGATTGAAATCTATACTGATGGCGCCTGTAGCGGCAATCCCGGACCGGGCGGATGGGGCGCGCTGCTGCGCGTGAGCCAGATCGAAACGGAGATGTGCGGCGGCGAGCCGGCGACCACGAACAATCGCATGGAGTTGCTCGCCGTCATTGAGGCCCTGCAGTCGCTCACAGGGCCGGTGGAAGCGTGCGTCTACACCGATTCGCAGTATGTGCAGAAGGGCATCAGCGAATGGATCCATAGCTGGAAGCG
>JANNIV010000066.1:0-3620 GCA_031405355.1 Nitrospira sp.
CGTTCCAACCATGGCGCGCACCATGTGTTTTAGAAACCGGTCGGCGTAGGCTTCGATGAGGATCTGGTCGTCGTGGCGGATGACCGCGAGTCGTTGCAGATGGCAGATGGGATTCTTGTTGTCCGTGAGACTTCCTTCGAAGGAGGAAAAGTCTTGTGATCCGATCAGCGTCGCTGCTGCCTGTTGCATGGCAGCCTCATTCAGCGGGTGGTAGATGTGCCAGACGAATGAACGATCGATAGTGGGACGGGCTGGGCGATGCAGGATTCGATAGGTGTAGAGTTTGCCTCGTGCATCGTGTTGGGCATGAAAGCGGTCGTCCATGATGGCAGAGGAATGAACGGCAATGTCTTTCGGCAGTACGGCATTGAGCGCCCTCATCCAGTTGTATGCGGGCCAATCCTGGTCCGTGCGAAAACTCGCCACTTGCCCACGCGCATGTACGCCGGAGTCTGTGCGGCCTGCGCCGATGAGGGATACTGTGGCTTGGCTCACTTGCCGGATGGCCTGTTCGACTGCTTCTTGGATCGTGGGTTGGTCGGGTTGGCGTTGCCAACCGGCATAGCAGGTTCCGTCGTATTCCAGGACTAACTTGACCGTGGGCATCGGCGTGGGGGATAGAACAGTGTGGGGGTCATCGCGTGGCGAGTTTCGCAGAGGCGAGAAAGGACTTGATGCCTTCCATGAGTGCTTCCGCCACGCGCGTGGTGAAGCGGGTGGTTCGGAGCAGGTCTTCTTCATCAGTGTTCGAGATAAAAGCGATTTCAGCCAGGATGCTGGGCATGCTGGTGAAGCGGAGAACGTAGAAGGGCGCGGTCTTTACCCCATGATCCAGCAAATCATAGTGGCCGTTCAGGTTGGTCACCATGGCTTCCTTGGCGGTCCAGGCGAGTTCGAGGGATGATTCGATCTTCTTCGCCGTCAGAAGGTCGGCGACGAGATATTCCCATCCCACGCCCGTGTTGTTGAGCGGGGTTCCATTTTCGCGGGCCGCCACTTCGAGCGCCCGTTGATCCTTGGCTTCTCCGAAGTGGTAGATTTCAATCCCCTTCACGGAGCGCTGGGGATGCGAATTCACATGGATCGACACAAAGAGATCCGCTTCCACCGCATTGGCAAACTTTGCCCGGTCTTCCAACTCAACGAACTGGTCTCGTTCACGGGTCATGAGGACGCGGACTCCCGGCTGCTGGCTCAAGAGATCCCGTAGTTTCAATGCGACTTTCAGCGTAATGTCCTTTTCTTCTGTCCCGCGCTGCCCACGTGCTCCAGAATCTCTCCCGCCGTGCCCTGGATCGATCACAATGGTTGTAAACGACTTGGTCTTCGGCTGAGCAGGTTGCGGAGGAGTAGGGTATGGAAGTCCTAGGCCGGGTGTCGATTCAACAGACGGAGGCGCCATCGGATGGTTTGAAGGCACCACATCGATGACAAGCCGGTGAGGATTCGTCAATGTAAGCAACTTATAGCGTTGAAATGAACCAGCCGGGAGGGAGACTTCAACAGATTGTTCAGATGATTGGCTGATGATAAACGGCTTGGCAACCCGACCGGTCGTCAGTGCCCTTTTGGCGGAATGGCTCAAGGTGGCGTTGGGAATTTGGATGGTGATTCCCTCCGCCTGGAGTTGGGGATGCTTGTTGGGGCGGGCCTTCGCGTCGAGATCGAGCACGAGCCTCGTCAACCCAGGCGAGCTGGCTGTCCGGAGGTTCTGTATCGTCGTGAGGCCGAGCGCAGTGGGAGACAGGTGTACACGTGAAGTGCGTATCCGGTTAGGATTGGCAGGAGATTCCTGACGGGCAGCACTCGTTGCTGCTGATGCATGGCCGGCGTGAAACAGATTGAGCGCATGCCCGGAGAGATCGAAGAGTCCGACCAGGAAGGCGAGGGTGAGGATGCGCCACAGGGCTGATCGCATTGGGTGTTTACTGCGTGTGATGGGATATAGAGTTTTTCTCAGATGTGTGGGCCGTTGTCAAGGGGATTGGCGCGACGGACCCGATTGACAGTGAGCGGCGCGAGCAGTAGGGTACCAAGAAAGCTTGTTAAACAGGTTTGTTTGGTTTGTCTGGTTTATTTGGTTTTCTTTGAGCTCAGAACAAAACAAACCAGATAGACCAGATGAACCATCAACCAGATAGACCGGGCTTGCACTGTTCGTTATGGCACTCCACCTGATCGTCGATGGCTACAATCTCTTGGCTCAGACAGGCCGGATTGGTGCAGGGACGAGCCTGCATTCCGAGATGGCGCGTGAGTCTTTCCTGCGTGACTTGGCGGCGTATCGTCAACGGAAATCCCATGCGATCACGGTGGTCTTTGACGGATGGCAACAGGGATGGGGTACAGAACAGCGTGAGCATCGGCTTGGTCTGGAGATTATTTTCTCACGGCGTGGAGAAAAAGCCGATCAGGTGATTCAACGTCTGGCTGCCGAATTCGGATCCGCCTGTGCGGTGGTGAGTTCCGATCGTGAGATTATCGACGTCGCGAATGCGCAAGGAGCCTTTGTGATGAAGGCCCAGGAGTTTATCGGGAAACTACAGGGGCCGTCGAGCGTGACCCCTGTTACTCCCCACAAAGAGCTGGATACAGGGGAGGATCTTCGACCTCAGCGTGGGCCGGGCAAGAAGGGAAACCCGCGCAAGTTGCCGAAGTCCCAACGGCAGCGCAGCCGGCAGCTCAAGCGATTTTGAACAGGCGCTTCGCGTTCTCGGTGGTGATACGTCCGATGCGGTCGATCGACATGTCCGGCGCATCGGCGTGAAGCTCTGCCAGTTTTTGCGCGACGAATGACACGTAGGCCGGTTCGTTTCGTTTGCCTCGATAAGGGATGGGTGTCAGATATGGGCAGTCGGTTTCGATCAGGAGGCGATCTAACGGAGCAGTCTTGGCGATGTCTCGAAGCATGGTTGCACTTTGAAAGGTAAGAATTCCGGAGAACGACAGATAAAACCCTAAATCCAGCGCATCTTTCGCCAGCCACGCATCCCCGGAAAAGCAGTGAAAAACCCCGCCCACCTCTGACGCCTTCTCTTCTTTCAAAATCGAAATCGTGTCTTCTTGGGCCTCCCGCGTGTGGATGATCACGGGAAGATTCAACTCGCGCGCGAGCTGAATCTGTTCGCGGAATCGTTCGCGCTGTTCCTTCGGTGACGAATGATTGTAGTGGTAGTCGAGGCCGATCTCGCCGTAGGCGACCACCTTTTTGTTCTGCGCAAGCTGGCGGAAATCGTCGTACCAGCTATCGAGGATATGCTTCACTTCATGTGGATGGACGCCGATGGAGGCATAGATGAACGGGTGTTGTTCCGCCAGCGCAACCGCTGCCCGGCTGGTCGCCAGATCGCAGCCGATGGTGATGAAGGCTTCGACACCGGCTTCCCTGGCGCGGGCAATCATCGCCTCGCGGTCGTCATTGTAGCGGTCATCGTCCAGATGGGTATGGGTGTCGATCAACATGCTGGTCTATCTGGTCTATCTAGTCTGTCCGGTCTATCTGGTTAGTTTCGTTCATGTAAACAGACGAGACAGACCAGATGAACGAGACAGACCAGTTCAGCAACCAGTTAGATGGGTTTGGTCACGATCATATCGGCCAGTTCTGTGAGTAAGGCTTC
>JANNIV010000067.1:0-5442 GCA_031405355.1 Nitrospira sp.
GGCGGAAGCCTGACGGTGCTCTGGTCACCGGCTCCCGACGATAGCGCCGCAACCAAATATCAGGTCTTGCTCAGCGAAGGAACCACGGCGCCGGATCCGGCGATGATGAAAGTCGTGGCGGAGTTTCCTGCGAACCAACGCTATGTCCGTGAATCCAAGTGGCCCTGGTGGACCAGGCCGACGACTGGAGACCAGCATCAGTTCATGCTGAAGAACGGGAGAGGGGTTGAGCTCAAAAATGAGACGATCTACTCCGTGGCCGTGGCGAGGGTCTCGGGCGACGAGCGAGCCGTGGCTGCGCCGGTTCAGGCCATGCCGCAACCGAACTGGATCAACTGGAATCAGATGAATAATCTTCTGCTGGCGCTCCTGTTCGGCGGCATCGTGTTCTACGCCATCAGTACAGCCAGAAAACGGGAGATCTTCCTCCGGCGCATTCCCGGCCTCGATGCAGTGGATGAGGCCATTGGCCGCGCGACGGAGTTGGGCAAGCCGATTCTGTATCTTACCGGCGCCCACGACATGAGCGATCCCTCCACCATTGCCGCGGCGGTCATTCTCGGGCGTGTGGCCAAACGCACGGCCGCCTATGGGACCGATCTTCTTGTGCCGCACCGCGATCCGATTACCATGGCCGTCTGCCAGGAAATTACGAAGCAGGCCTACTTGGAAGCCGGCAAGCCCGATCTCTACAAAGACGATTCGAATTTCTTTATCACGTCGGATCAATTCAGCTACACCGCGGCGGTGGACGGTATCATGCTGCGCAAGAAACCGGCGGCAAATTTCTTTATGGGGTCGTACTTTGCCGAAGCGCTGCTACTGACTGAAACGGGCGCGAGCACCGGCGCGATCCAAATTGCCGGGACTGATTCCGATCACCAGCTCCCGTTCTTCGTCACGACTTGCGACTACACCTTGATTGGGGAGGAGCTCTACGCCGCCAGCGCCTACCTCTCCAAAGAACCGGTTCAGGTCGGCACGTTGCGCGGTCAGGACATCGGCAAGGCCCTCATCCTTTGCGTCCTTGGCATCGGGACCATACTGGCTACTCTCGGGGTTATGCTCGATGCGCAGTGGCCGAAATTATTTCTGGATCTGTTCAGGGACGTAAAATGAACTTTCTCCGACGACAAGTTCCGCTCCTGATCACGCTCATCACCGGACTGGTGTTCGCGGCGCAGTACTATGTGCCGCACCCGGCTTCAGAGCAGATGCTCACCTCCGTCACCAAGTGGCTCCAGATCATCGGCGGGTTCGCGCTAGTGCTGGGCGTCAGCAGCCTGTTTCACGTCCACGCCGTCAAGATCCGGCGCAAGGAGGCTGGCTGGGGCTATAGTTTTGTGCTTTACGTCAGCATGCTCGGGACCATTGCGGTCGGCTTCTGGTCGAACGGCAAGGAAGCAATCGACGGGACCATGACGGCCTTTGGGTGGATCTATAACTTCATGATGGTTCCGCTGCAGGGGACGATGTTCGCCATTCTCGCCTTCTTCATCGCCTCGGCAGCCTATCGGTCATTCCGGGCGCGGAGCCGTGAGGCGGCGGTGCTGCTCATCGCCGCGGTGATCGTCATGATGGGCCGTGTTCCGCTCGGAGAATATCTGATCCCGATCAGCGGCGACTTGTCTCAGTGGATCTTGAACGTGCTGAATGCGTCGGTGCGGCGTGCGATCCTCATTGGCGTGAGCCTCGGCACGGTTGCGCTCTCCATCAAGATCATCTTCGGCATGGAACGGTCGTACCTCGGTGGGGGAAAAGAATAGCGTCAGGGGTAAGGGGTCAGGCGTCAGGTGAGAAGAGAAGAGAATGAGACATCCACATAATCCGCCCACCTTACGCCTCACGCCTCACGCCTTACGGGTTGTCGCATGACGTTTGCAGAACGAATGTTGCGCATTGATAGGCGGATCATCTTTCTGGTGATCGGCATCTGTACGCTCTTGCCGCTGCTCTACCCGGTCGGGTTGCCGATCAAGATTTCGCCGGAGGTCCGCGGGGTGTACGACCATATCGAGTCGCTTCCTGAGGGTTCCGTGTTCCTGCTCTCGCTGGACTTCGATCCGGCGTCGAAGCCCGAGCTGCATCCGCAGTCGATTTCGTTGCTGCGCCATGCCTTCAGGAAGAACCTCCGCGTCATCGCGATGACGCTCTGGGTCTCCGGCACCGGCATGGCCGACCAGGTCGTCACGCAGGTCGCCCGCGAGATGGGCAAGGAGAGCGGAAAGGATTATGTATTCCTCGGCTGGAGCCCCGGCGGGACCGCTGTCATCATCAACATGGGGCAGGATCTCTATGGCGCCTTCCCAGCCGACTACAATGGCAAACCTACGAAAGGCCTGCCCGTACTGCAAGGCGTTGCGAATCTGCGCGATGTGAACTATGCCGTGAGCCTGGGCGCCGGCAATCCCGGCGTGGAAGCCTGGTACGTGTTTGGCAAGGACAAATACAAGTTTGAACTCGGCGGCGGCTGTACGGGCGTCATGGCGCCGGGGCTCTATCCGTTGTTGCGCAGCGGGCAGATCAACGGACTGATCGGCGGTCTGCGCGGTGCGGCAGAATATGAAATTCTTATCGACCAGAAGGGCAAGGCCGTCGCCGGCATGGATGCTCAATCGGCTACGCATCTCGCCATCATTGTGCTGGTCATCATGTGTAACCTGTTCTATTTCTCATCGCGCAGCAGAGCCAGACAGCAGGGCCAGGCGGGGGGCATAGCGAACGATGGCGATTGAATTGATCATCGGGGCGTGGGTGGCGACGGGCTTGACCCTCTTCATCTTCACGTTTCTCTATAAGGACAACCCGCTCTTCAAACTGGCGGAGAATCTCTACGTCGGCGTGTCGGTCGGGTACACGATCATCAAGACCTACGACACCGTGGTCGTGCAGCTCATCTGGCGGCCGATCGTCGAGAACGGGGAGTGGGCGCTGTTGGTTCCAGTCGCCATCGGGACGCTCATGCTCACGCGCTATGTCCCGAAAGCCGCATGGATCTCGCGCTACGCGTTTTCCTTCATCGTGGGCGTCGGGTCAGGGCTCGCTATCCCACGAACTATTTCATCCTTTATCTTGAAACAGATCGAGGATACTGTCCGCCCGCTGCTGACGCTGGTGCCGGGAGAAGGTGTGACCTTTACTTGGAGTCTCCTGAATCCTTCCAGCAGCCTGAACACCATCATTATTTTGATCGGCGTCAGCTCCGTGCTGTTCTACTTCTTCTTCTCCGTCGAGCATACTGGACCAGGCAAGGTTGTAGCCCGCACGGGCATCATGTTTCTGATGATCGCCTTCGGTGCAGCCTTTGGCTATACCGTCATGGCCCGCATGTCGCTCTTGATCGGGCGGTTGACCGATCTCATTGAGTTCACCGATCCCTCCTATGGCAGGCCGAGCCTCTGGCTCGTGGGTTTGACCATCCTCACGTTGGTGGTGATGGCTCGCCGGTCCAGCAGCAAGCAGCCTGAAGAAAAGTAGGTTTGTTTGGTCTATTTGGTTTGTTTTGTTTGTTTGGTTGAACAAAACTAACCAGATGAACCAGATGAACCAAATGAACCAAACAAACCAGCCGCCGGTTGCAGCTTCGGTAAATGCTTCGTTACAATGGGCGCTCCATTTAGGAGCCGCATGACTACCACCACCACGAACGATCCCAAACAGTATCCATCTCTGCGCAATCTGCAATTCTCGCCGATTAAAGAGGGTGAGGAGCAGTATATGGTCTTGTGGGATCCGACGGGGCTGAGCAAAGAAAAGCTCGTGCTGCCGCTCAACTATTTTTTCATCATTCAGCATTTCGACGGCGAGCATTCGCTGGCGGAAATCGGAGCGCTCTATCTCAAACGATTCGGCGAGTTTCTCGTCCCCAGCAAGATGGATCAGCTGGTCTCCGACCTGAATGAGAAGTTGTTCTTGGAAGGTCAGCGTGCCGAGGACGCTCGCCGGCTGGCCCGGGAGACCTATCGTCAGAGCCCGCTGCGCCGCGCCGCCTTTGCCGGGCGGGGGTACGAGGCGGATGGCGCAAAGCTGAAAAAACAAATCGATGGATTCTTTACGTCGAAAGAAGGACCGGACTTCAAACCGTCAGAGCATGCGGGAAAAAAGATCAAAGGCCTCGTCGCCCCGACCTACGACTTGAAACAGGCTGGGTCGATCTATGCCTGGGCCTATAAAGAGCTGCAAGATGCGGAGCAGCCGGATCTGTTCGTCATCATCGGTACCGCCTCTGCCGGGTTGGACCATGTGTTTGCCGCGACAGACAAGGATTTTGAGACGCCTCTCGGGGTCGTGTCCGCCGACCAACCGATTCTGAGTCAGCTCAAGGCCAAACTCCCGGCTTTCTTTGAGGACGATCTTTGCCACCAAGCGGAACAGGCGATAGAGTTCCAGCTCCCGTTTCTTCAGGACATCGTGGGGAGCAAAAAGCCATTCACCATCGTGCCGATCTTGAGTTCATTTTCTGCGGCGAGCCTGATTGATCCGACCGTTCGCCAATCGGTCGACCAGTTCTTGACGGGGCTTCGCGAGATCCTCGCGCAATCAGGCAGGCCTTACTGCGTGATCGCAGCGGGAGAGCTGGCGCATCTGGGTATGCGCTATGGAGACAAGGCGCCTCCGACGGACTTTTCCTTTCATCGCTGCATGCAGTTCGATCTGGAAATGTTGAAGCCGGTGGAGGAGCGGCAGCCGGAAGCATTCGCTGACTACATCAGGAAAGAACAGGACCAGCGCCGGATCTCCGGCTTCTCCCCCATCTATTCCTTGCTGCGCTTGATCGAAGCGGAGAGCGGGCAGGTCTTGCGCTACGACCGCGGGATCACGGACCAGTACAACTCCACGGTCACGTATGCCTCGATGGCCTTCTTCTAGGCAGGACGGTGAAAACGACCGCCAGCGTCGTTCTCGCATCGCTCAGACCCTCGACGTACCAGAAAAGTACGCCTCGGCCCTTCGCTCGCTGCGGCCTAGCCGGACAGTCGTTTTGACCGTCCTGCCGGGAGGCTGCTGAAAAAGGAGCGGGGTAGCTGGAACGATCCCCGTGCTCGCGCAACGCGCGCTGACTGGTCTGTCTCGTCTATCTGGTTTGTTTGGTTGATCGGACTGGAATTCATTCAGAAGAACTAGACAGACCAGAAAGACCGGCCAACCAGACAGACGAGCCCGAGCGCGTTGCGCGAGCACAGAAGATCATCAGGCTCCATCCCCTCCTCTATTCTGGGAGCAGGGGAGTGGCATCGTCATCGGCTTCAGAGGATTATCGCATTCGTCTCGGTTGGCTTGTCAGGGCATTGAATCCTGTAGACAAGAGAGTATTGAATGTAACGCGTGAGGTGACCATGTCCATTCGCATGAACATTACGATGGATGACGATCTATACGCGAGGCTCAAGAAAGAAGTGCCTCCAAAGAAACTCAGCGCCTTTATCTTAGGGGCTGTCCGCG
>JANNIV010000068.1:0-1856 GCA_031405355.1 Nitrospira sp.
GCATTGTGATGCTCATGTTGCCCCATGTGGGAAGTGAGCTGCGGGTAAACAATCCCGCTGAGCGCCACAAGCCAGAGCGCAAACCCTGCGACGGCAAATTGTCTTATCCTACAGGTCATAGATCGTAATGGCTCAGGTAAATAGGCTGAAGGCTGTTAGGGGTTGGGCCTTCTTCGAGCTTCATTGAAGCGCTGCTGCCTTTAGCGGTTCTTTTTTCTGAATCCGTGCGACGATTTCTTCGATCTTCTGTTCGGTCAGCAGGCCGCCCTTGAGGTATTCCTGCACGCGCCCCTCCTGGTCGATAAAGACGCTCACGGGCAATCCGAACACGCCGAATTGATTGGCAACTTTGTTATCGCGATCCATCAGGACCGGGAAAGTATGGCCGTACTGCTTGATGTGCTCGCGAACTCTGGCGTCGTCCTCCAATTCGTTGACGGCGAGAACCACGAAGTTTTTGTCACGCAGTTTGTCATACATGGTTTGCATGGCCGGCATTTCGGTCGTGCAGGGCTTGCACCAGGTAGCCCAGAAGTTCAGGAGCACGATCTTGCCGCGATACTGGCTGAGGCTCTGTTCCTTGCCCGTTAGGTCGGCCAGGCGAAAATCTTCTGCCTGCATGCCGACCGTCGGGACTCGCGAGCCCATGCTCCAGCCGTCGAAGGCCGGCAGCGCCGTCATGGCAGCGAGCAGCACAAGCCCCATAAACACCGCGTTGGTTTTCCTTGGTCGCATGTCAGCCTCCTCCGCTGGAACCCGCTCAATTATGAGGGATTCGTCACTTGGAACGAACGTGTGAGCCCGAAGATGTAACTGGTTCCCTGAGCCAAATTGTTATTGGAGTCCCGTTCAAACGGGATCTGCGCATAGAAGTACAGCGACGTCATGTTCGTCCAGCTAGATTCAACGAGCTGCCCTAAGCCGACTTGGAACCCTGGTGAAAAGGCATAGTAGGTCGATCCAGTATTCGGCACCGCGCGGCTCCTAATAATGGGGTCGATTTCTATTGGGTCACCAGGAAACAGGCCGACATCGGCAGGCGTTGCAGAGCGATGGAGGGACGAACTGAAATTATCGTGTACCAGATAGCGATAGTTCACCTGGCCGGTAAGAATCAACCAGGGGGTCGCCACCAGATTCAGTCCTGCATTGAGCATGTATTCATCGCCGAACCGATAGCCATCGTTATTTCGGAATGTGTGGCGGTAACTGGCCGATGCAAATTGGTTGAGTCGATGCGGGATCAATTCATAGGTCTGATAAATTGTCGGATTCAACCCGACCTGTCCCCTGCCGAGTTGTGCGGGCGACTCCATCACCTTTTCAGCGCTGTCATGAGCATGGGTATTGCCGGTCGGGAGATAGACGCCAAATCCCAGCACCACCATACTCCTCAAGGTGGGCAACACATTGTACTTGAGGGCTACACGCGTATCCCCAATCCCATTGGCGGAGAAATTCGACGCATCGCCTGCGCCGCCATTAGCCTCTCCCAGGCCATCGATGTGTTTGTGCGTACGCCACATATAGGGGAGCGTGAGTTGTAGCCCAAACCGATCGGTGAGACCATAATTGATGTCGAGCGTCGACTGCTGGGTAATGGTCCGAGTCTCCTGATGGTGATCCAAAATTAACGCCCGGTCTGCCTGATCCACCGCTGCGATGACCCCATTGGTCCCATCCAGTAATCGCATCGGCGTGTAGTTGTAAATCGCATTGACCGTGAGGAGACCTGCCTGCGGCACTTGCTGCTGAGACCCGATGACGACGAAACAGGTCACGGCGCCGCAGGAGGCTTGCGCCTGCTGGGCTCCTGGCCAGGAGAAGACAACGACTGCAAGACTGATAATGAATCC
>JANNIV010000069.1:0-6818 GCA_031405355.1 Nitrospira sp.
ACGTCTTCATCATGTGGCTGACCCTTCTCGCACTTCGCAATGGCATCGGCATCCTGATGCTATCCTTGGCCATGGTGATCCTGGGCGCCACCTCCGTCCAGCGATTACCGGTGGATCTCTTCCCGCAGATTCAAGTTCCCGTCGCCTTCGTCGGCGTCATCTATAAAGGCGCACCGCCGCTCGACATCGAACAGAGTGTCGTCTATCCCATCGAGAAGGCCGTCAGTTCTGCGTCCAACGTCGAACATGTCGAGTCGTTTGCCAAGCAGGGCATCGGCGCGGTGCAGATCTGGTTCAACTGGGGCGCGGACATTAACGTCGGCCAGATGGAGGTCATGCAACGCGTCACTCAAATTCTCAATAGTCTCCCTCCCGGCATTCTGCAACCCTTTATCGTCAAATTCGATGTCTCCAATATCCCTGTCTCTCTCGTGACGGTCTCCAGCGACGATCTCGACGAACGGGCCCTGTACGATCTGGCCTCGAATACGATCGCCCCGCAGATTGAACAGATCGCTAACGTCGCCGCCGCCACCGTGGAAGGGGGAAAGATTCGCCAAATCAACATCAACCTCGACCCGGCGCTGTTGAATGCTCGAAGCCTGTCAATCCTCGACGTCGTCAAATCCGTGAAAGCCGCCAACATCATCCTTCCCTCGGGCGATATCAAAGCCGGCAATCTGGACTACAACGTCTTCACCAATAATCAATTCCGCTCCGTCGACCCGATTCAGGACGTGATCGTCAAGGTCAACCAGCAGGGCAGCCCCGTGCGCGTACGGGATGTCGGAACCGTAACCGATTCGTCGGACATTCAGACCAACATCGTCAGAACGGACGGAACCAGGGCCGTGTATCTTCGGGTCAACAAGCAGCCCATCGCCAACACCGTGGCAGTAGTCGATGCACTGCGCACGGCCCTGCCAAAGATGGTCGGCATTCCGCCCGGCGTAAAAGTCGGCATTTCCTTCGACCAATCGGTCTATATCCGCCAGTCCATCAGCAACCTCATCGAACAGGCTCTGCATGGGTCGCTGCTGGCGGCTGCGGTCATCTTAATTTTCCTCCGAAACTTTACAAGCACACTGATCATTTCTGTCGCCATTCCCCTCTCGATCATGGTGACCTTCATCGTATTGTACTTCTCAGGGCAAACCCTGAACGTGTTCACCCTGGGAGGCTTGGCCCTTGGGATCGGCCGTCTCGTCGACGATTCCATTGTCGAACTTGAGAACATTCAACGCCATCTCAATACCACGGCCCGCCGCTGGGACGCGATTCTGGAAGCAGCCCGCGAGGTGGCGATGCCCATTCTCGCCTCGACAGTCACCACCGTCGTCGTTTTTCTCCCGATTTTCTTCGTCGCCGGGATTGCCCGCCTGCTCCTGATTCCCCTGACCATCACGATCGCAATCTCACTGTTTACCTCCTTCTTCGTCTCCCGCACGGTCACCCCGGCCCTCTGCTACAGGTTCCTCAAGCCGGAACAGGAGTCTCACCGTTCGATGCCTGCCTGGTTCGTTGGCCTGATGGATTGGAGCCGTGAACGGTATGAGTCGTTGGACAAGGGCTACGAGGAGTCGCTCCGCTGGGTCTTGGCCCATCGCTGGCGCTTCATCGCGGGCGTCCTGCTTCTCTTCGCTGCCTCACTCATGCTGGCACCTAAAATCGGCACGGAATTTTTGCCGGTGTCGGATGAAAGCCAGTTCCGCATTGTCCTGCGCGGACCGGTCGGTCAGCGAGTGGAGAAAACCGAGCAGCAAGTGGCGGAGATCGAACGGGTACTGCGGGCACAGATCCCTGCCGAAGAACTGGAAACCATTGTCTCCAGTACCGGCGTGTTGGCCCAAGGCCGTTCCTCCCTGTTCAACCCGAATACCGGCCCCCATACATCGAGCATCTCAGTCCATCTCGTCACGCCGGACAAGCGGAAACGAAACCAAGTGCAAATCATGAACGACGTGAGGCCCAAAGTCCTCAAACTCTTTCCGGGCGTCGCAATGTTTTTCGATCCTGGTGGGCTCATCAAGCGAGTCACCAGCTTTGGGTCGCAGAAATCCGTCGACGTGGAGATTTACGGCTATGATTTCGAAAAAGCGCGGGGAGTCATCCAACAGGTCGAAAGCATGATGCAGCAAATACCGGGGTTAGCCGACATCGAAGTCAGTCGTGAGGAGAACTATCCCGAGGTCAACGTGGTGGTAGATCGAGAGAAGGCCGCCCTCCTTGGCATCAGTGAAACGGACGTCGCCAACGCCGTGCTTTTTTCACTCAACGGCAACGGCCCCACCGACCCCATCATTTACACCGACCCCCAGAATGGGAACGAATACTACATCAGCGCCTGGCTCGCGGAAGAACACCGAAAGGATTTCACCGATATCGAGAACATCATTTTGACCGGACGAACAGGAGAGCCAGTCCTCCTCAAAAACGTCGCCTCGCTTAAACTCAATGCCGGTCCGGTGAAGATCGACCGCAAGTACTTTCAGCGGGTGGTCCATGTGACCGCCAACCCAGTGGATCGGGACCTCGGCGCCGTCGCCGCCGACCTGGAGGCGAGCATTGCCAAGATCCAGCTCCCTTCAGGCTTCAGCATTCGGTTGGCCGGTCAGATTCAACAACAGCGGGAAACCTTTGAGGGCCTGTTGTTTGCGACGGCCCTGGCACTGGTCCTCGTGTACATGGTGATGGCCGCGCAGTTCAAATCGCTGATCGACCCCTTCATCATCATGTTTTCGGTTCCAATGGGCCTTCCTGGCGTAATTCTAATCCTCTTCCTGACCGACACCACTCTCTCCACCACGTCGATGATGGGTATTATCATGATGCTAGGCATCGTGGTCTCGAACGGCGTCCTGCTCGTCGACTATACGAACGTGTTGCGTCGGCGAGGGCGGGAGTTGCACGACGCGGCAGTTACCGCGGCAAAGACGCGACTCCGGCCCATTCTGATGACCTCCCTCGCCACCGTATTAGGGCTCCTCCCTATGGCCATCGGCTGGGGAACCGGCGGCGAAACGAATGCCCCGTTAGCGCGCGCAGTTGTCGGGGGGCTCAGCGTCTCGACGATCCTCACGCTCTTTCTCATCCCCACGGTCTATGTGATCTTAGAGGAACGGTTTTCCCGCCACCCGGACAAGACTCCAGAAAATGTCGATTGGATTCCGGCAGAACCGGCTGGTCGATAGCAGGATGCTGAAAAAGCCCGCCAGCAGCGTTCTCGCCTCGAAAGCATCCTCAACGTAGCCAGGAGGCTACGCCTCCGGTGCTTTCATCGGCTGCGGCCTTGCTGATCGGCCTTTTTGAGCATCCTGCGAAAGCCTGGTTAGAGCAGCTGCGGGTTACCCTACCGTTGGAAAGAGCGCCTTCAGTTGCATTGCCAAACCGATGTCTCCGCTGATCTTGAGCCGACCAGACATGGCGACAGCAGTCCCGCTTAACTGTCCATTCAGAACCTTGATGCAGTCTTCTCCTCCCATCGAGAGGACAACGTGAGGGTTCTCATGCGTCCCCTCTACGATCTGACAGACCCCCTCCCGGATGGTGAGAATGTACTGCCCTCCCTGTGCGCCGCTCAGATCGAACTGATAGACCGCATCGAGATCTTCGGCCGCATCTGAATCGAGCTGGCCCGGGAGAAGCTGAAAGAGCTCTTTGACTGTGGTGGGGTTCATGGATCGTGGGAAAGGCGAGGGTTGTTCGGATCGATGCTGGGAGCCGCGGTGCCGCGGCTCCCAGTCTTTTTCTAATAACGGAGCGTGACCGTCGTCGTACTACGACGCGCGCCGAAGAAATCCTTGGAAAACCCCTCGACAACGGCAGGGTCATAGCCCTTGCAGCTGAAAATGTCGAGGTAAGCGTTGTTCGTATCGTTCGCAAAATGGCCGCTGATCAACGAGGTCGAGATCAGCTGCACCATGGAATAGCCGGCAACGCGGCCTGAGCCAAAATCGACGACCTGGCACTCGCCAAAGCGTTTCATGTCAATGAGCTCGCACAGCTCGGCAACATAACGGCGGATATGGTCGGCATTACGAATCAGGTCGGGGTTACAATCTTGAAGATCGAGAGCGGTACAGAGTCCCCACGCTTTTCCATCGCCCACCATCTCCTGGGGAGCAATGGAATCAGCTACTGGGGACTCGGTTGGAAAGATTGCGGTCTCGGAATCAATCGGGCTACTCATAGGGGTTATACACCTTTCTGTTGGGAGGGTGAAAAAACTGTGACGATGGACTGTTGTTTCGGACTATACCACGAAAATTTTCATATGAGTGGGGATGGAGAAACTTTTTTTTCGCACCTAGCGACTCAGGGACTACTCGATCGATTGACAAGGTTCGCAGCGGTCGGAGAGAATGCCGCGCATGACCAATGTCACTTCATCTACCCCGAACCCGATTCCGCCTTCAGCTGATCTCCCCGATCGCCTCTGCACCTGGTGCCAGGTAACGATGAAGAAACGCCTCGTCGGTGGCAAGCAATTCGTCCACTACACCTGCCCGAAATGTGTCTTCCAGCACACAACCAGGCTCGGCCCGAAACCACCCAGCCCCGCGCACTAACCTTGTTTGTTTGGTTCATTTGGTCTGTTTGGTTTGTTTTGTTCATTTAGTTGGTCTGGTTTAACCAAACAAACGAAACAAACCAGAAGAACCAAATAAACCAAATAGACCAACTGAACAGGCCCCGTTACCGGCGAGAATAGCTGGTCTGTACGTGATCGTCGAAGATATGGGTGAGTCGTTCCCTGTCCTCCGGACTGATCGAAGTGATCTTCGCGCCGAACTTAGGAGAACGTACATGGATGACTTGTAAGCCACAAGTTAACATTCTCCCTTGCTCAAGCTCGATCATGAGTTGGAGTTCATCGCCGCTCTTCACGAACAAGCGGCTCTCAACCCGGACACCTGTTTCGCTCACATCCAGAACCTTGCACGGCGCCGAGAGTGCTCCTCGCTGCAGACGTCCGGCCCGACCTATCTCCACTCGCGACGATTTTCGTTTGAACCCCATGGCTCAACCTCCTGTTTTCGACATCATACGCAAGAGGCACACAATGCCAAAGGAAAATGCCATATAGCGTTAGAGTTTTCCTTCTACGAGCGAGCGCACCTGCTCCATACGCTTGCGATTGACGCCCAGATCGCCGTAGCCGGTGCGGGAGGCGGAACGGAAGTGGATGGTCTTGGTCTCGTCGTCGAGCAAAAACTCGACATCGTCAACGAAGCGAAGCAACAGACTGGTGGCTTCGTAGTGGAGATATGTCTCGTCTTCTTCAACGAGCTTGGTCCGCGGCATGGAACGGATAACTTCTTTCAGCGCCTCTTTCGCCTCAGCCCGCGACTTGCGGTAGCGAATGGGGGCAATGGCATGGCCCTCGTCTTGGGCCTGCGTCGAAACGCAGTTGGGGCTGGAGGGACAAGGAGGAAGTCGATTGGAAGGCTCGTTACGAGTCATGGAGCAATGATCTTGTTATAGTCAGCGTGGGTGCCAATCCAGAACCAGTTGATTCCACCTTGGACATCGGAACCAAGCGCTCGATAGTGATCACCGACTCGTGCCGACCACAGTTCTCCGATACGCTTAAGGCGAAGCGAAGGATGGCGCGGATTGGATTTCAAAAACTGGAAGTTCTTGTCCGCCAGGGAGCGAATGTCGTCGGGGAGGGCGTGATAGGCGGTCCAGAATCGTGACGAAGCCGTATGCTTCACAGAGGTCGCGCTTTACCTTGCTCAAACTCGGTTCTCGCCTCCGCAATGAGCGTATCCAACTTTCCGGCCTTGAGATCTGTCTCGATTTGCTCATCCCACCCGCGCGCATCGAACTCAAGGAACCAGGCTCGAAACTGCGCCAAATCCTTGGGAGAAAGATTTGACACCGTTTTCTCAAGCTGTTCAATCTCGCTCATGGATTGCCCTCCGTCTTGCTACTGATGATGCCTCCCTATAGCCATAGTGAGAGTCTAGCGAACTTGCTGTGTCCTTGCAATCCGCTTCCCATTTAGCCCGCATTGTTCACGACAATCCGTTACGAAATGGCGTAAAGCGCGTTCCTCGACAAACTTGGGACGCCCTGTAGCCGGTCGAAGGGCGCATTTAGTAGAGGAGTGTCCTGGGCGTTGGCTCTGTCTCTCCCCGCTCAACCACCTCAACAGACACTTGCCCGACAACCCGGCCGTCTTCGGTTTCGACGTCTACACGCCAGTCCCCCGGATCGAGCCGTTGCTTGAACGTGTAGGCACGGTAGCCGCCTTCGCGGCCACCGGCAATCTTGATCGGAATCTTGTCGGCATGGATGAAGGGCTTGTTGCTGTTCGATCGGAAATACCAATGGTGGTAGACGGTGGTATTCAACGCCACCGGAGCGAAGACGGCAGTGAAGCAATAGATCGGCTCATTGGCTGGGAAAGGACTCTGCGAGCGTTTCCAGACCTGATACCATTCACGATCGAAACTGAGCGCAAACCGATCGTCCTGCTTTTGCACCTCGCGATACATGCCGCCGAATTTCATCGAGAGCGGCACTGGTGGAATCCAGTTCATAAAATAAAACCCGACGAGAATGCCGATGAGGGCGATGGCCGGCCCTCCGACCAATATCGCCTCTTTCCGTGAGCGCTCAGGATTGCGTCGATAGATCAGCTGCACCACGCGTAACGTCACGCCCGCGCTCAGTACGGCCCCCAACAGAAACACCCAGGATCCGATCGTCCCAATCATGACGGGCAGGAAAAACGTAAAGAAACTGAAGCAGGCCAGGGCATACAACGCGACAAGTAGGCGCAGGTTCGAGAGGCGGTCGCGCAAAAATTC
>JANNIV010000070.1:0-1605 GCA_031405355.1 Nitrospira sp.
GACATCCATTGAAGTCAACGTGCCTGAGTATACGGCCTATGCTCAATGGATGAAATTCGAGGAGTTTCCTCAATTCATGGAGGGGGTGAAAGAAGTCACGCGGCTGGATGGTAAGCGGTTTCATTGGAAAGCAGAGGTCGCGGGCCAGGTCAACGAGTGGGATACGGAGATCACGGAGCAGGCGGCGGATCAGCGTCTTGTGTGGACGAGTCGAGGCGGCGTCATCACGAGATGGGTCGTGACATTTCACCCACTCTCGAATGCCAAGTCAAAGATCATGCTGCAAGTAGAGTATGACCCTCAGGGTGTCGCTGACGAAGGAGCGGATGCTTTGGGCGTGGTATCTTCGCGCGTCCAGGGAGATTTGGAGCGATTTAAGGCATTCATCGAAAAGCGTTGGCGCCCGCCAGGTCGCGACACCATCTTTGATAATTTCCCCATGTAGCAGGATGCGGGAAAGTTTTGGCTAACATAAAACGCCAATGGAACCTTCCATATGGCGCCAATGTAAAATAGTCTCAGGATGCTCAAAAGGCTGTCCAGCAAGGCCGCAGCGAGCGACTAAAGGTGATCCTTTCCAAGATTGCTTGTGTATCTTGTCCCTGGGATGGTTCGGATGAGTCCCCCACTGCGCGCGTCCAACGAGGGCCTTCTGAGGCCGCGCGTTGCGCGAGCACAGGGGACTCACCGGGCCATCCCATCCCCTGCGGGCGGACTTTTTCAGCATCCTGCCGCAGGCCCCGTTCAAACCTGTGCCACAAGTCGCTTCTTGCCTTCAGTTAGTCTTTATCCAGGGCCAGTTTACGCGGGGTTAGGAGGGTATCCCTCTTGCTGATCTCCCCCTGGTTTTCATGTGTGGGAGAGAGGGCGTTCCATGAACATGAAAAGGGGGATCCGATGGCACCTGTATTGGAACTCGATCGGCAGACAGACTCGTTTGTGCGGCAACTCGAAGACCAACGGAAACTTGAAAAGACCCTGTTGGTCGAACGGGTTCGCGGAACGAAAGAAGGGCTGGAGTCGGTCTTCAACGACATCAAGAGCCGTGTGGCGGTGCTGGAAAAGCTGAACGGGTCGGCAAGCGCCAGCTGCATTGCGCCAATCGGCTGGAGCAAGCTGATCTTTACCGGAGCGGATAGTGTCTCGTCGCCGAATACCATTGGATTTGGCGACCGGGATGAAACGTTGTGCCGGCTCGATCAGATCAAGTACCTTGAAGACACGCACTATCTCCGTCTTGCCGCAAATCCCCACTACGTGGAGCATGTGCTGCCGAATAAATCGGTTCAGGCGCGCGTCGGGGCAAATCCTTCGCTCTGGGATACGCTCGGCTACGTCCACGCGGGATACACGACCCTGCTGCAGATTCCCGCCTCGATGGAACCGACGACGGTGTCGATTATGTCGCGGGTGAACACCCTGTTCAATTGGGTCGAAACGAATGCGATCGGAGACGAGTGGTATGCCCATGTGTCGGCGACCGTGCGGCTGTGGGTCACCTATGATGGCGAGTTTCGTCAGGCGCCACCCGCCCAGTTCGTGAATCTTTTCGCCTCACCCAAGCAGTTGCGGACGCATCAGGACATTGCGTCACCTGCCCCGAGC
>JANNIV010000071.1:0-2027 GCA_031405355.1 Nitrospira sp.
ACGAAGGCGGTCGTCATCGTCGGCGAAATGGGCGGCGATCTCGAAGAGCGGGCAGCAGAGTGGTATGGAGCCAAGAAGCGGCGTGTGAAGTTGATGGCCGTCGTGTCCGGCTTCTGTCAGGAAAGTTTGCCGAAGGGGATGAAGTTCGGCCATGCAGGGGCGAAGGAAGGCCTGAAAGGCGAAGGATCGGCCCGCGCCAAGTCCGATGCCCTCAAGAAGTCCGGCGCCATTGTGCCGGCGACATTCGGCGCCTTGGGCCCCGCCATTAAAGAAGCCTATCAAGAGATGCTAAAGTCCGGTCAGGTGAAGGAGCCGGTTGAGCCCACGTTGCTGCCGAAGTTGCCGAAGACGATTGAAGAGGCGATGAAGGCCGATGAAGTCATGGTCGCCCCTCTGATCCGCACCACGATCAGCGACGACCGTGGCGATGAACCCTGCTACGACGGTTACCCGGCTTCCGAACTCATCAATAAAGGCTACCAGATTCCCCATGTCGTAGGACTGTTGTGGGACAAGCGCCTGATCTCCCAACAAGAAGCTGAAATCATCAAGCGCATCATGATGCTTTCCGCAGACCATGGCCCCTGCGTGAGCGGGGCTCTTGGGACGATCATTGCAGCCTGTGCCGGAATTGGCATGTCCCAGTCGGTGGCAGCCGGACTCATCATGATCGGCCCTCGTTTTGGCGGCGCCGTGACCGACGCAGGCCGATTCTTCAAGTATGCTGTCGATAATAAAATGACGGTAGATGATTTCTTGGCCTACATGAAGAAAAACTACGGGCCTGTGCCGGGAATCGGCCATCGGGTCAAGAGTTTGCGCAATCCGGACAAGCGGGTGAAGGAGCTGGTCGGGTACGTCAAGAGTTTGAACATCAAGACCCCCTGCCTGGACTTTGCGCTCGAAGTGGAAAAGATCACCTCGGTGAAGAAGGATAACCTGATTCTGAACGTGGACGGTACGATGGCGGCGGTACTTGTCGACATCGGGTTCCCAGTCGACAGTTTGAACGGCTTCTTCATTCTGTCACGTACGATCGGGTTGATTGGACATTGGGTGGACCAGAAGCGCCAGGATAGCCGCTTGATCCGGCTATTCGATTATCTGGTCAATTATGCGGCGCCGAAAAGACGGGAAGTCCCGCCTTTAAAGTAATCGCGCGAAGTGCCGTCGCTGAAGTAACAACAATTTTTAATTGAGGTCACCATGTCGATAGATCTAGCCAAAAACTTGTATGCGAAGATGCCGGATGTGCTCGCGAAGGCCAGGAAGAAATTCGGCCGTGGCCTTACCCTGTCGGAGAAGGTGCTGGTTTCACACGCGGACAATTTCGACAGCCAGACGTGGGAGCGCGGCAAGGCGATGTTATCGCTGCGGCCCGATCGCGTAGCGATGCAGGACGCGACAGCTCAAATGGCCATCTTGCAGTTCATGCAGGCCAACAAGAAGCAAGCGGCCGTGCCGAGCACCATTCATTGCGACCATTTGATTCGCGCCGAGATGGGTTCCGAGAAGGATCTACTCCGTGCGGTGGATGAGAACGCAGAAGTCTATAATTTTCTCGCCTCGGCGGCGAAGAAGTACGGTATTGGTTTCTGGAAACCCGGCGCCGGGATCATTCACCAAGTCGTGCTGGAGAACTATGCGTTTCCCGGAAGCTTGATCATCGGCACCGATTCGCACACGCCGAACGGCGGTGGGCTCGGCGGATTGGCCATCGGTGTCGGCGGTGCAGATGCAGGCGAAGTGATGGCCGGCTTGCCCTGGGAAGTTCTCCATCCGAAACTGATTGGCATTCACCTGACCGGCAAGTTGAGCGGCTGGGCTTCGCCGAAGGACGTGATCCTGTATCTCTGCGGCTTGCTTACGGTGAAGGGTGGGACGAACAAGATTGTCGAGTACTTTGGGCCTGGCGCGGAAACCATCAGCGCAACCGGTAAGGGGACCATCTGTAACATGGGCGCTGAGTTGGGCGCCACGACGTCGGTGTTTCCCTTCGACCAGAAGATGGTTGCCTATCTGAACAT
>JANNIV010000072.1:0-3246 GCA_031405355.1 Nitrospira sp.
AGATCAGTCATTGCATAGGCACTATCCAGCAAGCCGCATGCCTACTCTCAAATGCACGTGTTCTCGATCTAAACTGCGGTTTTCCAGAGAATTTCGCTTGAAAAGTGCTATTGCAGGAGGCTGCAAGCGGTCCATGTGAATTGAAAACGATTCGTTGCTGAATCTCTTTTGGTTACTGGAGGAGGGGTAGGGAAGTTCTGAGTTCTGAGTCAACGGCTTCGCCGAGTTCTGAGTTCTGAGTTAGCAGTCGGGGGGAGGGGGGGAGTTTTGAGTTGTAAGTTCTGAGTTCTGAGTTGGTAGTCGGGGAAGGAGAAAGGTTCTGAGTTTAGAGTTTTGGGTTCTGAGTTGTCCGGAACAAACTTAGAACTCAGAACTTATAACTCAGAACTGAGAACTTAGCGCAGAGGGTTCTCATCAATAGCGGTCGAGAAGTACGATACAGATGGTTCCCACCACTCCAATAACCAGCCCCACCATAACTATCTGACCGAATAGTTGTACCATGGCCGCGTCTCCCTTCAGAAAAACTCCAATGTTCTTGAAGGTTCCTGCTAGCCGCGTATCCAGCAAGCCCCATGCCTACGGTGAAATGCGTATGTCCTCCATCGTGCTTTGTGGTTTTTCAAGGGCTTCATCTAGCGCAAGCTACAACAATGGAGGATGGAATACGGTCCAGGTGAATCGGAAACGATTCAGCACTGAATCATATTTGATTACCTCAATAGGCGGGACGGGGGGAAGTTCTGAGTTCTGAGTTGGAAGACGTGGAAGGAATGTGGAATTTGAAATGTGAAATGAGGAATGGATCGACTAGGAGAAATGTGGAATTTGAAATGAGGAATGAGGAATGGATCGACTAGGAAGAATGTGGAATTTGAAATGTGGAATGAGGAATTGGGGAGCGCTGACGAATTCTGAATGCGAAATGCGGAATGAATTGGCCGGAAGAGATGAAGGTTGGGATTCGATGTTGGGCGTTCCCAAAACTTCGAATTTCACATTTCGAATTCCAAATTTCGAATCTCGCCAGTCTCGCGCGAACTTGGCGCGGGATTACTTCTCCAGAGGTGCCGACTTGAGATCCCACTCTGCGACGCCGTTGAGGCCGACTTGTTTGAGCAAGGCGGCGCGCATGCGTCGGAACGAGGCATCTTGAGGATTAGTCTTGATCAGATCGCACAGACAGGATATGGCGTCGTACCAAAACCCGCGCACGGCATTGCGCAGTACGCTTTGCCGGTCGCAGCTCAGATCGACCTCCATTTCTACGAGGCACGTACTGAACTCACAGCGCTCGATGATGCCGCCTGCCACAATATCCTGCGACGGTGAGTCTGGATTGCGAATCGCGGAGATGTACCAGCGATACTGCACGTCCGATTCAAGTGCAACGCCCAAATCTTTGAGATTGAGCGAGTGGATGCCTGCATGATCCGGTGTGGGAATCGGGCGTTCATACAGCGGCTTGACCGATCGGGTGTCGATGAGGGTAAACCGCATGGGCAAGGATGTCGGCTTGGAGAGAAACCAGTTTAAGGATGGCGCCTGCTTCACCGTCAGGCCGACATGGTCTGGAACAAGGGCCACGATCTCAGGGTCCTTCCCATCTGTACCGCGCATGCCTCCGCCGACTCGCGCGCGGGGCATGGTTTTATTCCGAGGGGTATAGATCGGCAACGAAGACTCTTCCACTTGGCTCGATGGGGCCTGGACCCCTTGATCGGCAGGAGCCGCTGCGGCCACGCCCAGCGTGAAGCTTGATAGGCTGAAGGCGATGAGCAGGGCACTGCGGATGATGATCGATGGGTTCATAACGAACTCCCAGGAAGAATCGTTTCTAGTTTCATGTTTCTAGTTTCATGTTTCAAGTTTCTGGTTTCAAGTTTTCGGAGGGTGTTTCCTAACAACTTGAAACATGAGACTAGAAACCAGAAACTCCACTCCCAGACAACGGACACCTCACACGCAACGGTCTGTGGCGCTGGCGTACTTTAGCACAAGGCCAGCAACTGTTACAGCCAGTTGTTCAGCAAGAGAAACGCCGACCAGTAGGCCGGATGTTCATAGACTCGGTCTGCCAAGAGTTTCTGCTGTGCTAGCTGCAAAGCTTGTGCCTTTGACAGCGTGGGGTTTCGTAGTTGCCGGTAGAATTCAGAGACCAGCTCAGCTGAGGCCTCATCGTTGATGAACCAGAGAGTGGCGAGTGCGCTTCGCGCGCCTGCCTTGATAGCCACGCCGGCCAGACCCAAGGCCGCGCGATCGTCTCCCACTCCTGTTTGACAGGCGCTCAAGGTCAGGAGTTCGAGCGGATCCTCGCGGTAGCGGAACAGGCCGATCAATCGATCCAGGGTACTCATGGTCAGTTTCTCATCGAAGGTGAGGAGAAACGAGTCGTTCGCACTGGTGGAAAACTTGCCATGCGTGGCGATATGCAAGATTCCATACTGTCCATCGCGCAATTTCTGCTCTAACCGTCCGGTGCGAAAGTCCTGGTTCATCAGCTGATCGCCTGAATACAGGGAGCGAATGGTCTCGACCTCTTCTGCCACATAGGGAAGAGAAGGAAATCCCTGCACGGCGTTCGTGAGCCCGGTGGCCAGAAATCGTACCTTCTCGCGATTTAACGGGCGCGGGTCCGTCAGCGTGAGGCCGGGGGTCAGGGGTCAGGGCGACGGCAAACTTGTTGATGAGAAAGGTCGAGCCGTCGTGCAGCGCCGACATGGGGATAGTCCGGAGCGCACTATCCGGCACAAAGACCAAGGTCGCAATCTGCTGCTTCGTGAATTCCGGTTCCAGCGGACGGACAAGCCAGTCGTATAGCTGCTGTGCATGGGGGAGGTATTCCCGCGTGGTGCGTTTTTCGACCGTGCGGCGAAACAGCCTGATTTCCTTCGTCAGCGCCTCCGCGCCGACCGGGACCGCAATCCTGATAAGGCCTGAGGGCAGGCTCACCAGCAATTCCAGCCGCGTCGAAAACAGAATCGGATAGATGACGGCCGTGTTCGCCGCCAAGCGGTCGAACTTCGTGAGGCGGGCTTGCAGCGCATCGACGCATTCGTCTTTGAAGTAGTCGCGCAGTTCGGCGGCCTTATAGGCTTCGATCGTATCGCGGGCGGCTAAGAGGTATTGCGTGGCGACCGGCGGTTCTTCCGTCAGTGAGGCTCGTTGGAGGAGGAGATCTGCCAGCTCAAAAAACAACGGTCGTATCGGGTCCTCATCCGACCAGGAAGCGTCTGCAGCGGCCAC
>JANNIV010000073.1:0-6476 GCA_031405355.1 Nitrospira sp.
GACCAGGTCGGCATTCTGACCGGCGATCGGCGCGACAACGGGCAAGCGCCCCTGCTGATCATGACGACGGAAATCTTGCGGAATCTGCTCTACGACGCAGGAGGCGGCGAGATCGACGTCCGATTAGACACCCTAGGTCTGGTGATTTTAGACGAGTCGCAATATATTGCAGATCCAGAGCGGGGCGTCGTGTGGGAGGAAACGATCATCTTCTGTCCGAGCCAGGCACGGATGCTCTTGCTCTCAGCCTCGATCGGCAACCCGCATGACATTGCCGAATGGATTACCTCGATCAGACCAACTCCTTGCCACTTGGTCCGCCACACGACACGCACCGTGCCGCTTCGCGCCGGCTACCTCCATCCAAACGGCAAACTCACACCGCTCTTCCGCACGGTCGGCATTCCTCACGGCCATCCTAGCTATCTCCATCCAGAGGCCAAACGGCTCTTTCTCCAATACGAAGACGAAACGCTCCCGTCGCGCTCACGGAGGTAAACACTGGAAACCGTTGGTTAAAAGAGAACGCTGAGACCAGCGGTGAAACCGTGCCGCAACGATTCAAACTGTGTGAGAGGGAAAGACTCCGCAGACGCTGCAACGGGATGGACGGTGAGATCACCACTGAGCATCCTGTTATAATACAGCCGGTATCCCAGGTTCGCCGCAAGATTTCTCGTAATCATGAAACGGGCTCCGACGTCCACATCAGCCCCTATCCCGTAGCCCACCATGGAGAAACTCGGGCTCTGTTGGAGATCCCCTCGTTGGTGATGCACATCTTTGTTGTCGAACACACTGATCGGGATAAGCGCGAGCGTACCGAGCAGACTGAGACGTGTGGTCAGCCGATACTCCGTCGAAGCACCCACTCGAATCGAATGCCAATTCGCCCTGTTTGAGATCACAGTCTCTCCCGAAGAAGGCAGTGGATCGTTACACGTAGGGATGACGGCTGGATCGCATACCACTCTTGCCAGCCCCACCGCGCGATAATCCGTATGCCAATATTGGTACCCTCCAAAAATGTCCAGATAGCCACGGGAGTTCGAAAACTCTTTCACGCGCCCACCCAGATCGGCATTGATGTAATACATATTGTCGCCGGCAATATTGCTGGTTGTTCTTGAAATCAAATGTTGCCCTGTTGCGTAATCATCGTCCGTCAAGCGCCCGCCACCGATATCTGCAAATCCTCCATTCAGCCGTCCAAATATCCTTGGGGAAAACCAGAACTTCCCCGTCAGGTCAATCACGTTGCTGCCGACATCCTTGTAGGTCAGTTTCGACGTTGGATTGCCAAGCCCTGGAACCGAGGAAGCATTATGCGCCCATCGAGTGTCGCCGACACTGATCCACGTCCCTGCGCTGAGTTCGACCTTTGGCCGAGATTCCAGGGCTCGCTCTTCCCCTGCACTCACCGAAACCGTCGCGATCGCCATCACGCCGCACAGCAAACCGGTACAAGCCTGCCATAATCTTCGATTCATCGTCTCGCACCACCCCGTTGAATAATCACCGTATCTACACAGCGCTCCACTGTCTCAGGCATCACGCGCTGGCAGGCGCCACGAATTTCGTCTTCCGCGAATTGCCGCTGAAGATTTATCGCCCACCACACCAGCCATGATCCGATGAGAAAGGCGAGTATCGTGCCGACTATCCATTGCACAACAAGCCGGACTCCATCCGAGAGGCCTCTCGGACTATCCTGGGCAGGAGTTTCCTGTTGGGTTGACATCGCGCTAGGCGACACCAGTGACGGCTTCATGAGGGCTATCCTAACCGAGAGAGGAAATTCTGAACATCGTTTTCCCTTTCTTCGTTAGCGCTCTAGCCCCTAGCCCGCATTATTCATGACGGTTCGTCGCGAAATCGTGCCAACGGGCCAGGCCAGAGGCGCGAGGCTAGTGGCTAAAGGGAATAGCAGGGCTATCGACGAGAAATCTTCGCCCCTAGCCTCTGGCCCCATGCCTCTCGCAAAAACATTGGTGATTGCAGCCTTCGATCCCTTGACCCACCGGCCCAGAGACCTGTATAACCGCTGCCTACTGCAAACAGCGAGTTCTGAGAAATGAGTTATGAGTTTGCGAGCAACCAGGTTTCGGATGTTTTTCGCTCCTAATGCCCACTGCTCTCCTCCCAACTCAACACTCAGAACTCTAAACTCATAACTGCCGTCAAGAGCGCGCCCGTAGCTCAATGGATAGAGCACCAGACTACGGATCTGGGGGTTGGGGGTTCAAGTCCCTCCGGGCGCACCACAAAACAAGGACTTACGAGATGCAGGCCAGCTGGCAAACTTCGGTTGGCAGTCGATTATTTCAACGACGTGGCGATACTATGGATTGGCGTCAAGAGGTGACCAGGTGAAAACGTTTCAAGTCCGACAAAGCATCCATTACGATCTGATGCTAGCAGCAGGCACGGAGCAGGAAGCGATCCTGAAGGCCGGGGGTATCCCATTGACTCAGTGGGAAACCGAGAGTACCGAGATCACGGCCGAGCTGATCGATGAAACGGAAGAATTGGACGAGTACTGATAAGGGGAGAGATCAGGGGCAGAGCCGAGGGAAGGCAGACCTAATGTTCCAATTCGTACCGCACAGCGCCCAGCAACTTCAACACACTAAAGGGCTTTTGGAAGGTCTGCCGCGCGCCAAGAAGCTTCGCGACATCCAAGACATTTTTTTCTTCTCCTGCCCCTGAGATCGCAATCACCTTGGCACGGAGAAATTCACGCGTCAGCTCCAAGAGCATGTCCAACCCGTTCAGCTCGGGCATGAGAATGTCGGTGATGACCAAATCCCTCGGACTCTGGCGGTACAACTCAAGTCCGATCTTGCCGTTGGCAGCCTCCGTGACCTCATACCCTGCCCCTTCAAGAACAGAGCGAAGGAGTGCACGGATAATTTCTTCATCATCGATAATCAGAATAGAGGCCATGACTCTCCCCTAGCTGGTTCGCTCACGTTTCAGGCCCTGCATAGCCCATAATCATCGAAGGGCCACACGGCCAGGTCACATCAAGCCGCTCGTCTAACGTGGGACTCTGCTGCAAAATAGACTTCGTCATCCCGATAGTCCGGTTCACCACTTGGAAGGACCAAGACCTTCCCCTGTCGGACTAGGCAATTCTGCTCAATCACGGAGTCGTGGACACGACCACAATTCACACAACGCCAACTGGTTGCCCACATCTGTCCATAGGTGCCCTCAAAGTCTAGAAGTTGGTCTTTTACCATCAAACCCTGACAACGTGTGCAGTTCATGGCCTAGCCTCCTTTCACTGTATTGAGTGAACGATCTGGAGAAAGAGTAACGCTGGAACAGGACGGGGAAAAGACCTGAAAGTGGTACCTCGGAAGAGGGGGTTGGAATCTAGAATTGAAGCAACGGCTTCGTAGGGGGTAACTGAATAGTCCTACTCCCTCACACGGGCTCGCGGATGTCTATGCCTGTGGCGGTGTGTTGAGAAGGCGGTTAATCACACCCTCCAATTGCTGCCACATAATGGTCTTCGAGACCATCGCCTTGATATTGGTGGCAAGGCTTGCCGCCTGTGCTGTCGGGGACAGATGTCCCGACACCAGCACTACCGGCAGATTGGCGCGGATGCGTGCGAGGGCTTGCGCCAGTTGAAGACCGGACATCCCCGGCATATTGTAGTCCGTGACCACGACATCGAACCCCGTTGGGTCGGCGCGAACCGCGTCCAATGCCTCTGCCGCCAGCATACAGCCGGTAACTCTATATCCGCGGGGTTCGAACCAGGCACGTACCAGCTCCACCAACATTGCCTCGTCATCCAGATAGAGCAGATGGCGGAGCCGACCCTGTGTCTTAAGAGACGAAACTTTAACTGGCTCACCTGCATAGGCCCGCGCCTCCGCAGCGGGGAAATACACAGAAACGGTCGTACCTTTGCCCAGATAGCTATCCACAACGATCGCACCTTCATGTCCTCGAACGATGCCGTGAACCAAGCTCAATCCGAGACCCGTCCCCTGGCCCACGGGTTTGGTGGTATAGAACGGCTCGAAGATGCGCGCCACCGTCTCAGAATCCATGCCGCACCCGGTATCACGCACGGACAGGCAGGCATAGTGGCCCGGCGGCAATGTCGAAAAAAGGCTGTGTACCGGCTGGGTCAACCTGACCGCCGTCAGATCTACCACAATGTCACCCGACTGTTTCTTCAGTGCATGCCAGGCATTGGTGCAGAGATTCATCACGACTTGATGGATCTGTGTGGCATCGGCTAGAACCTGGGGCGTGGCCGCATCGAAAGTTGCCGTCAGCTCGACGCCCGCAGGGAAAGTGGCCCGCAACAATTCGAGGGCTTCGTTCACCACAGGAGAGAGCGCCATCACAGTCAGTGACAATGCTTGCTGGTGGCTAAACGTGAGGATTTGCTGCACGAGGAGGGAGGCCCGATCGCTAGCTTCGAGAATCCTTATGAGGTTCGGCTGTAGCGGATGATCGGAAGAGACTTTCTTACAGGCCAGCTGTGCATTGCCCATGATGGCGGTAAGGATATTGTTGAAGTCATGAGCAATGCCACTGGCTAGTTCCCCGATCGCTTCCATCTTCTGCATCTGGCGGATCTGATCCTGAAACGCCTGCAAGGCCGCCTCTGATTCTTTTCGCTCGGTAATATCGCGCACAAATGCATAATCGAGCTCCTCACCTTCGTGCAAAATATAGTTGGCGACCACTTCCACCGGATAGACCTCGCCTGACTTACCGCGATGCCGAGTTTCGAGACGAAGCAACTTCGTTTGTTTAAACTCCTCCCAGAACGCATTCCAGGTTTCCTGTGGAAAATCCGGGTCGATGTCCATCACCGATTTGGTCAGTAATTCCTGTTTGGTATAGCCCAAGCGGCGACAAGCCGATTCGTTGACGTCCAGAAAGTACCCGTCGTGCCCGATGACAAAAATGCCGTCGGTGGCATGATCCACGGCATATTGCGTCCTCCGCAGCCGGCCCTCCGCCAGCTTGCGCTGAGTTATATCTGTAGCCACGCCGAGTACGTGGTTGACTCGTCCATCCTCACCCTCGATAGGACGCTTCACAGTCTGAAGCCATCGCACCTGGCCGGCGGCGTCCGTGATCTTTTCTTCGGAGATCACTTGCTCTTGCCTGGTATCCATCACCTTGAGATCGACCAGGCGGAAATGTTCTACCTCGTTGAAGTTCGCATTGAAGTCGGCATCGGTCTTGGCGATGAGATTCTCCACCGTCGTCCCATACACATCTGCTACAGCCTTATTCGCCAGCGTAAAACGTCCCTCTCGGTCCTTCACAAAGACTAAGTTGGGGTTAATGTCGATGACTTGTCGAAGGAAGGCTTCCGACCGTTGAGTCTGTTTTTCTGCGTGCTTACGCTCGGTGATGTCCTGGACAGTACCCACATGTCTGACGGGGGTTTTTTGATCGTCGTATTCAATTTCCTCTAGCCCGTGAACCCAGCGTTCCTCTCCGTCGTTGATGCGGACAATGCGGCATTGATAATCGATGCGTGTTTTCTCCAACTCCTCATCCAAGCGGTACTCGATACATTTCTCCCGTGAGTCGGGATGAAGCAACGCAACCCATCCTTCCAACGTGTGAAGAGATGTTTCATCGACACCGAAAATCTTGTACAGCTCCGGCGACACCTTCCATGCCCCAGTCGCCAAATCAATTACATAGCTGCCAAGACCTACCCCTTGTCGCGGCTCGCGCAACAGAGGTTCATTCTCCTGCAACAACTCCTGCGCCTTGATAGTCTTGGTCTCGTCCGGCGCTTGAAGAATTTTCGGTGTTTCCATATCTGGCGCCTATTCCGACAAATCGTCGTTAGATATCACGCGCCACCGACTACGGCTCGCCTGCAGTGAAAATAACCATGACCCGGCCCGCTCATCAGGTCGGACATGAGTTGCAGTCGCAACAAAATCTCCAGCGTCACTTCAAAACGGGCCGGCAGACCTAAATGGGCACGTCACGCACAGTACCGGCTGAAATATACGCCATTCTCTTATGGGGAAAGAACCCCTACTTTCGAGGGGCAGGCAAATGAAGCCATTTGCCCCAACTACCCTCCATTCCTCATGCAGGTTTGTGGCAAAATAGTGGAACGGTCGCGACAGGCACGAGACGCTGAGTTCGTCAGGCTCAATCTCACTGCTTTTTCTTCTTCCATTCTTGGCTCGCCCCTCTTACGATACGGTCTATGGACTGAGGAGATCCACAGCATGTCAGGCTTGTCGCTCGATAAACTCGCGCCAGCAGCGGCTTCAGCCCGATGAGGTCGTAGTACTCCTCGAGCGTCAGCACTTGATCGCTGCACGCCATCAGCGAGTTCTTGGCTTTGAGCGTGCGCAGCGCATCGCGGACGCCCTTTGCCGCTGCAAACAGCGGCAGCGATGGGAAGGTCGCGGCGACCACGCCGGCGGCCTCCAGCTCTTCCAGGCTCCGCGCCTTCGGCC
>JANNIV010000074.1:0-3124 GCA_031405355.1 Nitrospira sp.
GCACGTAGGTCTTGAACGGATCCGGCATGGGAAAGGGCGCTTGACCACGCAGTTGGAAGATCGACCAATTAATCACATAGGAGGGAGAAAACCGTTCTTCCGGCTTAGGATCAGCCGATTCATCCGGAGGCCCGCAAGCCAACAAATAGCGAACGAGTTCACCCCGCCCAAATGCCCTGGTGTTGCGTGGCGGATGGTCCATCGCCAACATAATGGCCTTGTCCGTAATGAGACGTGGAACCCGCCCTTCTTCCATCAGGCCGAAGTAGAGCCCCTTACCTTGATGGAGATTGTGATACTCCAGGTCGAGACTTTTCAGCGCCGGGTCTGCCCACGTCATTTTCTCCGCCTCACGAAACGTATCGAGCAGCCATAGCTTCGAGGCCCAATCGACGCGGCCCACCAGCGTCTGGTAGTCTCCGCGTAGATCCTGCAAGACCTCTTTCCATTGATCGAGGACCCAATCGGTTTCATCGTCCTGCCCACGATAGTGTTCTTCCGCCGCAGCAAGAAACACTTCCTGAATATCGATGGCAGAAATCGTCTTCCCAGATTGCAGCTGAACGATCCATTGCCGGCTCTGATCCTGCGACAGCTCCTGCATGGTTTCGACCGGTTCATTGAGGTCAAGATCGAGCGGCGCATGCCCCTCTTCGATCAGCTGAAGGACCAGTCCCGTCGTGCCCAGTTTCAAGGCTGTCGCCACCTCGGCCATGTTTGAATCGCCCAATAGAAGGTGAATGCGGCGGAACTGATTCGGATCGGCCAAGGGTTCATCTCTGGTATTGACGATGGCACGATTCTGCTGCACCCATTCGAAGAAATCGTTCACAATGTAGTCTGCTCGCTGAGAGATCTGAAACGGAAGGGAAGGCTCCTGCGCATGGCGATGGCTCACTTCTCGCGGCATAAGGAGCCGGTCCATCTGAACCCAGCCCTCCTGAGGGCTCGCCGCGCCGATACGCCCGGCCCCTGTAAATATTTGCCTGGTGACGAGGAAGGTCACAAAGGGTCCGAGCCCGCGTCTGGTAAAGGGAAAGCGCCGTGAGACGAGATAGTTCTCGTGCGATCCAAATGTCGCATCGGTCTCATGATCCACATTGTTCTTGATCAACGAGACCGTGTCGTCCAGCCCGAGATCTTGAATCGCATCCTGCAGCAACTGATCGCCGGCACGGTCGGCTGCCACCACATCGCTGAGCGATTCGCATTCCGGCGAGGCCCATTCCAGATGTCCCATATCGAGGTACATGCGCCCGGCGTTCGTGAGAAATCCCCCATTGCCAGGCGGTTCATCGTGTCCCCGGTGGTGCAGATCGAGAATGCCTCTACGCTGAACGTGAAAGAGATGGTCTCGAATCTTGTGCGCGAACCAGGTAGGGGAATGATCGGGCCGCTCTTGATTCACCAAGAGTCCGTATTCGGTTTCGAGTCCGAAAATACGGTTCAACATCTCAGTTTGCCACAACGGATTGAAGCGCCACTGGCAGGAGGCGTGAAAGATCTGCTTGCTTGAGCGGGCGATACTTGGAACTTCCGGGAGCCTGGCGCTCAAGGACCGCACATTCTATTGTCCGTTCACCGGCAAGGCCCCGCACATGTTCGATCAACGCGTTACTGTTTGGGATGGCGGAGGCAGATGAGCCTGCGCCACTCGCCGCCGGCTTGGCTTCAGCCTGTTGGTCCGCCTCATCCTGTTGCTGTGCCATCGAACCGATTGCCCAGGCGCGCAATGCCAGATTCAACGCCTGTTCCAACGATAGCGTAGCCTGCTGTTGCTCCTTAAGATAGGCCAGCATCTTCGCTTGGATAGCCGTGGTGGCAGCTAGAACCGCATGACCAGTGATTTCCTCAAAGGTTCCGTCGTAATTGATCGTCAACAGCGCATCCTTCTCCGGTTTCTGCCCCAACTCAGCCACCAGAATACGTACGATGAACGGCGCCTTATACACTTCCTCAAAGGCCTGCTTAATGACCGGAGCGATGCCGTACTTTATCAGTCTCGGTCCCGTCACATCAGACGGCGAACGGTTGAAGCCCTCGACGTGTGCCATTTCGAGCAAACTGAAGCGAAGCTTTTCCAAATCTGTGGGGTGCCCCATCCCGCCCAATGCCAGCCGGTCGTAGATCTCGTAGAGCTTCGGAGTACCCTTGCTCACCGTTGTCAGTAGAATACCTCCATCATAGGTCAGCGCAACGACTGGGCTCCCCTGCTTGAACTGTTCGTCCAGATACTGCCGCCGATTGCCGACCGCTTCCACCCAACGATAGGGTTCTTCATACATAGCGCACCACCTGTGACTCGTAGAGAGGTTTCAATGTCGCATCCGGCACCGTCTGCACACCGGCTCCTGAAATCAACTTAATCACGGGGTACAAACTTGCCTCCCGGTTGACCCCGCCGGTCGCCGAATCAAATTCCGCCGCGCTCGTAAGCAATCGTAACGCCTGCACCATAGCCTGTTCTTCCGGCAGCGCATTGAGGGGCTGCTCGCCCCACGTATTCAGATAGTGCAAAATCCCTCGGATTGTAGGGGAACCGGACCCGGATACGGCATATTCTACGGCTTCGAACTCCGCCCCAAGGATATCGTAGAAGTAGATCTTGGCCGAGGCCTGCTCCAAATCGTAACCGGCAAACACTGGAACCACCGCGCCAGTCCCGGCCAACGCCGCCGGCACATTCTCCTTCAAGAGCTTGGAGACGGCGCGCAGCTTGCCATCGAAACTCAATTCCTGCAACTGCGTTCTCCGGTAGTATTTGAAGGAATGTTCCAACACGCGCACCATTTCGTAGGCCGTCGCCGGAACACCGGCAATTGCCATGACACTGTGCCGATCGATCTCCAACACCTTGTCCGTCCGATCGTACATCACCATGTTACCAGCAGTCGCGCGACGATCTCCTGCCACCAGCACACCATCGCGATACTTGAAGGCCAAAATCGTGGTGGCGTTCGTGAGAGCCTGGCCGGCTCCCACTTGGCCGGAACTTCCCAGCGTATAGCCTTGCTCCTTCAATAACTGAAAAAAATCCCCTTGCATCCCCATCTTCAAAACCCCTCGTGAAGCGTGAAACGTGAAGCGTCAGGCGATCGGACTCAGAACCTACCCCCTCACGCCT
>JANNIV010000075.1:0-1535 GCA_031405355.1 Nitrospira sp.
TCGTGGGGCAGAATCCTTCCCGAACGGACGACGTGGTCGAGCGCGATCGGCAATGACGCCGACGACGTATTCCCGTAACGTCCGATCACGGAACAGACCCGTTCCTGCGAGACCCCAAGCCGCTTCGTGAGCTGGTCGAGAATTCTTCCGTTGGCCTGGTGTAAGACGAACTGCGCGATATCTTGAATATCGACGCCAAACTCTTTCACGATCTCGCGGATGGCCTGGTCAAGTCGCTTCACCGCCAAACGAAAGAGCGGCGCCCCTTCCATCCGCAACGTATGGCTTTTCTGCTCAACCGTCTCCTGCGTCGTCGGCCGGCGCGACCCACCTGCGGGAATCATAATCAAGCCATGCTGAGCGCCGTCCGAACGGAGACGGAGGCCTAAAAGCCCCCGACTCAGCTGGTCTGCATCCGGTTCGCCCCGCAACAGAGCCGCACCGGCCCCATCGCCAAATAAGAGAGCCGTATCGCCATCGGCGGAATCGATGGAGCGCGACTTCACTTCTGCCGCCACCACCAAACAGGTCTTCACCTGCCCGCTCCGGATCATGGCATCGGCCATCGAAAGTCCGTAGAGAAAGCCCGAACAGGAAGCCGCCACGTCGAATGCCGGTATCGCGGAGCAGCCAAGCATCCGCTGAACGTGGCAGGCGGTGGAAGGGAAGACCGTATCGGGAGAGGTGGTCGAAAGCACAATTGCGCCCAACTCAGAAACCGGGAATCCGGCAGCCCCAAGCGCCTGCCTGGCCGCTTCCACCGCAAGATCAGAAGACGCTTGGGACTGAGCGGCCCTTCGTCGCTCCTGAATACCTGTCAAACGAGAGATAACCTCCGGATCGAGGTCCAGAGAAGCCCCCACCTCGCGATTCGAGACCACCCGTTCAGGGAGGTACGAACCAGTTCCGATAATTCTTGTTCGTATCATAGGTCAGACTACTCTATGGTTCGCTGCAAGATCCGCGGGATTATAGGTCTCGGTACGACAGGGGGTCAACTTGATGGCGTTGAAACCTTGCATTCGGCCAGGGCTCCTGCTACATTTTTGGGCAATGATGGTACACTTCCCCTCTATCCAGACTGCTGCGCTCCGAATGACAGTGGCCATCGGCCTTTGTGTCGCGGCATTCTCTGTCACCACCGCCTGTTCCAGCACACCCAAGACTCAGGATACCGCGAAGAAAGCCCTCAGCGGTACCGACGAGCAGATCTTCTTAGGCGATACGGTCAAAAAGAACTACGACCCCAACGTCATCATGAAGCGAGGAGAGGCGTTCTTTGAGAAAGAGGAATATGCGGAAGCCATCGTCGAGTTTAACCATTTCCTCGATCTCCATCGCTCTCACATCCTCGCCTCCTATGCGGTGTTCCGAGTCGGCGAAAGCCAGATGAAACTGACCAAGGGGATTCAGCGTGATCCAGGCCCGGTTCAGAAAGCCCTCGAAGCCTTCGAACGGGTACGGAAAGATTTTCCAGGAAGCCGGTATGACGGCCCGGCGCTCCAAAAGATCCAAGAATGCCATGACCTCCTGGC
>JANNIV010000076.1:0-8796 GCA_031405355.1 Nitrospira sp.
TGAGAAGCAATATGGGAAGGGGGCGATTATGAAACTGGGGGGAGCCGATGCCCCGGTGGATATCCCTGCGATTTCGACCGGGTCCCTCGGACTCGACATTGCTCTCGGCGTCGGGGGGCTTCCCCGTGGCCGGGTGATCGAAATCTTTGGTCCTGAGTCTTCGGGCAAGACGACGTTGACCCTGCATGTGATTGCGGAAGCGCAGAAGGCCGGTGGCACTGCTGCCTTTATCGATGCGGAGCATGCGTTGGATTTGGCCTATGCCAAGAAGCTGGGTGTCCAGGCAGACGATCTATTGGTGTCGCAGCCTGACACCGGCGAACAGGCGTTGGAAATTGCCGAGACGCTCGTCCGGAGCGGGGCGATCGATGTCATTGTGGTGGACTCTGTCGCAGCGCTCGTGCCGAGAGCTGAAATTGAAGGTGAAATGGGCGATGCCCATATGGGTCTGCAAGCGCGACTCATGTCGCAGGCGCTTCGAAAGTTGACGGCGGCCATCTCCAAGTCGCAGACGACCCTGATCTTCATCAATCAGATTCGCATGAAGATCGGCGTAATGTTCGGTAACCCGGAGACCACCACCGGCGGCAATGCGCTCAAGTTCTACTCGTCCGTGCGGCTGGATATCCGGCGCATCGAGTCGATCAAGGAAGGGCAGGAGGTGACCGGCAGCCGCGTGCGTGTGAAGGTCGTGAAAAACAAGATGGCGCCTCCGTTCAAGCAAGCGGAGTTTGACATCATGTTCGCGCAGGGAATTTCAAAGACCGGCGAGTTAGTCGATCTCGGGGTCGAAAAGAAAGTGGTTGAGAAGTCCGGGGCCTGGTACTCCTATCAGGGTGAGCGGCTTGGGCAGGGACGTGACGCGGTGCGCGATTTTCTCTTCAGCAATCAGCCGTTGGCGCGTGAGATTGAAGGGAAGCTGCGCGACTTGGCCGCTTTGCCGGGTCATACCCCTGAAAAGCCCTCTACCGCGTCGGTGAAAGACGAAAAGAAGACTGAAGAGAAACGCGAAGAGCGGCGGCCGCACAAGGTGGGAGCCTAACGGAAGGGAGTTGCTGGTTTCTAGTTTCAAGTTTCAGGTTTGACCTCGGAATTTCGGCAATCCGAAACGAACAACTTGAAACCAGAAACATGAAACTAGAAACTCGAACTCCCGATCAGTGGCTACAACTGGCGGTGCGCGCGCTGGCTCGCAGCGATCGCACGACAGCCCAGATCGAACGGTTGCTCGCGGCGAAGGGGGCCTCTCCCGCACAGATAAGAGCCACAGTTCGACGGCTGATAGCGTTGCGATACCTCGATGATGTCGCGTTTGCTGCGCGGTGGGCCGATCGGCGACTCGCCCGCATGCCGATGGGGCGTGTGCGCCTGCAAGAAGAGCTGCTCGCCACCGGCTGTCCTGAACACATCGTGCATGCGACATTGCGGGCCACCTATCGCAAGGTGAGTGAACAGGACTTGGCCATGCAGGTGGTGAGTATGGCCGGACAGGGCAGCTCAACGCAGAAGATCGGTCGATTAGCGAGGCTCTTGAACCAACGAGGGTTTGACGAAGACACCATTGAGACAGCATTGGGAATGCGGAATGATCAATGAGGAATTTTGAATTGTCGGGATTGAAAGAGGTCTCGATGCTGGAGACCGAAGTGTTCGGAACTTTAAATTCCGACCTTCAGCCTTCGGACTGCAGACTAAGGACGGCATGAAAAATAGCACCAAAGAGTTGAGACAGGCCTTCATTCGGTATTTCGAACAGCAAGGCCACCAAGCCGTGCCGAGTTCCGCCTTGATTCCTCAAGCCGATCCTACGTTGCTCTTCACCAATGCCGGGATGAACCAATTTAAGCGGGTATTCCTCGGCGAGGAAACGCGCGGGTACAAACGTGCGGTCACCGTGCAGAAGTGTCTCCGTGCAGGGGGCAAACACAACGATTTGGAGAATGTCGGCTATACCAGGCGTCACCATACGTTCTTTGAAATGCTGGGGAACTTCTCCTTCGGCGACTACTTTAAGAAAGATGCCATTCAGTTCGGCTGGGAGTTTTTGACCCAGACGGTCGGTTTGGCAAAGGATCGGATGTGGGTGACGATCTTCCGCGACGACGACGAGGCGGACGAGCTGTGGCAGAAGGTGGGGGTTCCAGCCTGGCGGATCATGCGGTGTGGCGAGAAGGATAATTTCTGGCAGATGGGCGATACCGGACCCTGTGGGCCCTGCTCGGAGCTGCATTTCGATCAGGGACCATCGGTGCCGGGCGATGATCGGCCGAACGGCGAGGGCGATCGGGTCATTGAGATTTGGAATCTCGTCTTCATGCAGTTTAATCGAGATGCTGCGGGGACGCTGCATCCTTTGCCCAAGCCCAGCATCGATACGGGTATGGGATTGGAACGGCTGGCGGCAGTGGCGCAAGGCGTCTACAGCAACTATGACAGCGATGTGTTCACACCGTTGCTGACCGCCGTGGCTGCCAGGGCGGGAGTTCGCTATGGGGAGCAAGACCAGACCGATCGGTCGATGCGTGTAGTGGCGGACCATCTTCGCGCGATCACGTTCTTGATGGCGGATGGCGTCCTGCCGTCGAACGAGGGACGCGGCTATGTGCTGCGTCGGATTCTGCGCCGGGCTGCGCGGCATGGGCGGCTGCTGGGCATCGTCGAGCCTTTCCTCTATGGATTGACGGAGGCGGTCGTGAGTCAGATGGCCGGGGTCTATTCAGAAGTTAGAAGCGCTGCTGCGACGATTGTCGAGGCGACGAGAGGCGAAGAGGAGCGGTTTATCGCTACGCTCGACCAAGGGTTGCCGATTCTCAATGAGATGATTGCGAAAGCACGCTCGACCGGGAACAAGGTTCTCGCCGGTTCAGATGTGTTCAAGCTCTACGACACTTATGGGTTCCCGATTGATTTGATGGGAGAGGCCTGTCGTGAGCAGGGGATGACGCTTGATGAGGTAGGGTTCGATCAGGCCATTGAAGAACAGAGGAATCGCGCGCGTAAAACCGGTGGGTTCGTACAGGAGATTGCTCGGCCTGCGGTTGCGGAACTAGCCGGGCGTATCGGGACAACGAAGTTTATCGGCTACGACCGCCTGGAGAGCGAAAGTCTCGTGCAGGCGATTTTGAAAGGCGATCGATTGGTCGGGGAAGCGGCGGAAGGCGATGAAGTTGAAATCGTTCTGGATGTGACACCGTTCTACGCGGAAGGCGGCGGGCAGGTCGGCGATCGGGGCCTGTTGATGGGCCATGATGGGCAGGTGGAGATTACGGAAACCACGAGGCCGGCGCCGACCATGATTCTGCACAAGGGGACAGTAACAAAAGGGCGGATTCGCGAGGGCGAGGCTCTGCGCATGACCGTCAATGCCACGACGCGGCAGGATGCTCAGCGAAACCATACGGCTACCCACTTGCTGCATGCGGCGTTACGCGATTTGCTGGGCCCTCACGTCAAACAGTATGGGTCGCTGGTCGGGCCGAATCGCTTGCGATTCGATTTTGCCCATTTCAGACCGCTGTCCTCCCGTGAGGTGGATGAGATTGAAACCGTTGTGAACAACGAGGTGCGGAAGAACGAGCGGGTCGCGACTGAGGTGATGAGCATTCAGGATGCGGTGGCTAAGGGCGCGCTGGCCTTCTTTGGCGATAAGTACGGTGAGCAGGTGCGGGTTGTCACGGTCGAGTCTTTCAGCAAGGAGCTTTGCGGTGGAACGCACTGTCGACAGACGGGGGACATCGGCTTGTTCAGGCTTGTCTCGGAGACCGGCGTCGCGGCTGGTGTCCGCCGTATTGAAGCCCAGACCGGCAGCGGGGCGCTCGCGCAGATGAAACAGTTGGAAACCGACATTCGAGAACTCTCGATCCTGCTCAAGGTCGGCCAGTCTGAGCTGGTGGCCAAAACACGCAAGGTCATGACGCAGCTGAAAGATAAAGAACGTGAGCTGGAAGAGGTGAAATTGAAAATGGCCGGTGGCTCAGCCGCCGAGGCCATGGCGAAAACCATCGCCGGCGTTCAGGTGCATGTGCAACGCACCGATGGCCTGGATGTGAACGGCATGCGGGCGTTGGCCGATCAGTTGCGGGATAAGTTGAAGAGCGGTGTTGTGGCCCTCGGGGCCGCCAACGATGGCAAGGTCTCGCTGCTGGTCGTCGTGACGAAGGATTTGATTGGCCGATTGAAAGCGGGCGACCTCATCAAGGAGATGGCGGCGGAAGTCGGCGGCACCGGCGGTGGCCGACCCGAGATGGCACAGGCCGGCGGGAAGGATCCAGCCAAGTTGGATGCTGCGTTGGGAAATGTTTTTGGGCTGGTCGAACGGATGTTGGAGCGGTAGACTGATGGAGGATGGTAAACGAGTGCTCGCGCTCGATTACGGAACGGTGCGGATTGGCGTGGCCCTCAGTGATGAAATGGGCTGGACCGCGCAACCACTGGAGACGCTTAATCGGCGTACGTTGGATCGGGATATTGCGCATATCGCCTCCCTCGTAGGGACGTATGCAGTCAGACAAGTGCTGTTGGGTTTTCCCATCCAATTGGATGGCCGCGAGGGGCCGGCAATCCAGGCGATGCGCGAGTTTCAGGCCCGGTTGGAGCAGGGAGTGCCAGTCCCCGTTATTCTGTGGGACGAACGGTTGACGACGAAGGCGGCTGAAGACCTCTTGATCGCAGCCGATGTCAGCCGGAAAAAGCGGAAGGGTGTGGTGGATCGCATCGCCGCTTCGATTCTGCTCCAGAGCTATCTGGCGAGTCTTGAGCCGGTATCGAAGATGGAGCCGGCATTACTGGCGGATGAGTATTCTGACAGAGAAACGGTAGAACCACCTCATGAGCCTACGGATCATTCTCGGAAGTCTGCTGGTCGTAACGGTCGCACTTGGCGTCGCGGCCTATCAGACGATTCGCTGGGCTGAAGGCCCGGCTATTCCCACAGAAATGCATCCTCCCTCGAAAGTTGTCGTCATCCCGGATGGCTCGACGTTTCAACATGTCGCTGCGTTGCTTGAGCGCGAAGGATTGATCAAGAACCGGTTTTCCTTCGTCCTTTTTGGAAAATCACAATCTGCCGACCGGAAAGTTCATGCAGGTGAATATGAGCTGAATCCCGGCATGACTCCGGCAGAGATTCTTGCGATGTTGCTCAATGGCCATGTGTTGCTCCATCCGCTGACTATTCCCGAAGGGCTCACCATCGTCCAAATTGCCGATGTGGTCTCGCAACAGGGTCTCGCGGATCGTGTGGAGTTCCTCCGGCTTGCAAAAGATCGTGAGTTCATCGCGTCGCTTGGAATTAAGGCGGAGACGCTGGAAGGATACCTCTATCCCGACACGTATAAATTTCCCCGTGGGGTCAAGACGCGAGAGGTGTTGGCCGCCATGGTTGAACAGCTGGGGGAGGTGGTCGGCCCTGATCTCCTCGCCCGGATGCAGGAACGCAAAATGACGATGCACGAAGTGTTGACCCTCGCCTCCGTGATCGAAAAGGAGACCGGGTCGGGCAGCGAACGTCCGGAGATTTCAGCGGTGTTTCACAATCGGCTCAAGAAGCGCATCCCGTTACAGAGCGATCCAACAGTCATTTATGGTTTGCCGGCATTCGACGGAAATATACACAAGAAAGACCTGTCGAGCCCCAGTCCCTACAATACCTATCGGGTACAGGGACTGCCGCCTGGACCGATCGCCAATCCGGGCATTCAAGCGATTCGCGCGACGCTCTATCCGTCTGATTCGCGCTCCTTGTATTTTGTTTCTAAGAACGACGGCACGCACCAGTTTTCCGCGACGCTGATCGAACACAACAAAGCGGTAGAGAAATATCAGAAGCGGCCCTTTCGTCGTGGGACGCGTTCCTCCCAGACGTCCATCTTCCCAGGGGATGGGTCTATTGCGGACAAAGAAGGAGTGTCGTGAGTTATCAGGATGCTGAAAAGTCCGCTAGCGGAAGAAGACTGTTATTTGGTTCATTTGGTTTGTCTTGTTTGTTTGGTTGAACGAAGTTAATCAGATAAACCAAATCAACCAGATAAACAAAACAAACCAACCACGTTTTTTGGAGCCTGTGATGTCTGAATGGAATGTGCCGAATCTCATTGACCACACGGTGCTCCGGCCTGACGCGACAAAGATGGATGTCCTGCGGCTGTGCCAGGAGGCGAAGGAGTTTGGGTTTTCCGTAATTTTTGTCCCGCCTTGCTATGTGGATGAAGCGGTGGCAGCTGTCGCCGGCACCGCAATCCTGGTTGGCATTCCTATCGGGTTTCCCCTTGGCGGTCACACGACGAAGGCCAAAGTTGCCGAAGCCGTTGAAGCGGTCGCGCGCGGTGCGCGGGTGCTGGATATGGTCATGAATGTGAGCCGGCTGAAGTCGGGCGATCGAGAGTATGTGCGACAGGACATTGCTGAAGTGGTGAAGGCGACTACGGGCGTTGAGCACAAAGTCATACTTGAAACCTGTTATCTGACCGATCAAGAGAAACGTACGGCCTGCCAGTTGGTTGTCGAGGCGGGGGCCGACTACGTGAAGACCTCGACCGGGTTCGGCGCTGCCGGTGCGACGGTTGAAGATGTGAAGCTGATGAAAGTGGCCGTGGCCGGTCGCGCCAAGGTGAAGGCCTCAGGAGGAATTCGGGACTGGAAGTCCACGTTGGCCATGCTGGAGGCCGGTGCAGATCGAATCGGCACCAGCGCAAGCCTCGCGATTGTGGCGGAGTGGGCCCGCAGGCTGAAGGCTGAAGGCTGAAGGTCGAAGTCCAGAGTCCAAAGTCCAAAGTCCAAAGTCTAAGAGTCGAGAATCTGATCTCCAAACACCTCAATTCAACATTTACCATTCACCATTCCTAATTCCACTTCACGAGGAACGTATCCGATGGCCCTCGCTTCTGCTATAGTGCGCGCATGATTTCTCGTGTGATTGTGCTGGTGATCGATGGACTCGGTGTCGGGGCCATGCCCGATGCGGCGGAATACGGCGATGCCGGTTCCAACACCTTGTCCCATCTGGCGGATGCCGTTGGCGGACTCGACCTCCCCACGCTGGAAGCGCTCGGGCTTGGCCATATTACAAGCATCAAAGGTGTGCGGGTGATGGGGCAGCCGGAAGGGTGTTTCGGTCGTCTTGGATTCCTTTCGAAGGGCCTGGATTCCATAGCCGGTTATTGGGAAATAGCCGGTCATCCCACAGACATTCCCGGGCCGCTGTATCCAAACGGGTTTCCTCCTGACATGGTCGCAGCGCTTGAACAGGTATTTGGGCGGAAGATCGTCGGCAATCGCCGCTCGTCCGGCGTCGCCATGCTTCGCGAGTGTGAGGCTGAGCATCTGTCGTCGGGCGCGTTGATCGTCTGGACGGATGGACGGCGAACCTGCCATGTGGCAACGCATGAGAGTGCCATGCGACGGGACGAGTTCTTTCAGCGCTGCCGGGACGCGAGGAAATTGCTCAAGGCTCCTTGGGGAATTTTTCGTGTGTCCGCTCATCTTCTCTCAGGCGATGCCGGTCTGGTGCAGTTCAGCCCACAATCCCGTGAGTTCGTGCTTGAACCACCAGGGCTGACTATGTTCGATGTGCTCAACCGTGTGAGCCAGATCCTGATTGGGGTAGGAAAAGTCGGCGATCTCTTCAGTGGCCGCGGGCTCACTCGTTCGGTTCCCGTTGCGCATTGGGCCTCATTACTTACCGAGGTGACGGGGATGTTGAAAAAGGTTCCCCGCGGATTGATTTTTGCCGGGCTCGATGTCCTGGAAGCGGGTGTGGCACAGTCGGCAGCGGCTCTTCATGCTTTTGATCGACAGCTATCCGGATTGCTGGAGCAGCTTCGCCCAGGCGACCTACTCGTCATTACGGGCGATCATGGACGGGATATGACGAAGGCGGATCAGATCTCGACGCGGGAATATGTCCCTCTCTTGGCCACTGGGCCCAAATTGGCCTATGGGGTTGATCTTGGCATCAGAGCTTCTGCTGCCGATCTTGGACATACCATTGTGGAAGCTCTGCAAGGGGGCCAACTTCCTGTTGGTGAAAGTTTTCTCGATGCCCTTCGCGCAGGGTAGTCCGCGTTCCACGTGAAGCGGAATTAGGAATGGTGAATGGTCAATGTTGAATTGTCGGAGTCGGACTCGATCTGATGATTTCCGAACATTCACCAGCACCATTCAAAATTCAACATTGAACATTCGACAGCGATGTCCTACGAACGTAAACTGAAAGAACTGCACATCGAGTTGCCGCCGCCGCCGCAACCGTTGGCGATCTACATTCCGGCGGTCCAGGCCGGAAATCTCTTATTCTTGTCCGGCGTCCTTCCTATGCGAGACGGGCAGTTGGCCTTCTCCGGCAAGCTTGGGCGTGATCTGACGGTGGAGCAGGGGATGGAGGCGGCTAGGCTTGCTCTCTTGAATGCCCTGGCGATTGCCAAGCAGGCACTTGGGACGTTGGACCGTATCACACGAGTCGTGAAGGTTGTCGGGCATGTGGCGTCGGCCGAGGGCTTTATACAACAGCCCCAAGTTCTCAACGGCGCCTCGGACCTCCTGGTTGAGATCTTTGGAGAGGCTGGTCGTCATGCCCGTGCGGCTGTGGGGGCTGCTGAGTTACCCCGCGGGGCTCCCGTCGAAATTGAAGTGATCTTCTCCGTCTCCTGACCGGTCTCAAGAACCGTGAAAAGTAAGACGTGAAAGGTAAAACGTGGGGAGGGCAGCTCAAGCTCGATCCGAAACCTTTCACGTTTCACATCTCACGGATTGCGCGCTCGCCGGATTGACTCTCGAAAAAACCGCTTGCTATAGTTGGTT
>JANNIV010000077.1:0-4175 GCA_031405355.1 Nitrospira sp.
GAAAGGGACTGCGAGCAATCTTTGCGCATCGGAGGTGGTGTTGTCCGCCGGACAATTGGAAGCGTTTGGAAGACTCGGTACGCTGGTTGAAGGCCCGATGATCTATACGCAGCTTGAAAAAGCCGTACTCCGCCTCCTTCAGCTTCTGGAAGAGCGAAGGCGGCACCAAGGAGACGTCAGAAGGCCTGCCGCATAAGAACGCCGTTTTGTAGTTTTCAGTTTCATGTTTCTAGTTTCTAGTTGTTCGTTTCGGATTGCTGAAATTCCGAGGTCGAACTTGAAACTAGAAACCTGAAACTAGAAACTCCAGTCTCGTTGGGCTCACCCGACCGTCCCCACCGAGGCCGACGGGATCCAGTGCGCCAGTACATCGGCTAAGACTTTGGATTGTACGGGTTTGCTGATGTAGTCATCCATGCCGGCTTCGAGACACCTGGTACGATCTTCCGGTTGAGCGTTGGCCGTCATGGCGATAATCGGCACACGGCCGGAATGCTGAATGTGGAATGTGGAATGAGAAATGGAGGGAGGAGAATCGGCGGAGTTCAATTCATCATTCCTCATTCCTAATTCAACATTGCCACGCGCTTGTTCGCCTTCGCGAATGTGGCGCGTGGCGGCGAAGCCATCCATTTCCGGCATCTGGCAATCCATGAGTATTGCCGCATAGTCGATCCGCCCGAGCGCCTCGAGCGCCTCTTTACCATTGGCCGCCACATCCACCCGATACCCCAACTTCTCCAACATCCTGGTCGCCACCTTCTGGTTGATGACGTTATCCTCAGCGAGCAGAATCTTGATGGCGCCCTGGGTTTTGGCCTCGGCCAAACTATGACGTGTGATCAACGTGGTCGGCGTGGCCGGCACGGACAGGGTCACCACGGCGAGGAGGCACTCATACAGGCGCGATTCATGTATCGGTTTGGTGAGGTACGCGGCATAACCGGCTGCCTGCGCCGCCTGGGCATCGCCCCGCTGTCCCTGGGCCGTCAAAAGAATGAGCCGGGTAGGGGCCAACAACGGATCGGCCTTGATCGCCCGGGCCAGTTCCAGGCCGTCCATCCCGGGCATCTGCATGTCAATGATGGCAAAGTCGCACGCGGCGCCCTCCGCAGCCGCCGCGCGCAAGCAGGCCAAGGCCTCCTGGCCGTCCACGGCCAGCCGGCACCGGACGCCCCATTTCATCGCATACGATTCCAGAATGCGGCGGTTGGTGGCATGGTCATCTACGATACAGAGACTGCGCCCACGCAAATCTTGCGCAGCTCGGTTGTCCATCGGTTGCGTGACTGGCGGCTGTGTGGCGAGGGACACCGTGAACCAGAACGTACTGCCTGCCCCAGGCTGACTCTCCACCCCGATCTGGCCCCCCATCAGCTCCGTGAGCTGTTTGCAGATGGCGAGCCCCAACCCCGTGCCGCCATACTTGCGCGTGGTCGAACTGTCGGCCTGACTGAAGGGCTGGAACAGGCGCCCCTGCGTCTCAAGGGACAGGCCGATGCCAGTGTCTTGGATCTCAAACCGCACCGTGACCGAGTCGTCGGCGGCGCCCGCCAGCGACACAGAGAGCACGACTTCGCCCCGAGCCGTAAACTTAAGGGCATTCGATAGGAGATTCAGCAGAATCTGGCGCAGCCGCCCTGGATCGCCCCGGAGGGCGGATGGGACGTTTGCGTGGACCAAACAGGCCAGGTTCACCCCCTTATCAGCAGCGGGCTTGGCCACCAGATCCAGCGTTTCATCGACCGCGGTGCGCAGGTCAAAGTCGATGATTTCTAAGGACAGCTTGCCGGCTTCAATTTTTGAAAAATCGAGAATGTCGTTGATGATCACGAGCAAGTGCTCTCCGCTGCTGCGGACAGTCTCGGCATATTCCCGCTGCTCGGGCGTGAGGTCGGTATCCAGCAGGAGGCCGGTCATGCCAATGACGCCATTCATGGGGGTCCGAATCTCATGGCTCATGGTCGCCAGAAAGGCCGACTTGGCTTTGACTGCTGCCAACGCCTGGTCGCGGGTCTCGGCCAGTTCAGTCGTCCGCTGACGCACTTTTCCATCCAGGGAGACGTTGATCTGGAGCAGCTCCCTGGACTGGGCTTTGATGAGCCCAACCGTGACCTGGGTCGCGGTCACGGTTTGTTCAAATTCCCCTTGATCGGGCCTGCGCTTCGCCTTCGCCACCTTCTCATCGCTCCCCTGGAACAGCACCACGTCGCCAGAAAGATCAAAGATCGAGAAGGCTTCTTCCAGTTGCGCCAGAATCGAATTGAAGGCCGTGCCCACCCGCCTCATGACTAACCGAATGACAAAGAAGCCGATCAGGGTCGCAGTCAACGTGAGAGCGATCGTGCGCCACATGGCCAACATGATTTCATGTTGAATCCGAGCCAGGGAGTATTCGATACGAATCCACGCGGCAATTTCTCGCCCGTTATACAAGGGCTCCACAAAGGCTAAGGCCGGTTCACCGGTCTGGTCGATGACGGCACTGAGCTGTTCAGTGCCGGAATTTTTAGACGTCTCCCACTGAGGATCGTTCAGGACGGTTCCAATCCGTTCAGGATGCTTGGCTGCAACAATCAGGTTGTCAGGGTCGATTATCTCCAGCTCCCGGATGTCAGGATTGTTCTGATAGGCCGACAACGACTCCTGAAAACGAAACAGGTTTCCTAAGATCGCTGTCGCTCCAGTCACGGCAAACGCGCGGCCTATCTCACGCACCTGATCTTCGGCTGCCTGGTGGAGGGCCTGCGTCTGCTGGGTGATGGTCCATGCCGAACCGCCACCGAGAATCAGTAGGATGAAGAGGCAGAGTCCGAACGTCAGTCGGGTCCGCAGACTACCCGTCCATACGCGCATGAACCCTGGCCAGATGGGGAACTTACGCGTCGGCATGGTTATCGGTCTCGTGTTCTTTCTATAGGTATTGGAACGTAACGGATAACTCGCCCTGCGGCGGGACGGTCACCTGCTTCGTGAGCGCGCCCAGCGTGTCGTGCCAGAAGCTGATCTCATACTTGCCGGGGGTACGCCGGCGACGGCGAACAGGCCAATCCATTTGCGAGCAATACTGTATCTCGCATAGTGTCGGGAGCTAAAGGCTGAAGGGATGCAGGCTGAAGTGTTAGAACCTCCGACCTTCAGCCTGTATCCCTTCGGCCTGCACCCCCGGCCTAGGCTGGAATCGCCTCAGCAGCCGTCACGATCTGGCCGCGTTCGGTCTGTGCCTGAGCGGAAAACACCGGATAGCGGGTGGGATGGTCCTCTGATAGAACGAGTTGCTTGCAGCGTCTCGTGCGGAGGTTCATGAGGAGAGGGCCGCGAAGATTGGCGGTCATGGCGGATGGATCATCCGATGGAATGGTGAGGATGACCGCGAGGCTCAGCTCGTCAGTCTCACTCCCTTCCACCTCAAACCGCGCCTCCGGCGAAATCGCGACTTGGTAGTGTTGGTTGAACAATGCGGGGTCGATGACCACGAACGCAAGGGACGCCTCCTCCGTACAGTGCAGCCATTTAAATGGCGCGTCGGTGTCATGATCGAGTATCACATAGCTGGTCCATTCCGGAAACCCGAGCAACCCTGACGGAAAGGTCAGGAGTGACTCAGGCGGAACATCGAAGGTTCCAAAGCGAGTTGAGGTAACATTCATAACAACGGCTCCTTGGGGTTAGGCAAGTTTCTTTCGCAATAATCGTTGAAAGTCGTCGAACGGGACCACCGGCGTGCGCGCTGCAAGTTGGTTCTCTTCTTGAATCCTGACGCAGACCTCATCGCGATGCACTTCGACCGTTCGTGGCGCTTCGACGCCCAAGCGAACCTGTCCATTCTGAATTCCCAGTACCACGATCCGAATGTCCGGACCGATGGCCACACCTTCACCGCGTCTCCGAGTCAACACCAGCATGAGTGAAGTCCAATCCCTCGGTTTAACCCTTCGCGAATTTCTAGTTTCATGTTTCTAGTTTCAAGTTTTCGGAGGCTGTTCCTGAGAACCTGAAACAAGAAACTAGAAACCTGAAACTCGAAACTCCACTCCCGATCGGTAGTCAGCGGAGAAACCTCAACAGCGAGAGATCGAACAGCCGTGAAAACGTTTGGCTGGTCGCTTCATAGGCCGTTTCCTGAAGTTTCAGCTCGGTCAGCACCGTCGCCAGATCGGTGTCGGTTTGATCCG
>JANNIV010000078.1:0-7854 GCA_031405355.1 Nitrospira sp.
CAATGCGTGTAGAGCACGCCGTCCGATTCACGGGCCAGCGTACTGCCGACCACGTTCACGATCGACACGACACGCGCCCCTTTTCCCTTCGCTTCACGCGCGGCGGCCAACGTGTCCGCCGTCTCGCCGGACTGCGAGATGGTAATAAAGAGATCGTTCTTACCGACCAACGGATCGCGGTAGCGGAATTCGCTCCCGATATCGACCTGCACCGGCCTGCGGACCATCTCCTCCAACAGATATTTCCCCACCAGCCCCGCGTGCCACGAGGTGCCGCAGGCCACGATCCAGGTTCGTCCAGCTTCGGCAAACTCTTTCGGCGTCAATCCGATGTCCGGCAGATCCGCCTCGCCAGTATCGTAAGAATAGCGCCCGCGCATTGTGTCGAGAATCGTTTGCGGCTGTTCGTGAATCTCCTTCAACATGAAGTGCGGGAATCCGCCCTTTTCTGCCGCAGCGGTATCCCATGTAATCTTCGTGAGTTTCCGTTTAGCTGGATGGCCATCGACGTCGGTGAAATGAATATCCGTTGCAGTGACCACCGCCACATCGCCCTCTTCGAGGTAGGTTACATCACGGGTATGGGCGAGCATGGCCATGACGTCCGAAGCGACGAAGCATGCCTTGGAGGTTTTCCCCACAACCAGCGGACATCCGGAACGCGCCGCGACCATCGTTCCCGGTTCTCGCTCCGAAATGACGGCGAGCGCATAACTCCCTCGCACATCTTTCGTGGCGGCTCGCACCGCTTCGGCCAACTTCATGCCTTGCTCAAGATATTTGTCGATCAGATGCGCCACGACTTCCGTATCCGTTTCCGAATGAAACTTGTACCCCTCTGCCTCCAATTGCTGTTTCAGCGGCTGATAGTTTTCAATGATGCCGTTGTGCACCAGCACACAGCCTTTCGAGCGGTGTGGGTGAGCGTTTTGCTCCGAAGGCTTCCCGTGCGTCGCCCATCGCGTGTGGCCGATCCCCACCGTGCCCTTGAGTTCTTTCTCCTTGAGCGACTTCTGAAGATTAGCCAGTTTGCCGACCGTACGCCGAATTTCAATCTTCTCGCCTTGTAGTACCGCGACGCCGGCCGAGTCGTAGCCTCGATACTCCAACTTGGCCAGCCCGCCGATCAGAATCGGCACCGTCTCCTGATCGCCTACGTATCCGACAATCCCACACATAGTTTTAGCTCCAGGTTGACAAGCTGACACGCTGACAAAAAGAGCATCTCATCGCGTTCGTCCTTTAGTCGACTTGGCATTTTTCTGACTCGATTTACTTGAAACCTTGTCAGCTTTCAGGCTTGTCAGCTTGCTGCCGGGCGGCAAAGAGTCCCCGTCTGCAAGGAGCGCCCGCCGGCGCGCCGCCCATCCTGCACGATTCTCTTGAGGCACCCGCCCAATCACCAAAGCATCTGCCGGTACATCCTCCGTAACCGTGGTGCCGGCTGCGATGATGGCCCCTGCCCCGATTGTCACCGGCGCAATCAACTGCGTATCGCTGCCGAGAAAGACCCCATCTCCGATCACCGTCTGGAATTTCTGCAGACCATCATAGTTACAGGTGATGGTACCGGCGCCGATGTTGACTCCCTTTCCAATCGTTGCGTCCCCCAGGTAACTCAGATGGTTCGCCTTCGATCCTTCGCCCAGATCGGTTTTTTTCATCTCGACAAAGTTCCCGACCTTGGCATTCTTCCGCACCACCACACCGGGGCGCAGATGGACGAACGGACCCAGATGCGCGCCGTCCTCAATGCGAGAATCGGCAAATACGCAGTGATCGAGAATCTCAACGCCATTGCCGACGATGCAATTCGTCAGCCGTGTAAAAGCACGCAGCACACAATCTTCTCCGATGACCGTCGACCCTTCGAGCATGATATTGGGGTACAGGATCGTGTCTTTCCCGATTATGACCGACGCATCAATCCAGGTTGAGGCCGGATCGATCATCGTCACACCGGCGTCCAGCCATCGATCGCGAATCTGCTGCCGCACGACCTGCTCCGCTTCAGCAAGCTGTCGGCGCGTATTCACACCAAGTCCTTCGTCTGGATTGTCGAGCACCACTGCAGCCACACGCCGTCCGGCACGTTCCGCGAGACGGATGATATCCGTCAAGTAATATTCCCCTTGGGCGTTACTGGGATCGAGCTTTTCTAAGGCGCTGAAGAGAAACTCTCCGTCGACCACATAGGTGCCCACGTTGATTTCACGGATCGCTCGCTCCTCTGCGTTGGCGTCACGATCTTCGACAATGCGAGAGACCCCCCCCTCGGCTGAATTCGTTCGCACAACCCGTCCGTATCCGCTTGCGTCTGTAAGCACTGCGGTCAGAATAGTTACAGTTGCGCCTTCCGCTTCATGAACGCGAAGGAGTTCGCGCACGGTTGTTTCCTGAAGTAACGGCGTATCGCCGTTCAGAATCAGATACTTGGAAGGAGCGCCCCGCCTGCCCACCGCAAACACCGGGCGGCTCTGCAAGACCGCATGGCCTGTGCCCAATTGTTCCCGCTGCTGAACAATGGCAACGGGAGAGCTGCCGTTCTTCCCCGACGTCGCGCGGTCGATCACCTGGCGAACCAGATCGGCCTGATGTCCCACCACAACAGCCACACGATCCCCGGCGACGCGTAACCCAAGCCCAACCGAATAGAGCACCATCGCCTGGCCTGCCACCGGATGCAGCACCTTCGCCTGTGTTGAGCGCATGCGCTTCCCAAGCCCGGCAGCCATCACGACCACCGCGAGACCGGCCATCTTCCCCTGCCGATCGGAACTGACCGGCTTCTTCACCATCGAGACTTCAGCGGATCGTGGATGCTTCATCCGATCGGCACCCCCGTTTCGGGCTGTTTGACCGAACCCCATTTTGTCGCGGCAGTCACAGCCGATGCCAGCGATGTGGAGGGTGAGCAGAGCCCGCCTGAGACGATGAGCTTCATCGCTTCTTCTACGCTCATGTCGACGGACGTGACTTCATGTTCCGGCACCAACAGAAAATAGCCGGACGTCGGATTCGGCGACGTCGGCACATACACATGGATCAGCGGTTCTTGCGCGAGGTCTTGCATCTCCCCTTTAGTCACCCCCGTCACGAACGCTATACAATAGTGGCCATTTTTGGGAAATTGAATCAACACGACGCGGCTGTATGACGCGTGCTCGGAGAGCGACAAAATATCCATCATGGATTTCAACGTCGAGTAGATCCCCCGGACAAGCGGCACACGATTCAATAATTCTTCCCACCACTTTACGATTTGCCGGCCTATGAAATTGGTGGCAAGCAGCCCGACTGTAAAGACCAAGACGACCAACGCCAGAATTCCCAGCCCCGGCACATAATGACTCGGCACTAACCGGATCAAAAGATCACCGAGAATCCCATCGACAGCCACGAAAAGGGCCTTCAAAATGAGGATGGTTCCCCAGATGGGAATAATGACGAGCAAGCCCGTCAGAAAGTAGCGTTTTAGCAAGGTTTTCAGCATAACCATGGGCCGACAAAGGTAGACGGTCATCATACAGAGAGTGACGAGGGCCTCGCAAGCCTTTTCTTGCTATTTTCAACAACTTGGAATACCATCCCGCCCGTTTTCTTTACCGACGAGAGTGCCACGCGATGGGGACGAAGAAGCAACAGCCTCCCGGCCTGTTTATTACCCTGGAGGGAATCGAAGGCAGCGGGAAAAGTACCCAAATTCGCCACCTCGCAGAGGTGCTTGATCGGGCAGGGTTCCGCGTTCTCCAAACCAGAGAGCCAGGTGGCACTGCTACCGCCGAAGCGATCCGCCATATCCTCCTCACGGCGTCGTCCCACGAACCAGTCACGCCTCAGGCCGAAGCCCTGATGATCCTCGCTGCACGATGTCAGCACGTCACGCATCTCATTAGACCGGCATTACGACGCGGTACCGTGGTGCTCTGCGACCGGTTTTCCGATTCTACATTTGCCTATCAAGGATTCGCCCGCGGCCTCGATCTGGAATGGCTGCAAGCCGCCAACGAGGTTGCAACCGGCGGGCTCACGCCGGATCTCACCCTTGTACTTGACCTCCCGGTATCAGTGGGCCTGGCCAGGCGGCGAGCCGATCGTGGGGAACAGAATCGGCTGGACCGTGAGACAGAACGTTTTCATCGAAAGGTACGCAGGGGATTTCTGGCGCTCGCAGCGGAAGAGCCTGAACGCATGACCATCGTGAATGCGAATCGACCTGCGCAAGAAGTGCAGGACGAGCTCAGTAAGATCGTGGTAGGCTGGGTCGCTCGACCGCGTCGCCGGAGCTAACCCGCATTATTCATGAACACTTCTGCTACAATCGCCGATCCGCTGCTACGACGAGCCTTCGGTCGGCGGGCTCGCCATTCGGACCCTCAACGTACTGCAGGAGTACGCCTCAGGTCCTCAGGGCTCCGCGCGCCGCTCTCGCGACGCGGCTCAGCGATTTCGCGACGAATTGTCATGAATAATGCGGGCTAACATGCCATTTCACGACTGTATCGGCCATCAACAATCCATCGCGTTCTTACAATCCGCCGTCACCCATGAGCGATTGGCTCACGCCTATCTGTTTCACGGCGAGGAGGCAATCGGGAAACGATTGACCGCCATTCGCCTTGCCCAAGCTCTCAACTGCGAACGACCTCCGGAAACGAACGGTCTCGACAGTTGCGGCACATGCCGATCCTGTCAACAAATTGAGGCCCGCACACACCCGGACTTCTTCGTTATCGAGCCGGACCAGGAACAGGCCACTCAGCAAATAAAAATTGAGCAAGTCCGCGAGATCGAACACCAGATCATGTATCGTCCGCTCATCGGCGAACGAAAGATCTGTCTGATCGACAACGCCGACCGCATGACGATCGGCGCGGCCAACGCACTGTTGAAAACGCTGGAGGAGCCACCCGCACATAGCCTCTTCCTCGTCATCTCAAGTCGCCCCGCAGCCCTCCCGGCGACCATCCGGTCACGCTGTCAGGCCCTGCGCTTTACGACACCGGCTCGCACACAGGTAGAAGCGGCACTCATCCTGAAACGTGAAATCCCGCCCTCAGACGCGCGCTTCCTCGCCATCATCAGCGAAGGCCGCCTTGGAGAAGCCCTCACTGCCGATGTGAAAGACACTCGTGCGCGCCAACAGGAACTCGTGGACTTAGTCCGCCCCCAATCCTTGCAATCGATCGGATCCATCCTCTCCTCAGCGGAAACGATTGCGAAGGCCGATCGCGCACAGGACATGCTCGCCTGGCTGGCTCGTTGGATTCGCGACCTCGTCTTGATTCAAGTCGAAGGAGACCGCGACCAGATACTCAACCTTGATGACCTCGCGACGCTCGAAACTTATGCGCAACAGGCCAATACCGATGCGCTGTTGAACCTGCTCCGTGAGATTGAAATGACCGAGCAACGCGCCACGCGGCACCTCAATCTCCACATGGCGCTGGAAATGATTTTGCTCCGTCTGCGCGACGCGCTCGCACTTGCCCCAGCCGGCACCCCTGTCTAACAGGATCCTGAAAAAGTCCGCCAACAGAAGAAGATCGTTATTTGGTTTATTTGGTTTGACTTGTTTGTTTGGTTAAACCAAATAGACGAGACAGACCAGAGAGACCAGAAAGACCGGGCTTGTCCTAGACATGCAGGCTCCTAGCTTTCGCCGTTTATTACCTGATATCTTTTGTCACGCCAGGAGCCTGTCCGGCATTGCCGTTCGTCACGAGGCGAAGGAGGGATAGGCAGATGCGCGACCGCAGGCCCCGAAAAACCGGAGGCGTATTCGCTGGAATACGTTGAGGATTTTTCGGGGCCGAGAACAAAGCAGATGCCTGTGCATCGTTCGCCGCAGTAGAAAGGTCAATGTCGGACAGGCTCCTAGATGAGTAATCCCAACCGCTTCTACATCACAACGCCGATCTACTACGTCAACGACGTGCCGCACATCGGACATGCCTATACGACCGTGGCTGCCGATGTCCTTGCTCGCTACTGGCGCCTGAGCGGGCGCGACGTCTTCTTTCTCACCGGGCTCGATGAACATGGGCAAAAAGTTCAGCAGGCCGCGGCCAAAGCCGGCATCGACCCGCAAGCCCATTGCGACAAGCTGGCGCCTCAGTTCCAGGCCCTTTGGAAACGGCTACACATTTCCAACGATGCTTTCATCAGAACGACGGATGCGCCGCACAAAATTATCGTTCAACGATACCTTGAGGAACTTTACCGCAAGCAACTGATTTACAAGGATGATTACACTGGATGGTACTGCACTTTCGATGAGCGATTCTGGACAGAGAAAGACGTCGAGAACGGCCTCTGCCCTGACTGCAAACGACCCGTCGAACGTATCAGCGAGCACAACTATTTTTTCAAGATGGGCCGATATCAGGATCGCCTGATCGACCACATCAGGGAGCATGCGAACTTCATCCGCCCTGAGTCTCGCCGCAATGAAGTCTTGGGATTCTTGACTACGCAGAAGCTCGGCGACCTCTCGATCTCCCGACCCAAATCAAGGCTCTCCTGGGGCATCGAGTTACCGTTCGACACAGACTACGTCACGTACGTCTGGTTCGACGCGCTGGTGAATTATGTCTCCGCATTGGAATATCTCAGACCTACACCATCACGAGAGCCGTACTGGCCTGCCTCAGTCCATCTGGTCGGAAAAGACATCCTCACCACCCACGCCGTCTACTGGTCCACGATGCTGATGGCCCTCAACCTGCCTCTACCGGAAACGATCTTCGCGCATGGTTGGTGGACCGTGGATGGAGAGAAGATGTCAAAGAGCCGCGGCAACGTCGTCGATCCCAACAAGATGGTTGACGAATTCGGCGCCGACGCGTTTCGTTACTTTCTCTTACGTGAAGTGCCGTTCGGGCAGGATGGAGACTTTTCGCAATCTTCGATGGTCACCAACATCAACAGCGACTTGGCCAATGGAATCGGGAATCTCCTCAGTCGTACCCTCACCATGATCGAGCGGTTCGCCGACAGCACGATTCCCGCGGTTGGCACACCGGCTCTTCCCGAGCTTGAAGCCCTGATCGCCGCAACAGCGATAGGCCTCCCTGAACGAATCGATCAGGGCTATCGCGCACTCGCCTTTCGGGAAAATCTCCAAGCCATATGGGAACTCATCGGTCTGTGCGACGAATACATCGACAAGGCTGCGCCCTGGCAACTCGCCAAGAATCCTGAGAATCACCCGCGCCTCAACACTGTTCTGAATACAGCTTCGAGGGCGCTGCGATTGCTCTCGGCCCTCATGTATCCCTACATGCCCCAGACAGCGGCGCAGCTCACCCGGCAACTCGGCCTATCGTTCGACTTTTCAAAGCCGGTGCCGCAAGCAGCCTACAGCTGGGAAACGCCGCTTGCTGAGACAAAGATCTGCAAGGGCCCAAGTCTCTTCCCCCGTATCGAATCAAAACCACAAGGAGCCAAAACCGTGAATGAGACACCGATTCCTTCTCAGCCGGCTACCGTTGCACCGACGTCAACTGTTGTACCTCCATCTCCGACGCCCAGCGCCTCTAGCCCCACGCCTCTAGCCCCTGCACCAGCCCAGATCACCATCGACGAATTCATGAAAATTCAGCTCAAGACCGCGAAGGTCATCAGTGCGGAACGCGTCCCCAAGTCGGAGAAGTTGCTCAAGCTGCAAGTCAGTCTTGGAGAGGGAGCGGAGCAACGGCAGATCGTCGCAGGCATCGGGAAGAAATACGAGCCGGAAGCCCTGATCGGAAAGACCATCGTCATCGTTGCCAACTTGAAGCCGGCAAAGTTGATGGGCATCGAATCGCAGGGCATGGTCCTCGCGGCAGGCGACAGTGAGGTCCGCGGCCTCGC
>JANNIV010000079.1:0-1909 GCA_031405355.1 Nitrospira sp.
GCGGGGGTCGCTGCCGAAATCACCGAATGCCCCTTCGCCCTCGCATGCTCCAGAATCACGGTCTGGGTATCGACATCGTCGGCAACGACGAGCAACCTACATGCCTGGGCGCGAGATCCTGTCGTGGTGATCATGCTGGAAATCCTCCGGCGATCAATTCTCGAAGCGCATTATGCACCTCGGCCAAACATGCGGTGAGGAACAGATCCTGATCTCCATCCGCTCGGCTCAACGCCTCGGATATATTGACCGCCGTCGTCGTCTCCATGAGGCTACCCTTCCGATCAGATGGTGAGTTCCAATCCAACCACCGCAGCATCATCGAAAAAGTCGCACTGCTCTTGCCAGCGTCTGGCCTCTGTAAAGCAATGGGAAATCGTTGAAGCCAGCGGCGATCGCCTCTGTGTCTCGATGGTCTGCTGAAACCGCCAGCGCCCCCATGGCTCCCCAGTCGGGGACGATGCTTCGTAAATACCGTCGCTCATCAAAAACAACCGGTCTGCCGGCTGCAGGGTCATCCGGCCGCCAGGAAATACCGCAGCGGGATCAAATCCGAGGGGAGACGAGGGTTGTGTGAGCCATCGAGACGGCTTCTCAGCCGGACTGAGAAGTACGCCATGATGACCAGCCGAGGCATAGGACAGGCTGCGCGTGGGCAAGTGGAGTTGTCCAACCCATAGGGTGAAATATTCCCCCTCATCGCTCAAAGGAAACCGCCGATTGGCTTCGCACAACACCTTCTCCGGATCGTATGAACCGATCAGCTGCAGCATGTGTTCTACCCGCAAAAACGTCATCAGGGAGGCCGAGCGCAACGCAGCCGCCACACCATGTCCTGACGCATCGAGAATATACAGGCCGAGATGCTCCGCATCGATGGAAGCCACACCGAAGAGATCGCCTCCCAATGTGAGCGCCGGCTGATACTCCCACGCGAGCGAGATGCCCTGAACAGGGCTCCCTTGCGAAGGAAGTATCGATTGGACGAAGTCGGCAGCCGATTGGAGATCGGCTTCCATCTCCGCCTGCTTCGTTTGCAGCAGGCGCATAGATGACTCGAGTTGAGAGCCGGTCGTTTCCAGTTTTCGAACCAACCTGCTCGTGCGTAGACCTGCCAGTACACGGGCAACGATTTCTTGTTTGCTGGCCGATTTGCTCAGAAAGTCGTCGGCGCCTCGCACCAACCCTTCCGCAATCTGTGCCGGCTTATCATGTGCGGTCATCAGAATCGTCTGACTGGATTTCAACAGGGGATCACGACGCACCGCCTCACAGAATGTCGGACCGTCCATCTCCGGCATCATCCAATCGACGATGATAAGATCTGGACGTTCGCGCCTAGCCACGTCAAGACCTACTAGACCGTTCTCGGCCTCAAGAACCCGGTACCCCAACCGCGTCAGCCGCGCGGCCATGCTCGTCCTCGTGACCCGCTCATCCTCAATGAGGAGGATCGTCGCGGCTGGCGCATCCGGCTGTGCAGACGAGCCGGCATCCTGCCCAATGGATTGCATCGCGTTCGATTTCATCATTCTCCGATCAACACTATGCCGCACGCGCGATGAGCGCGTCGTTCTCGTTTTCATAGATTGGAATCATCTTTGGAATATTTGCCAGACTCATGATTTCCCGCACGTAGCTCTGCGGTTTCAGCATGCTGACATGCGCCTGCAGCCGCTTGAAACTCTGCGATACAAGCACAAGGAGGCCAAGCCCTGCGCTATCCACGAATCGCACTTGCTCCATATTCACAATAAGGTGCCGACAGCCGGCCTGTTTCGCCTTCTCAACCGCCGCCTTAAAGACGGCTTGATTGGCATAGGTCAAATCTCCCTCCAGGTCCAAAATTATTCCTTGCGGCGAAGTGCGTTCGTTGATCTTCATGACATCATCCTTTCCTGTGCAGATT
>JANNIV010000080.1:0-5135 GCA_031405355.1 Nitrospira sp.
CGGTACTTGCTGTATCCTGCCCAGCTCTGGCCCCATAAGAATCATGTGCGTCTAGTCCAAGCTTTGGGCTTATTGAAAGACACCACGAAGACTGAAGTGCATGTGGTGCTGTGCGGGACGAATAGCGGGGCGCTCCGGACAAGGGTCTATCGGGACATGATGCAAGAAGCGGAGCGTCTGCGCGTGGGGAACCGGCTGCACTATCTCGGCTATGTGCCAAATGAGGCCATGTCCGCGTTGTACGCGGAGGCAGCGGGATTGGTGATGCCGACATTTTTTGGGCCGACGAATATTCCGGTGATGGAAGCATGGCTGTTCGGCTGCCCGGTCATGACCTCCAACATTCGAGGGATTCGCGAACAGGTGGGTGATGCAGGGTTGCTCGTTGACCCTCGCTCGGTCGAGGCAATCGCGGACGGGATGAGCCGGCTGTGGGAGGACAGTGGGTTACGAACAGAGCTTGCACAGCGTGGAAGCCGGCGTGCGACGCAATATACCATGCAGAATTTCACGGCAAAGCTGGCGGCGATTATGGCGGAGGCCGGCCAGCGCGTGAGTGAACTGCGGATCGGGGAATGCCAAGGACGGTCGATGGGATGTATTCCTAGGAAGATTGCATGATGCGTGGGTCGGTGGCTTCTCTCAAAACAGCGGCTAAGCGGGTGCTCCCACCGATCATTGTAGATTGGATACAGCACGTGCGGCGCGCGATGTCTGGGATTGCTCCTGAGTGGGAGTATTTGCCTGATGGTTGGTCCACGAAAGATGATTGGGTAAAAAGGTGGGCCGATCCCACGGTTGCAAAAACACAGAAAGCCAAGTGGGTGGAATTTGTGCGCTTGACGAAAGGGACCGGACCGCTCGGTGTCGCTTTTGAGGCGCCAATAATCGAAAACAGAGACTGTTACGCGCACCACATTGTGATGGCCTACGCATATGTTTTGGCGCTCGCTGCGCGCAAGAAAGACCGCATTGCTCTCCTCGATTGGGGAGGAGGAATCGGACACTATCTGATGTTCAGTCGGAGCCTGCTCCCTGGCGTCGATATTGACTATTGTTGCATAGATCTTCCTTCGCTTTGCGAGGCCGGTCGCGAAGTGTTACCGGAGGCGCAGTTCATAAACCGGGAAACAGAGGTCGTGGGCCGTCGATACGATCTTGTGCTCGTCAGCGGTGCCTTGCAATGCGCCAAGGACTGGAAGTCTTCGGCCCGCCTCCTTGCGTCTATCGCAAATCCCTACCTCTATGTGACCAGAGCCCCGTTTGTGCGTCGCAATCAGTCCTTCGTGGCTCTTCAGCGAATGTATGCCTACGGATATGACACGGAAATCATGTACTGGTTTCTGAACCAAGGCGAGTTTCTCGAATATATGGCGTCGCTCGATCTGGAACTTGTGCGTGAATTTGTGTTCGATAAGCATCCCCTCGTCGAGGACGCGCCAGAACAGGCCGACATTCAAGGGTTCTTGTTTCGGCGAAGAGGCGCATGACCGAGTTCTCCGCGAACGCGGGGTGATCTCCGGATCTGCCGTATCGCACGCCGCACGAAAATACAATGCCGCAGATGGCCGAATCAGGGGAATCCGAGAGTGGTGGGCGGAGCGCCATCCTTGCCCAGCCTTGGCTTACCGTGATTACGCCGGTCTACAAAGGAGAATCCTTCATCGAACGGTGCCTGAGGAATGTCGCCGAGCAGGAATGTCCCGGCGTCGAGCATCTCATTATCGACGGTGGGTCACTCGATGGTACGGTGTCGGTCATTGAGCGACTCGCCCGTGAGGTGCCGCGCCTTCGATGGGTCTCGGAGCGTGACCTGGGGCAGTCGGATGCCATGAATCGAGGCGTCGCCCTGGCCCAGGGGGATGTCATCGGGGTGCTCAATGTGGATGATCGCTATGAGCCCGGTACGCTCAATCGCGTCAGGGAAGTATTTGAGGAGTCGCCCGAACCAACTTTTGCGGTCGGTAATTGTAATGTCTTGGATGATTCTGGACGGTTGCTGTGGGTGAATCGGCCCAGACGTCCCTATTTCATCGACATGCTCGTGCGCGACTCTCACGCACCAAACTGTCCGGTCAATCCGTCGGCATATTTTTACCACCGGTCGCTCCATGACCGGATCGGATGGTACGACGCCGCTGATCATCTGACCATGGATGTGGACTTTGTCCTGCGCGCCGTCCAGCAGGCGCATGTCGTCTACATCGACGAAACCTGGGGCAGTTTCTGGCTGCACAGTGAAACGAAGACTGCGAAGGATATTCGTGCGGGCACTGCGGCGGCGCACTTCGCAGCGATAACGAGCCGGTTTCGGTCGCGACTCGGCTTGCGCGATCGCATTCTTGTCGAAGCGCGATCGGCGGTCACCTTCCTGATGAAACCCGCGACCCGGCTTGTTAGGCGGTTGTGCTTTCACTGATGGTAAAAAGGCTGAGTGCTTTTCTGAGCGCTGGTCATGTACCGCTCGTGATCCAATCCCGTGAGTTGCCGGTCGCATGCACAATCACGGCGCCATCGTCGCGGGAGCAGCCAATGGGAGCGAACCGTGGGTAAGTCGCTACACGTTGAATGAGCCACGCAAAACGAATTCTCTATTCAACACCTGTATTGGCGTACCCGCCGCAGAGCGGTCCCGCTCTGCGTGTCGCGTCCAGCATTAAAGCCCTGGCACAGGTGGGTGAGATCTACCTGCATTGCCGCACGGCCATGTCGGCTTCGACGCTCGCCTACTATTCACGCTACTGTGTAAGAGTGTGGCAGTCTCCCTCTGGCCGCCAACCCTGGCATGTGATGAAACGGATCGCCAATCGAGTTGGCCACTCAATGCTCCGGAGAGATCTGGTGGCTCTCGATGGTCCACGGGACCATCGAGACGCGCTGCGGCTCTGCCAGGAAATTGTCCCCGACGTTGTGTGGCTGGGGCACGGCCAGATTTCGTATGAGTTGCTTCGATACCTGAAAAACACAAATGCAAAACTCAAGATAGTCCTGGATACGGATAGCATCTGGTCGAGATATGTCCTGCGAGAACTTCCATTCGTTGCCAAAGAGGGGCGGCGGCGTGCGATCGTCCGTGCTGCGGAAGCAAAGCAAGAAGAGGAACGATGGGGGACCGCACTGGCAGACGTAACGACGTCGGTATCCGACGTCGACGCTCGCTACTACAAGGAGCTGAATGGTGCAGAGGGACGCGTCCGCCTGTTTTCTAACGTGATCGATGTCGATGATTACAAAGCGGTGCCACCTGCGCCGGCATGCTTCCGCCGCCCTGCGCTTTGCTTAGCAGGTACATTCTGGCCCGGGAGTCCAATGGAGGATGCGTCACGGTGGCTCATAGACCACGTGTTGCCATTGGTCAAGCGCAGTGTGCCTCAAGTTCATCTCTATGTCATCGGCCGCGGTTCAGACCGTGTGCTTGCCGATGTCAGAGATCAAGCGGTTACCGTGACAGGAAGGGTGAACTCGGTGTTGCCTTTTCTTTTTCACTGTGACGCATCACTGGTGCCACTACGATTTGAATCGGGAACACGGTTCAAAATTCTTGAGGCCGGCGCCTGCCGGAAACCTGTCGTGTCCACGACGCTGGGCGCAGAGGGCCTTCCGGTCGAGCACGGTGAGAGTATTATGCTTGCGGATAGTGTTGAGGGATTTGCGGAGGCGATTATTCGGGTACTGTTGGACAGGGACTTGGCCGAGCGTCTCGGAGGCAATTTAGGCCGGGTGGTCGAGCGTCAATTTAGTATCGACGCACTTGCACGGCAAGCATCCGCTGTTCTTGAATACTTGGGAAGTCTGGCGTAACTCATGTTCCGGGGAATAGCGTAGCATGCCGGTGTGGAGCAATCAAAAAGAGGCGCGGCCGCGAGTCGCGATATTCTTTTGGGAAGGGTATTTAGGGGTTGCCCCCAGTCTTCTGAATGCCCTCCAAATGTTCTCATCACGCGGGTACGACGTGGACGTCCTTATGCGGCCCTCTCCCCCTGGGTTTCCAGTGCCACCCACATTTTCCGGCAACGTTCGCATCCGACAATGTTATACGTTGGGGACGCTGGTGAGAAGATTGATGCCTAATTCCCTGGAATCCGTAGAATGGACAAATGTGTCGGCAACGACAGGGCGGCGAGACAGACGCGCATATAATTTCTTCAAGAAGTACGTGTGGAGAAACGCGTATTGGACCGTTTGGTTCATTGACCACATTATGTTCACGGTCTTCAGCATCATTCATATTTGGTACCGTCGGTATGCCTGCTTCATCGGGGTCGACCGGGATGGGCTATTTACAGCGACGGTCGCTGGAGTGGTCAAGCGAAGACCCGTGTTGTGTTGGTCGTTAGAAATCAGATTTGCCGATGAAGCGGCAGACTGTGTGCAACGGAAACTCAAAGGCCTTGAACGTGTATGTCTTCAACGAGTGGAGCGAGCGCTCATTCAAGACCGGAAGCGAGCGGACGCATTTCTTCTCGAAAATGGCATGCCCTCCTCACGGATCATGATTGTGCCCAATGGTCCTCTGGGTCAACCGGGAATCATCAGTAGCGGGTATTTGCAGAAGGTGCTCTCACTGAATGATCCTTCTTCTCTTATCGTGCTGCACTTAGGCATGATTTCGCCAGCATTCCTATCGCTCGAACTGTCCAAGAACGCTGCCAATTGGCCGAAGGACTGGTTGCTGGTGTTCCATGAAAGGCAAAAGCGAGAAAGAGGAAATCCTTATCTCGAATCAGTGCTCGAAGCAGGACGCGGCCATGCTGCCCTTTCCCTAGATCCAGTTCCGTATGGCGAACTCGATAAGGTGGTCAGCTCCGCCAAAGTAGGAGTCGTGCTGTATCAAAAGGAGCTAGGCCGCAATTTCTCGCTGGCTGGTTCGTCCGGGAAACTGGGACAGTACTTTCGATGCGGCGTGCCAGTGGTATGTCTGGATCTGCCAGGCATTGCGGAGGTGGTGGACAAGTATGGGTGTGGAATCTGTGTGAAAGAAGTGTATGAAATGGAGGCGGCTATTCAATCCATTTTAAAGAATTACGGTACGTACAGTACAAGTGCCAGAACGTGTTATCGGGAAGCGTACGAATTCGGCGTTCATTTCAATAAGGTGCTTGTAGCAATTGACAGGCTGCGAGAAGTTGCGGCTT
>JANNIV010000081.1:0-3482 GCA_031405355.1 Nitrospira sp.
CCGTTTGCGCTACAGCAAGAACGTGAAACACATGGTCACTGCCGTTCCCAAGGCGCTCGCCTGGTGGGCGCGCCGATTCCAGGATTCTGCGATCGACCGGCCGATCGTCTATCTCATGGCCTTGTCGAGTGAGTCCAGCAAAGCCGTTGCGGCAACGATAATCCGGCGGTTAGCACTTTCACGAGAACAGGCGAGGAAGGTGAGTGCTGGAGGGCGTCTGGTCGACCACGCGCTGAAGCGACTTACTGATAAAGGGACAGTACGGCGGTCACAGATATTTCGCCTTTTGGAAGATTTCTCAGACGAGACCCTCGTGCTGCTTTTGGCAAAGCAGCTAGGCAGGCAGCAAGGGGTTGGCTTGAGTCTGCTGCAACGACGCCTTGTGGCCTATGTGAAGAACAGAACGATCAAGACCGCACTGACCGGGCGGGATCTGCAGGCCATGGGGTTGCAGCCGGGACCCCAGTACAAAACGATCTTGGGGAAACTATTAGACGCGCGTATTGATGGAAAGGTTTCAACTGAGGAGGAAGAACGTGTCTTTGTCCGGAAGTGGCTCGGCTAGCAGGCTCTGACAGGGCTGGTCTGTTTGGTCTATCTGGTTAGTTTCATTCAACCAAACAAACAAGACAAACCAAATGAACCAAATGAACAAGTCCGGCTGGCGAACTTGTTCGCCAGCCGGACTAATTTAATGAGTTGATGGACAACGACACTTCATTCGGCAGCAAGAGCGTTACATTTGCCTGGTGCGTGGGGTCCGCCTGAATGAGAGCAAATAACGGCACCGGCTGTGGCACCTGGCTCGGTGGCAAGGCCAGCAGAACCGGAAAGTCGAGCAGCGGCGACACCGTTGTCAGACTGGCCAGGCGCAGACGAAAGGCCATCAGAATGTCGCGTAATCTACTGGTTTGATCCTCTTCGGGGAGCGATTGGTTCGTGACGATTCCCGCTTCCCAGAGCGGTCGGGTGATCGTGACAGGGAATGTAATGCCGAGCTGTAGGGCGGTGGGAGTCACATCGATCAAGATCCCGGCCTGAATCGCTGCCTCCCTATCGCGAATGGCTTGGCGCGTTACCGTTTCATCCAGCAACTCTTGCCCGCCGGCTGGCTCTAGCGCGAGCGGCACTTGAGCCTGGAGAGGCTCGCTCTGATCGGGGAGAGTCACTGCAGACTCTTCAACATCTGAAGGAGCGGGAACCGCCAGGTCTGTGTGAGGCAAGGCCTTCGCGATACCGTCGTAGATCGCTCTGGCTGAAGCGGACCATGCTTCATTAAATGGATGGCCTGTGAAGGCCGCATCGGCGGCTTTCTTCTCGTCGTAGGTCAGGGCTTTGGGTGATGGTGTGTTAGTCATGGTGCTAACATAAGCCCCTTTAACGGGATGTCAAGGACTGGTACGTTTAAATCTGACTCAGAATGTTTATTCTCCTTCGCCGAATACCCTGTAGCTCGCTACGGGGATGAAGGCGGGGAGAACCCTCCGTAGCCTTGGCGAAGGAGGGTAGTGGCTTCGGAGAATTTCGCAAGATACCCCGCAGCTTCCGGCCTTCGTAGCCGAAGTGGCTACTTCGGCGGAGTAGGCTGCTGCGGGGAGCTTTATTCCGGCAGGGGCTTGCCCTGCTCTCAATTCAAAACTAGCCCCACCAATCCTGCCAACCTGTTAAGCCCCATGCTATAGTCGCTCGCCATGGCACGAATCGATTTTTACCGGGTGTTGGGGGTCTCGCGAGACGCGTCCGACGACGCGATCAAGAAGGCCTACCGGAAGCTGGTTTTTCAGCACCATCCTGACCGCAACCCCGATAGCGCTCAGGCCGAAGCAAAAATCCGTGAACTTAATGCAGCCTACGAGGTCGTCGGCGATCCGGAAAAGCGTCGGACCTATGATCGGCTCACTTGGGGAGATGAAACTGAGCGGGATGAAGCGGCCGATCCAGCCGTCATCCTCGACGAGATGGAGAAGAAGCTCTTCGATGAAGGGCGCAAGGAAATATTCGCGGTTTTGATGAAAAACGTGACGCGGATCAAAGCCGAACTCGCCGTGATTCGTGAGCGGACCGTGGCGGATCAAGGGTACGACACGTTTAAAGAAGAGATAATTCAGGACCGGGCATCGGATGTCATGGAAGAGCTGGTCACGGCTGAGATGGAGGGGCGCAAACAGCGGCTTGTTGAAGTGGCCACGGAGATGCTGCTGTCCCAAGGCGTGGTCAAACGAGACGATAAGGGAGGGGTCAGATCGCTAGGGGGACAGCTTGAGGATGTATTCCGCAAAGGGCGGATGAAGGGCTTCGCCGCCGCGCTGGAGCTGTTCTATGAACGGCGGTAAGGGGTGAGGCGTTAGGCGTAAGGCGACGAGAGATGAGTTCTACAGAGCCAATTTTGTCGGCTCCCCTAACCCCTTACGCCTCACGTCTTCGAAAGCGGCCCCGCGACAAACCGTCCGCTTTGCATGACACCGACAATCCTGCTGCGGTCGCGCAGCAAGTCGATATGACGAAGCGGATTGCCTTCGAATAACAGAAGATCCGCCAACTTTCCTTTTTCAACGGTTCCTACCTGGTCTTGGATTCCGATCAAGCGTGCGGCAGCTGAAGTTGACGCGAGGATCGCCTGCATCGGGCTCATGCCGAAGGCGACCATCCGCTCGAGTTCCTGGGCGTTCTCGCCGTGAAAGTTAAAGGGCGTTCCTGCATCTGTCCCCATCGCAATCTGGATGCCGTCGCGCAGAGCGTTCTTGAAGCTCACTTTATGGCGCTTCGTCATGGATTTGGCTTTGTCCAAGGCGCTTTCTGGAATGCCGCACCCAAGCCTGCAAGCGGCAGTGGTGGCCAGCGCGGAGAGTGTCGGCACCATGAAGACGCCCTGCTGTTTCATCATGGCTGCGGCTTCTTCGTCCATGAGTGTGGCATGCTCGATCGAATGGACTCCTGCGCGGATGGCATTCTTCATCCCTGACGATCCATGGGCATGGGCGGCGACTTTCCTGCCGGCGCTCTGCGCTTCTTCCACGGCGGCCCGGAGTTCCTCCACAGTCATTTGTGCTTGGTCCGGCGAGGTGCCCGGCGTGAGAACGCCACCCGATGCAATGACTTTAATGACGGAGGCCCCGGCGGCAATTTGCGCGCGCACGACGGAACGGACTTGCTCCGCTCCCTCCACCTCTTGACCGATAAACCGGGCATGGCCGCCGATCATGCAAATCGCCAGACCTGCTGCGACAATGCGAGGTCCGGGGACAAGCCCTGTGTCGATAGCCCGTTGCAGTGTAAAGATGGAGTGGTCGCGTGATCCCACGTCGCGCAGGGTAGTGAAGCCTGCCTCTAAGGATTTCCGCGCCGCCTGGCTCGATTTGAGCAATGTGAGCGTGGGCGTCTCTTGGGCGATCGCTCCGACGACGTCCGGCTCGCCCCCAAGACAGAGATGGACATGACAGTCGATCAAGCCTGGTAACAGCGTGAGGCCACGGCCATCGATT
>JANNIV010000082.1:0-5603 GCA_031405355.1 Nitrospira sp.
CTTCCTGGCGGCGCCGAACTTTGAGAGCGCGCCCGGGCCGTTCAACATCACGGTGACGGCGACGGATGCGGGGAGCCTGCTCGACACGCAGAACGTCACGGTGAACGTGACGAACGTCAATGAGGCGCCGACGGCGGGAGATGATACGGCCACAACCACAGAAAACATAGCGGTGACTACTGGCAACGTGCTGGGTAACGACAGCGATCCGGAGTCGGTGCTCAACGCCGGCAACATCACGGCCTTTGATGCGGTGAGTACCAACGGCGGCACGGTTGTGAATAACGGCGACGGCACTTTTACCTATACCCCGGCGTTAAACTTCACCGGTACGGACATGTTTACCTATACGGTGAGCGACGGCGCCTTAACTGACACCGCAACCGTGACGATTACGGTGACGCCAGCGGGGGGAAATAGCGTCCCGACTCTCATGACGAACGGAGGCGCGATCGTCCTTGCAGGATTCTCTGATCCCATTACGTCAGATCAATTGCAAGTCACGGACGTGGATAATACACCGGCTCAATTGCTTTATACGCTGTTGAGTCCGCCCCTAAATGGCCGACTTGAACTGACCACAACCCCTGGCTTGGCGATCACCAGCTTTACTCAAGCGGACATCAATGCGGGGCGGTTAATCTACGTAAATAGCGGAGTTGCCGGCACGGGCGACAGTTTCACTTTCACGGTCAGCGATGGGGCGGGAGGCACGATTGGGGCGACGACGTTTAATTTGACGGTTATGCCATTCTTCCCTCCCCCGCTTGGCTGGCCCCCAGCCCCGGGGCCTGCCTCCGTTCCTTTTGCGGACCTTCCTGGGCCACCTTCCGCGGGTGTTCGGATGCCTGTGACGGCACCAACTTCGGAGCCGACGTGGTCGCCAAGTCGACAGAGCGCTGATGTTGTGCAGGCGAAAATCGTTGATAAACACGACGAACCAGCGCCACGGGCGACAAGGGTGAGTAATAAGTTTACCAACGTGGAGCACGTGGAACCTGAGGAGATCATGCCCCAAGAGCCGTCGGGCCTTCCTCCGAATCCGCTGTCACCTCTGGTCAAGAAGGTATTGGCCGTGGGCCACAATTTTGAAGAGCGTTTGACCAAGGAAGCCGACATCCTTGAACAAGCGATTGAAGAGCGTATCATCGTGACCGCGTTGACTACAGGATTCATGGTGTGGCTCCTCCGCCGTGGATCTTCCCTGACCAGCTCTTTTACCTCGATGCTGGGGCGCCGTAAGGATGATGAACAGGGGAACGGGTAGTCCCGCGCCTGGATCGGGCGTTGGGCCAGTCAGCCAAGTAGTCAAAGATGGGCTGTGTGACGGGACCAAAGTCATCATGCGAGTGACGCCACTTCACCTGATCGATCACGCGGACAGGTTCTCTATACGGCGAGGAAGTCGGGCGGATGCTTTCGATCAGTTTGAGCTGCAAGTCAGACAAATCACTAACACCGAAGTTCACCTTCATGGCATTAGTATGTGGATGCAGACTCTGAATTGAGCCATCACATAGACTACGACTTCGCGCCTCTCACCTTAAATATATAGCAGCTATCCGCACAACAGCCGCTGAGGAGATTGAGGTTTCCGCAGAGAACCGCTGATTCCTTGACAGAGAGGAAGAGATCTTCTATCGGTGGTCAAGATACTGCTAAGTTCGAGCATGGGAACGAGGGGGAACAGATGGTATGGGGCGTATCCTAAACTGTCCACGGTGCCGGAAGGACGGCCTCTTACGGACGCAGCCGCAATCGCCACGCGAGCATTTTGCCTCTTTCCTCTTTGTGTCGCCGTTCCGCTGTCCATCGTGCAGTCACCGCTTTCTCGCGTCCCGTCTTTGGCTGGACTATTCCACGCATCCGATCGATCGACGCGAACACCTCAGGATTCCCGTGCGTCTCTACCTCTCGTTCTCCGGGGGCAAGGTTCGCGGTGAGGGAACGGTGCTTGATCTCTCGACGGGCGGCTGTATCATCAAGAGTGAGACCCAGGTTCATACGGACGACATCTTCTATCTGCGATTATCTCTTGATGAAAGCGAACCTCCTCTTGAAGTGGCCGCGATGGTCCGTTCTGTGAGCGTTCGCGGAATTGCCTTCACGTTCCTTCGAGCCGCCCAAGAAAACAAGCGCCTGATTGCTTTCATTCAAGCTCAGACACCGGATCAGCCGGGCAAATCCTTGGGCAAAGTGTTTGTTGCCGCCTGAACAGGCCGACCAGTGGTTCGTGAGACGTGAATCGTAAGACGTGAAAGGCTTCTGAGGAAGAGAGCTCCGCAGTCCCACGTTTCACCTTTCACGTCTTACTTTTCACGATTCGCGAGAACGAAGCTGGCGGGCTTTTTCAGCATTCTGCTAGGTCGGAGTTTCCCAGGCAGAGGGAAGCGGATGGTTGTTGATCAGTTCCTCGTGTGCGGCAAGGTCATAGGGTTCAATGGTGAGGTCGTGCTCATCGAGTGGTTCCGGGCAGGCAGGGGAACAGAGGTACGTACGATATGATTCAGCCTTCTCCTTCGTGGCGAACCGGCACAATCCATATTCCGGCATCCCGGATGAGGGATACCAAAACGCCAGTTCGATCGCGCTGCCTTGGTAAATTCCAAGCGAGCAGTGTCGGACTTGGAATCCACCAGGTAAGTTGGACGAGCGCTCAAGGGACATGAACATGATCTCCACACGGAGTGAGTGACCAGGGCAGATCGTAGCATGGGCGATATCCACGGCGAAAGCCGATGCCCCGTCACCACGACGCACTGGTTCAGGATTTTCCAATACCATGCGATAGACTGCCCGACGTCGTTCCGCTAGAATCCTAATTCATGTCCGATCCCACCGTAGTTCCCCCAACTCCAAAAAATACGCAGGACGAGACTCGCTCGGTGGTCAAAGCGGCCGGTGTGATCGGCGCGGCCACCTTCTCCAGTCGAATCCTCGGGTTCATTCGCGACATGGTGCTGGCGAACCTCTTTGGGGCGACCCCTGCCGCCGATGCCTTCTTCGTGGCCTATCGTGTCCCCAACTTGCTTCGAGAGTTATTTGCGGAAGGGTCGATGTCTTCCGCCTTCATTCCTGTTTTCACAGAATATCAGACGCTCAAGTCGAAACAAGACGCCTGGGAACTGGCAAGCGCCGTCTTTACCACGCTGCTTACAATTGTGACCGGTATCACGATCTTGGGCATAATCCTCGCGTCAGGAATCGTCTGGCTCTTGGCGCCGGGATTTCATGACGATCCAGCGAAGCTGGGCATGACGACGTTGCTCACGCAGATCATGTTCCCCTATCTGATCTTTATCAGCCTGGCTGCGCTGGCGATGGGCATCCTGAATTCCATGCGCGCCTTCGCAGCGCCGGCATTCTCGCCGGTGTTTTTTAACATTTTCATCATCGGCTGCGCGTTGTTTTTGTCGCCGACAATGCCGGAGCCGATTCTCGGCGTGGCCATTGGGGTTGTGGCGGGAGGCGCCGCACAGTTCGTCATGCAGTTGCCCGGCTTGCGTCTGCGCGGGATGCTGTTCGGGTTTCGGTTCACACCAAGCCATCCCGGGTTACGGCGGATCGGCGCGCTGATGGTACCGTCGCTTCTCGGTCTCTCCGTGACCCAGATCAACATTACCGTGAGCACGATCCTCGCCTCCTTCTTTGCGGGTGGGCCGACCTATCTCTTCTACGGCATGCGGCTGATTCAGTTTCCACTCGGGATTTTTGGTGTGGCATTGGCCACGGCGATTTTGCCGACACTCTCGGCGCAGGCTGCGCGCGGGGCGCTGGATGAATTGCGGACGACGTTGGGATTCGGTCTTCGCATGATCCTCTTTATCATCCTCCCAGCGATGCTGGGTCTTATCCTTTTGCGTCAGCCGATCGTCCATCTGTTCTTCGAGCACGGGACCTTTACGGCACACGATACGGCCGAGACCGCATTGGCGGTGCTCTGTTATTCTGTCGGCCTCTGGGCCTTCGGAGGCGTCCGCATCATTGTCTCGGCCTTCTACTCGCTGCAAGACACGCGCACACCAGCTATTTCTGCGGCCATTGCCATCGCGGCCAACCTCGTCTTTTCGCTCCTGCTGATGTCGTCTCTTGGCGCGGCCGGTCTGGCATTGGCCACAGCCTTGGCGGCGATGGTCAATGGAGGCATCTTGGTCGCGGTGCTGCACCGCCGGTTAGGCGGCGTGGATTGGGGTGCTGTGGGACGATCGTCGCTGCGCGTGCTGATCGCCTCCGTGCCGTTGGTGGTGGTCTGTGCCTGGGTGGCAGCAGCGCAGCTCTGGACGCATCCGGGAGAATGGATTGAAAAATCGGCCATGCTCGTCATGGCTATCGGATTGAGCGTGAGCGGGTATCTAGGTGTCCATGCCTTGTTGCGGTCAGAAGAACTTAGTCTGGTCTGGGGAATGGTCAGACGGAAACTCAAACGAGGAGCAGTTTGAGCCATGGGCAAGAGAAAATCTATATTCAAACGTTTGACGCCTGATACCTCACGTATCACGACCTGCATTTTCCGCACGCCATGGGGCTGGATGGGTGTTTCAGAAACGATGAAAGGTATCGATGCTGTGGTGTTGCCGAAGGCCTCGCGCCAGGCGGTGCTGTCAGAGTTGGGGTTCCCCTCAGCCGAATCTCTGGATGGTCTGACTTCTCCACGATTGCGCGAGGCGCAGGCGCAATTGCGCGGCTATCTGGCTGGAATGCGCAGATCCTTCGATCTGCCGTTGGATCTCTCACGAGGGACAAGTTTTCAGCAGAAGGTCTGGCAGACTCTTCGACGCATCTCTTTCGGCCAGCTTCGGTCCTATCAATGGGTGGCGATCCGTGTTGGGGGTAGCCAGTATGCCCGTGCCGTCGGCAATGCCGTGGGGGCGAATCCCATGCCGATCGTGATTCCTTGCCATCGCATTGTGGCGCAGGATGCATCGCTCGGCGGATTCTCAGGAGGTTTGCCTACGAAACGAAAGCTGCTCACTCTCGAAGGAACCCTGGCTGCGCTTCGACCGGGACGGTCGTCAGGATGAAGGCCGTGATTCAGCGGGTGACCAGAGCGTCGGTTCACGTTGAGGGCAAGACTGTTGGGCAGATCGAATCTGGTCTCTTGGTGTTGTTGGGTGTAGCAAGGGGCGATGGGGAGACCGACGGACGTTATCTCATTGAGAAGATTCGCATGCTCCGGATCTTTTCCGATGAGCAGGGAAAGATGAATCGTTCGTTGGCGGACATCGGGGGATCGGTCTTGCTGGTTTCCCAGTTTACCTTGCTGGGAAGAACGGCGAATGGCCGTCGCCCGAGTTTTGACGAGGCTGCGTCCCCGGATGAAGCCAAGCGATTATACGAGCAGGTCGTAGCAGGGTTACGAGACCAGGGTACTCATGTGGAAACGGGTATTTTCGCTGCGCACATGCAGGTCGAGTTGCTGAACGACGGGCCGGTGACTTTTGTCCTCGACAGCCGCGGCGCGAGCTAGTTCAGATCTGTGCTCAAGTCTGTTTCGGGAAGACCGATAGAAGGATCATGGGGCCGATATCGGTCATCGTCTGCTATACTGAGTTCATACGTTCTCGGAATATGTGTGAGAGGTGGATATGGGAACGCAAGTTCCG
>JANNIV010000083.1:0-21649 GCA_031405355.1 Nitrospira sp.
CGGGAGTTCGCTTGAAACGCCCGCTGAGTGATGATCATATCGACAAATTCCTTGCCGAGATCGACATTGGACTGCTCGATGGTTTGGGAAATGAGCCGCCCCAATCCATTGTTCGTCGGCGTTCCCGCCAACGGTGCGCCAGAGTCTACCGTTTCAGCAAACCCATTCTCACCGGAGCGTGTCAGCCCATCCGGATTCGTGAATCGGCTCAGAACGACTTGGGCTAGAGTCCTGGTTTGACCGTTGGTAAATTGCGCGACCACTCTTCCTTCAGAATCGATCGACAGACTCTGAAAGGATCCTGAGGTAAACCCATCTTGAGTTTGGTTGGTTAAACTCGATGCAGACCCAAATTGCGTGATGGCTGAAAAATCCATAGCCACCGTCAGTGGTGTGGCTGCCCCGCCGGCGATGGGCAATGTAAATGTCTGCGCCCCACCTCCCGTCAGTACGCCGCTGGAATTGAACACTAAGTCGGTCTGCGCCGTCGTGGCTCCGCCATCGATTTGTGAATGGAGGTTCCAGGTATTGGCCGCTGCATCTTTCACATAATACATCCGAAGCTGGTGCTGCGCCCCAAGTGTATCGTAGACGGTGATGCCGTTTGAGAAGTTATACGTCGTGGCATCGGTCACGTCGAAAGCGGCCGTTGGAACGGTAGCGGCTGCATTCAGATTGGCCTCCACCGTCGCAGTGCCGGTCGACTGCGGAGCGATCGTAGCGGTGGACAAGGTAATATTTCCGACTGTTCCTAAGACGACTCCGGTCGCTGTCGCTTGATAGCCCTGCAAGAATCGATCACTCGGGTCCACAATCTGTCCGAGATTGTTCACTTTAAATTGCCCCGCACGAGAATAGGAGACAGTTCCCGCGTTATCGGCCAGCTGGAAAAACCCATTCCCATCGATCGCTAAGTCCAGGGTGTTCCCCGTATTCGAGAGGGAGCCCTGGGTGAAACTCGTCTGTACGTCGTTCAGAAACACCCCTAATCCAACCTGACCTGTCGTCGATCCACCGCCAAGCGAAGCCGAGACCAGATCGGCAAATGACGTGCTGCTCGACTTGAACCCCACTGTCCCGACATTTGCAATATTGTTCCCGATGACGGACATGGCGTTCCCGTATGTATTGAGTCCGCTGACGGCCGAAAAGAGTGTGGTCAAAATTCCCATGATCCGTCTCCTTTATTCATTGTAATGTCCCAATAATCGACTCATGACTATCCGTATTCCGCCGATACAGGACGCGCCGGTCCCCCTACACTACTTGCGCACTTGGCTTTTGAGCCGACGCCAGCGTCGATTCCTGTAGTTCGACGCTCCGCTTCATCAAACTGACGAGGTTGGTCATCTGACTCAGCTGGCTGAACTGCGCCGTCTGCGCAATGAAGTCCTGGTTTTCGAGAGGCTTGAGCGGATCCTGATATTTGAGCTGAGTGACGAGCAGCTTCAAGAACTCATCCTGGCCGAGTTCTTTCGGTCCGGTCGCCTGCGGGTGAGGCGTGGCTGTCGAACCGTTTATCGCAGCGAAGTCGATCATGATTCTGTCCTTTCGTTAATTAAGAGAGCTACACAGGTGACGGCTAACAAGTCGTTGACAGACTACTGGAGCACCTCGAAACCATGAATGCCTGGACGATCCCAATCCTCCCGGAGCTCCTGCAGGCTGTTCAGAAAGGCCGTCCAGCAAGGCCGCAGTCGATGAAAGCACCGGAGGCGTAGCCTCTGGGCTACGTTGAGGATGCTTTCGAGGCGAGAACGCTGCTGGCGACCTTTCTCAACAGCCTGCTAAGCAAACAGACTCAATGCACGCGGAGGCCGATGATTGGGCCGTTCCCGATCTTGGGCTTGCTGATTGCGGTCCTGTGAAGCCGGCTGCTGCTCTAGCGTTTCACCATTCCGTCTCGGTTGCCGATCCTGCAACGATTCTTGTTGGTTTCGCTGATCGATGTGTACCTGAAATTGTCCAAGTTCCAGTCCAGACTTGGCCAGACTTTGCTGAAGTTGATCCTGTCGTCCCATTAGTAATGCGCCGAGATCGTTTCGATCGGTGGTGAACTGTGTATGCACCATCTGATCTGTCATGGAGATCCTCACACTGAGTGGACCTGAGTCATGAGATGGCAGCTCCACATGGACGGACTGACCCTTTCCAGGCGCCGATGTCACGGTCGCCGTATGGTCCCCACTGAGAAAGGCCTGTGTCATCTTGAGACGATCCGCTGTCGGCGTCGCAACAGACGAACCCTCCCCCGGCGTCGATGACTGTGTCTGTACCGCCGACGTGAATTGGCCGTTGAAGAGCTGGGACTGATTTCCCCGCGTCACCGATTCGGGCGCCCCACTTTCCCCGAACCGAAAGAAGGTTCCGTCTCCTGCTCCCTGCGCATCAGCCCCGAATGGATCCTGTTCCCCTCCCTCGCTAACACCAATCACAGGAACCGATACAGAGTGACCAGTCAACGTGGTCTGTTGAGTCCCCTGCGCTTGGATCATCGCCAATGACTGAACTCCTGCCGACAGACGCTCAAGAGATTGCCCACCCACATTCACAGATGCGGCGGGAATTACAGTCTTCGCACTCTGGTCCTCCATAGCAGGAGCAGGCCCTTGATCGGTCATCAGGGAGCCCTGTGGCGTCTTGGCTGGAAGGGTTGCGTTACCGGACAGTTGATCGAGGGGAGCAGGAGAAAGAGCGACTGGAACGCTGCGATCGTTTCGAATGGATACTCCATCCGTAGTTCGAGCACCTTCTTGCCTCACAGCGGTCTCACTTGAACGATCAAGATCAAGGACCGGCTGGGGCAGGGAATCGATGGAAGAGTCCATGTTTCTAGGCATGCGCGGATCGACCGGCGTAGGCTCCGTTCTCATCGAGCCAACGTCAGGGAGCGCAACGACAGTCTCGCCCTGCGGGAGGAGACGAGTCGATTCGACGCTCTGTAGTTGAATCTTCGTGGAGCCCTCTAAAGACTCGGCCTCGTCGGCCACCGGAGAATCCGCAGCAGGAAGATCCTGCATTGCAACGTACGACGCGACCGCAATCCCACTCAACGTCGATCCCGTTGCGTGGTCATCGGTTTCCGTCGATGGAGCTGGTTCTATGGGATCGTCGGTATTGACGAAGGGGGGGAGTTGCGCTTCTGATAAATTCTGTGCCACGTCCTTGAGAAGGGCGGAAAAGTTTCCGCTTTGAGCAGATTGCTGAGGCAGAGTCTTCTCGCTCAAGGCGCTTGAGCCCGTCGAAACAGCAGAACAATCTGCAGGGGAAATAAGAAGTCCAATATCCATAGTGCCGATCAACCCCTTCGACCTGTGCACGGAAAATCTGAATGTTGGATATGAGCATCTTCAAGCTCCATGCCATCTTGAAAATTATCGGATATGCCGTTCGGCGCGGAGTTGGCGAAGGGATTCAGCGCTGATGGAAGGAACTAGGGAAAAAGATGCAGGGTGCGCAGGCAAAAATTTCCGCATGAGTGGAATCAAGCGGGATAGGCCGGTCTGTCTGGTCTGTTTGGTTCATCTGGTTAGTTTCGTTCAACCAAACAAACGAGACAAACCAAACAAACCAAATAACGATCTTCTTCTCCTAAGGGGCGGCGAGGAGTTCTTCCGTCAGTTTCGCAGCGCGTTCGACTTTCACCTGCGCCAGAATAGCCCCGGCCGATTTTGTCTTGACCAAGCGAAGAATCTCCAACGCTTTCCGGTCTGCCATTCGCTCGATTCGTGCAGCCGCCTCCTCGGCAGGCATACTTTCATACATTTTTGCCAGCTGCGCTAGCTGTTGCGCGCGAATGTCGACTGGTCGTTTGCCCTCTGAAGCTTGTTGAGCCAAGACCGCCTTCTCCTGCTCAAGGCGGCGTTTCTCTACCGCCTCGATTTTGGTCAATATCTGCTCAACTTCAGCTTTGAGAATCGCTAACTGCCCCTCTGCCGTCCGAACTGCTTTCTCGCGACGATCCAAATCCTGCTTCCGCTGCTGAAACATAGCAACCATTTCCTCCGGCACAACAAGCGCTGGTCCTTGTAGCAGCGCTATATCCGACTCGGTTATTTCGTCTCCAGATTTTCCCATTGGTTCTGCCGGATCTGCCGATACCGGCTTTTTCGGCTCCACCCCCTGTTCGGCCGAAGCCTGGACGAGCTGGACCATCGTCCAGACCATCGCGATGATGACGGCAATCCCGACTCCGACTGCCCAGAGCCGACTGATCCATCCAGGATGCTTAAACTGGTTTGTCTGGTTCATTTGGTTGATCTGGTTTGTTTTAATTATTTGGTTCATCTGGTTAGTTCGTTCAACCAAACAAACGAGACAAACCAAATAACGATCTTCTTGGCGCTGATGTGATCAGATCGCAGTCATACGACGCGCAGCCTCATCCATTTCCATTTGATCGACTCTATCTTGCACAAGCTGACGTTGTTGGCGCATACGTGCAGCCAGATGATCGACGGTGCGACGATCTTGCATGGCCACACGTAATTCATTCTGTTTCTGACTCCATGCCCCACTGAGTCGCACTTCTTCCTGCCGAGCTTGCGCTAACATGGCTGTCCCGGCCTGAAAGCGGGACTGCCACACCAGAAATTCATCCAGCGCCACTATTCCACCAGCCTTGGCCAAGTATGCGCCTGTCGTAAGTTTCATATGCTCATCGAGCAGACGAGCGCGCGCTTCTGCCTTATGGAGATCTTGACGCAGCTGGAAGAGGTCCATCCGCGCGACCTCTTCCAACTGGGCCCGATAGCGCCGCAATACATCGAGCCTCATGCTGTCGCCTTCACCAGTGTATGTAATTCTTGGATTGAGGCGCCAATCGAGACAGATTGCTCGATATCCTGACGAAGAAAGGCATTGATGCCGTCTTGAGCTTTCACGGCCTTGTCGAGATCGCTGTTCGTGCCCGCCTTATAGGCCCCCAGCAAAATGAGATCCTCAGATTGCTGGTACCGCGCCTGAAGCTCGATCATAGACCGGACTGCCGTATAGTGGTCACGCCCTACAATGTCTTTCATCACCCGACTGGTGCTGTTGAGGAGATCGATCGCAGGAAAATGGTTGCGCGCCGCCAACTGCCTCGAAAGCACAATGTGGCCGTCCAGAATCGACCGGACCGTTTCTGCGATGGGATCGGAGAGTTCGTCACCCTCCACGAGAACCGTATAGAGCCCAGTAATCGCACCGGAACCGGGGCCGGTCCCGACTCGCTCCAGGAGTTTTGGCAACATCGTAAAGACGGAGGGGGTATACCCCTTTGTGGTCGGCGGTTCCCCGATAGCGAGTCCGACTTCGCGTTGGCTATGAGCCAGGCGGGTCAGTGAATCCATCATCAGGAGAACCTGCCTGCCGCAGTCACGGAAGTACTCTGCAATCGCCGTCGCAATCAACGCGCCTCGTAATCGCACGAGCGGTGGTTGGTCTGATGTCGCCACGATCACCACTGAGCGGCTGAGCGCTTCAGGGGTCAAATCTCGCTCCAGAAATTCGTTGACTTCCCGTCCCCGCTCACCGATGAGGGCGATGACGTTCACGTCGGCCTTCGTGTAGCGGCTGATCATCCCGAGCAACACGCTCTTCCCGACGCCGGAGCTTGCAAAGATGCCGATTTTCTGACCACGACCACATGTGAGGCAGGCGTTGATCGCTCGGATGCCCAAATCGAGCGGTTCTGCGATGCGTGTTCTCTTCAGAGGGTTGATCGGCGCGGCATGCAACGGGTATTGGTGATCGGTCATGAGGGGACCGCGGCCATCTAACGGCTCCCCAAGCCCGTTGAGCACACGTCCTAGCAACTGTTGGCCGACCGGAACCGAAGCACAGCGCCCTTTCATCAGCAGCCGGCTGCTGGGGCCGATCCCGCGCATCTCACCGAGCGGCATCAGCAACACGCGATCGCCGCGAAACCCCACCACCTCCGCCGGCACGATTTCCTCTCCATCCTCGCGCGTGACGTCGCACAGCTCTCCGACCGATGTCATGGGGCCATAACCTTCGATCACAATCCCAACGGCCTGCGCCACACGACCCGAGACTGCAAGAGGGTCTGTCTCTTCAATGAGATCGACGAGATTCACGGTGTCCTCGCTTCTGTAGGGCCTCTCCGAGTCGCAGTAACTGCTGGTCCAGTGAGGCATCAACCAGTCGATTCGTCGATTGCACGACACAGCTTCCGCGAGAGAGAGACGAATCGCCTTCGACATGCATCGCAAAAGCCGTGGGCCGATCGCGGCACAACTCCGCACGAGCTGCCTCTAGGACCGGGGCGTCGGACGGATGCGTTCGTACCGTGACGACCCCTGCCTCCCGAACCGTCGCCAGGGCCGACTTCAGCAATGCGGTCACGGCATCCTTACGTTCGATCATCGTGTCGCGCAGGATACGCGTCGCCAGGCTGAACGCCAGCGCCGTCACGTCATCTTCGACGGTCTGATGCAGCGATGCCCAGGTGTCATCGAAGCGCCGAACTGCGCCGGCCAAGAGCATCTGCTCCTGTTGTCTGGCTGCAGCAACTCGCGCGTCTGCTCTTCGTTCACCCTCAACAATACCTTGATCGTAGTCCGAGAGACTCTGATCGCCGACAAATCGATCGCCGGTGCCGAAATCAGTCAGCGCCAGACTGCGGCAGCGAACCCCGGAAGCGCGAATCACCGCCTGTTTGAGGACCGTATTCTCCGAGCGCAGGTGATACAGATCGAGGAGGCGATTCACGGTCAGTTGAAGCGCTTCGATTTCGAATGGCTTCATCAGAAACTCCGCCGCTCCTGCCTTCATCGCCTGAACCGCGAGATCCACGGTGCCATATCCGGTCATCACCAGTCCCATCAGCCGGTGATCGATCGCACAGGCCTGCTGGAGCAGCGCAATGCCGTCTTGGTCCGGCAATTTGACGTCGGTGATCAGGAGTGAAACGGGAGACTCTTTTAATGCCACATAGGCTTCCCGTGCGGACCCAACGGCGCGCACTCGATGCCCCGCAGATTGTAACAGCCTCACCAATAGTTCTCGGATCGCCTCCTCATCGTCGACGACTAAAATCGAACTATTACGTTGCCCGCCAGGGCCGGCGTATGGCTGGGCGACAGTCGACTCTCCGTTCGTAGCCCGTTCCATTTAGAGCATCGCCTCCTCTCCACCAGCGCCGGCGATGACGATGCGTCCTTCCTCTTCAAGTTTCTGGCAGACTTTGAGTATGTTCTGCTGCGCCTTCTCGACGTCCGCCACCTTCATCGGTCCCCTTGCCTCCATGTCGTCTTTCAGCATCTCCGAGGCCCGGCTGGACATGTTTTTCAGGAACTTCTCTTTGGTTTCAGGGCTCGCTCCACGCAACGCCACAGGAAGATCCTCTTTACTGACCTCTTTCATCAACTCCTGCATCCCACGGTCATCGAGCTTAACCAGGTCGTCGAAGACGAACATCAACCCTCGGATCGTATCCGCCAATACCTGATCTCGCTCGGCGATTTTCGACATGATGCTCCCCTCCGTCGCTTTGTCGAGGGTTGTTAGAATATTCGCGGCTGCTTCAGCCCCTCCGACGCTTGTCGCACGAGTGCCGGTACGTGCAACGAGTGAACTCTGCAACGCGTCGCTGAGTTCCTCCAGCACGCTGGGCTGCAAGTCTTCCATCGTTGCGAGGCGCAAGGCGACATCCGCTCGAAGGGCCTCAGGTAAGTCGACCATGACGACGCCGGCTTGGTCCGGATCCATGTGCGCCAGGATCACGGAGATTGTCTGGGGATGCTCGGTCTTGATCATTTGTGAAACGGCCTTAGCATCGACCCACTTCATTGCGTCGAGCCCCGGATACACCTTGCTGGTCATAGACTCGAGCATGCGGCTGGCTTTTTCAGGACCGAGCGCCTTGGACAGAATGGTTTTGATGTAGTCTTTCCCACGGAATGACATCTGACCATTTGCACTCGCCTTCTCAAATTCATCGATGACGATCGACTCCTCTTCCCTGGTGATATTCGCTGTCGCATTCATGGAGACCCCCAGTCGGCGGATCTCCTTAGGGTCGAGGCTCTTCATCACCAACGCCGCAGCGTCCTCTCCAATAGCTTTCAGAAGAATAGCCGCCTTTTGCTCGCCGCTGAGTTCCATGGCCATCGCTACATGCGCCTCGCTAGCTGGTCTTCAGCCATTGTTTGACAACCAACGCCGTGGTATCAGGATTACCCCGAGCCATATCAACGATCTGTGAGCGGGGCTTTCCCGTCAATGACGCTTCGATCTGACTCACCGATGCGGGAAGCGGCGGCGTAGCCACCTCAGCTGATGACCCGGACGATGACCCAGCCGTTCCCAGCATCGACATCAATGGACGCACCACCATGAAGAGGATCAGGAGAAAGAGGCCTCCCCCAACCCCATAGCGAATATAGGGTGTGAAGGAGTTGGCCTGTTCTGCCGCAGCCTCGATGCCCTGCGCTGGAGGCTCCTCCGTCGCAATGTCAAATTGCACGTTGGTCACCTGGACTTGATCCTGCCGCTCTGCCGAATAGCCCATGGCTTTCTTGACAATCTCTTCGATACGCTTCATGTCCTCTTCAGGCCGTGCCAGATACTTTTTCGCCGTATCGCTTCCGGCTTTCCCTGCCTCAGACGGCGCAGCCATTTCATAGATACCATCCACCAGCACCGCCACGGAGAGTTGCTTGATGCTGCCGCTGGATTCCACGACCCGGGAGACCGTCCGGCTGATTTCGTAGTTGACGGTTTCGTTCTTGGTCTGATTGTTGCTCGAACTCGTTTGAGCCGGCTCTTGAACTGTCCCTTCCGGGACATTCGACTGGACGCCCGGTACGCCACCGGATACGCCATTGAGCCCATTGGCCTTTTCCTGGCCCCGCTGCTCGCTTCGAACGACTTGGCTGTTTGGATCGTACCGCTCTTCAGTCGTTTCCACCTTGCGGAAGTCGAGAATACTGGACACCCGCACCACGGCTTTATTCACTCCGACAATCCGTTCCAACATCGTTTGAATGCGTGTCTCGATATCCTTTTCAACCGTTCGCTGGTATTCCAGTTGTGATCCAGTAAGCCCCGCTGCATCGTCGCCGCCGGCTGCCGATGAAAGGAGCCGTCCATGGCCATCCACCACGGTAACATCCTTGACTTGCAGGCCCTCGACGCTGCTCGACACGAGGTGGACGATCCCATTTACCTGTGTCTTGGCAAGGGCTTGTCCATTCCGCAACGACACGACGACGGACGCGCGCGACCGATTGTTCTCATCGTTGGAGAACAATCGCCGTTCCGGAGTGGCGAGATGCACACGGGCGCGTTCGATCTCCGGCATTTGCGCAATCGTCCTCGCCAGCTCCCCTTGCAGCGCTCGCCGATAATTGAGTTTCTGGACGAAATCGGACATACCGATCGATGTTCGATCGAAAATCTCAAATCCCACACCGCCCCCATGGGGAAGTCCCTGGGTGGCCAATTGCAATCGCAACTCATGAACTTGTGCACTGGGAACCAGGACCGTGTTGCCGCCTCCGGTCGTCTCATACGGCACTTTCGTCTCTTTCAGCTTATCCACAATTCCTCCCGCATCTTCGGGATTGAGGTTCGTGAATAGCACCTGCATATCGGGCTGTTGCGTCCAGAGGGCGATCGCGATGAGACCGGCAATAGAGCCGGCAAGCGCAACCAGCACGATCATGCGTTGATTGATGGAAAACTTTGACAGCATAGGCAACCTTACTCCTCGCTAACAGATTTGGGCTCCAGCAGGATGCATCCCGTTTATTTGGTCTGTTTGGTTTGTTTGGTTGAATTCAATCAACCAAATGAACAAAACAAACCAGACAAACCAGATCAACCAGTTTTAAATCTGCATCCGCTGAATTTCTTCATACGCCGACACCAACTTGTTCCTGATCTGCATCATCAGCTGGAAGGACACATCGGCCTCCTGTAATGCCACCATCGTCTGATGGATATTCTGTGTCTGGCCGGTCATCAGCGCCTCGGTCGCCTGGCCCGCTTCCAGTTGGATGTCGTTGGCTTTACCGATCGCTTGCTGCAGCGTATTCATGAATCCGCTTGATGGAGCGCCGCCGGCCGCATGAGAAGCGGCGGTCTTTTCCCCCAAGGATACTGTCGGCATGGTGATCGCGCTGATCTGATCCACGGCTACCTCCCGATCTCCAGCGCCTTATTCCACATGGCGCGGGTTGCGTTGATCGCCTGTACATTGGCTTCGTAGGAACGGGACGCCCCCATCATGTTCACCATTTCCTCCATGACGTTGATGTTCGGCATCTTGACGAATCCTTTCTTGTCGGCGTCCGGATGGCGCGGATCATAGATCACCTGCCCGGGCCTCTTATCTTCCTGCACTCGCAATACCTTGACGCCATCGAGCGCATGAGCCCCCGGACCCGTCGACACCTGCCGAAACGTCCGTTGGACTGGACTGGTAACCGGTGTGGATTGAAACACCACATCCCGGCGCTTGTACGGGCCGCCTTCTGGCGTATGTGTGGACTGCGCGTTCGCCAGATTGCTGGAAATCACATTCAGTCGTTGGCGTTGCGCATCTAAGGCGGTCACAGACACCGCCATGCTGTCGGTTATTTCCATAAAAGCCTCCCTAGCAGAAGGTTGAGGTTGAGGCCAAGGTTACGACAAAGACGAGATTGGCTCTCGCTCAACCTCGACCTGGGCCTCAGCCTGGTTGTTTATCGCCCCTCGCGAATGGCATTGAGTAACCCTCGGAACTTCCTCGCGAGCAAGTCTGCGGCAACATTGTACTGCATAGCGTTATCCGACATTTTTGCCATCTCCAGCTCGATGTTGACCGAGTTGGCATCCAAGGGAATATCTCCCGCCGGCACGGAGCCGAGCTGACCCGTTACCTGTTGCACCGAGTTTCCGCGAGGACCGATGTGCTGGCCCTGAGTCACCGCGAGTGTGACAAAACCTCTCCCACGATTCGCGGCCTGCAAGGAATCCTGGAAATTGAGTTCGGTGGCGCGATAGCCTGGCGTTTCTTCGTTCGCGATGTTCGAAGCAATCACCCGCTGTCTGGCTTGCCGCAAATCCAGCGTGCGATTGAGCAATTGCATGGTGCGATCAATGAGCATCATGGTCTATCCCTCCTGTTATCGTATCGAAACTACCCAGGGGTTTAGGCTGAAGGGGTTCAGGCTGAAGTGTTCGGATTTCCGACCTCCAACCTTCAGCCTGTACCTCTTCACCCCTTCAGCCTACAGTCCCAGCCTGAACCCCTTCAGCCTCTCTACCTCAATAGCCACATCTTCCGATCGGCAAAAAATGCCGGCTCTTTCCTGCCCACACCTGGTGGCTGGCCTAATCATACAGAGTCCTGGCAATTGGCCCCTCGATATTCTCGAAGTTTGTTACGCAACGTACGGATGCTGATCCCGAGTTCTTTCGCCGCATGAGTACGATTCTCCCTCACGCGTGTGAGGGTCTGAAAAATCAGTTCCCGCTCCATTTCCCACAGAGAACCGTTTCCAGAGGGCTGCGGTACGGATGAGACTGGAGCGGGAGACTCCTGTTGTCCGACGGACTCCACCAACAAGTGGCTCGGAAGGATCGGCTCGTTCCCGGCTAAGAGCACGGCACGTTCCATGGCGTTTTGCAGTTCGCGCACATTCCCTTTCCATCGTCTGTCCTGGAGCATTGCGTAGGCCTCCGCCGACACGGTCGGCAGCGGAAGGCTATTGCGCGCCGCGGAGACTGCCACGAAGTGCCTCGCAAGCAGCGGAATATCCGCGGGCCGCTCCCGCAACGGAGGGACCGTGATAGGGAACACATTCAACCGGTAATACAAGTCCTCCCGAAACCGTCCCTGCTCCACTTCGTGGTAGAGCGATCGATTGGTCGTTGCAATGACGCGAATATTCACGGATACAGGATCCCTCCCTCCGACTCGATCCACTTCCCGCTCCTGGATCACTCGGAGCAACTTGGCCTGCAAACCCATGTGCATTTCGCTGATTTCATCCAGCAACAACGTGCCGGTATGCGCCATTTCAAACTTGCCGATTTTCTTCATGACGGCACCGGTAAAGGCTCCACGCTCATGGCCGAACAGTTCGCTCTCCAGCAGTCCGTCCGGTAAGGCCGCGCAATTGACGGCAATATACGGTCGGTGTGCGCGGGGGCTTCTACTATGGATAAAGCGAGCCAGGAGTTCTTTCCCTGTGCCGCTTTCTCCATTAATAAGGATCGTGGCTTGACTCGCAGCGACTCCCTCAACAGTGCTGAGCAGACGCACCATGCCGGGATCTTGAGTCAGGATAGACCGCTGATCGATCGGCGCAGGCGATGACGCCGAGGCATCAGCGCCACGCGCTTTCAGATTGGCAATCACTCGCTCGAGCAAGTCCGTGGAGAACGGCTTGAGAATGTAATCGCTCGCCCCGTATTTCATCGCGTCCACGGCGGTCTCCACCGTCCCGTAGGCGGTCATGAGGACCATCAACGTCTGAGGCGAACGGCGCTTAATCTCCTTGATCAGATCGAGACCGCCAAGTCGCGGCATCTTCAGATCCGTGACCACCAGCCAGGGTTTATAGCGACTGACCCGATCCACGGCGTCGGCGCCATCGACCGCGCCCTGCGCGTCATAGCCGAGACGCCGGACGGACTCCACTAAGGCTGTCCGCATGGATGGATCGTCATCGACGATCAAGATTCGCTCGGCTTGCGCGGGGACTGCTGTCTCAAGGCTTACGGCGTCCTGTTCGCTCATGCGGAAGTCTCCTCTTCAACGAAGTGGCGTTCGCCGATCATGGCAGAGACACCGGTTCCGTCTCCGCGATCAGGATCAGGAAGTTCTGACGCCTCGATGCGAACCGCTTCCCGACGATGTGGAAGTACGATCGTCAATGTCGTACCGCGCCCTTCAACGCTCTCCACGTCGATCCGGCCCCGATGCGCTTCGACAATCGCGTGGACGATGGCCAACCCTAACCCGGTACCTTCGTCCCTCGTGGTGAAAAACGGGTCGAAAATCTTCGAGCGCTGAGCCGCAGGAATGCCTACGCCGGTATCCGAGACCGAGAGACGAAACGCCGGCCCTTCGGGAGCCTGCTCCTCGGTGAGAGTCGCCGACAACGTCAACGCTCCACTGCCGGGCATGGCGTGGATGCTGTTCAGAATCAAGTTCAGGAGCACCTGCTTCATTTGCCCTGCGTCACACCAAATCCGGGATGCCAGAGGATTGACTTCCAGACGAATGTCGATTCTGGTGTTGGCCACGGCATGGGCGGCGAGCGTCAAGGCATCGAGCATGAGCGCTTCCGTCTCATGCCACTTTCCATGGGAACAGTCCGGTTTGGTATAGAGCAGAAGGTTGGTCAAAAGACGATTCATCATGTGAACAGACGATGAAATATGCTCGGCATACCCTCGCAATACCTGGGCGCCATTCAAATCACGGCGCAGCATCGACGCAAAGAGTTCGATACTGCCGAGGGGATTCCGAATTTCGTGGGCAATCCGACCGACCATCTCGCCCATGGCCGCCAGCCGATTTCTGCGCTGCAGCCGATCTTCAAGTTCTCGTACCGCCGTGACGTCCTGAATCAACAGCAAACTACCGGCATGGCGCCCTTCGCTGCTCCGCAAGGCGCGGTGGGACAGTGCGACAGCCGCCCCCTGTCGCGTCGTCAAGGGATAGACATCGCCGTCCAGCTCCGCCTCCTTGAGACAAACGGCTAAGGATCGGCCAATAATCTGTCCGCGCGTGAGCCCGAGGAATTGCTCGCCGGCCTGGTTACAACGTGTGATCGACCCGTCCGTATCCATGACGAGCAATCCGGTCGAAAGCGACTCGACAATCGCCGTTAAGTGTTCCCGCAAGTCTTCATTCGCGCGCAAATTCCGGTTGAGCGCCTCGTTACGGTCGGCTAGTTCTACGTCTAGATGCTCTAACCGTGACGTCAACGTCTGATAGGACTGTTGCAACGTCGCCGCCGCATCGTCGAAACTGCGAAAGGCTTCGTGTAACAAATCGCTATCTGCGGTTGCCGAGATTGGGTGCACATTCATCGCATTATTCTCCTTCATCCGCCTTTGCCGCTTGGAGGCCTGTTTGCATCGCTCCCGCAGCCCGATGGAGCAGCGGATCGGTAAATTCTGCGTCTGGCGCCATGGCGCTCCTCTGGGCCCCAGTACGATTCTTAGCCCCAAGGTTCAGCATGATCTGCACCCTGGCCCATTCGGCCTCTGCAGAATCCGGTCCGGATTTCAGCACCAGCCGGTAGAGATCCACAGCACGTTCCGGTTGATTCAGCTGTAAGAGCAGATCGGCATACGACAGAACATCTTGTGGTTCACGGAGGACGTTGTTTCGCAAGGCATTCTCGAATACCGCGGCAGCCTCTTCTCGCTTCTGTTCTTCGAGCAATGTCCGCGCAAGCGTCAGAGACATCCAGCCTTGCGCCGCATCGCGCGGGTGCAACTTGGTCCAGTGCCTCATGACTCTGATCGCGCTCCGACGATCTCCCTGCTCAATCATGGCCGTCGTCAATTGCCGTGAGACCAGCGGCGATCGCGGGCTCTGCGGATACTGAAGGCGGAAACCTTCGAACACGTTCCTGGCAGCCGCAGGATCGAGCTGATCCAAATAACTCTCGCCAAGGCCAAGAAGCACCTCTTCGTGAAATGCGGTCGCCTTCCGATTCTTCACCAACGTTTGATAGAGGTGTACCGCTTCGGTTGAGAAGCCCAGCCGGCGATGCCTGTCGGCCACCTCCAATAATGTCCTTGTCCCTATGTAATGTTGCTCTGGGGCATGGCCATGGCTATGGAACAGCATGACCGCCAGGACATCCTTCTTGTCCTTGAGTGCCGTTTCTAACTGGGGCTTCAGAAGCGAGGCCAGATGGAGTCCGGCAGTCTGAGGCCAGGGATCATCTGGAATGACACCGGTTCGCCGAGTGACGTCTTGATAGACCTTGATACCTCGCACAGGGTTTCCTCGTAACTCATAGTGCTCAGCCAGGTAATAGAGCGCTTCACTACCGAGAATATCGTTCTGATGTTCAAGAGCGATGGTCTTATAGATTTCCTCTCCTTCTGATGCATCCAGGTAGGAAAGGCCCCTCCCCCGGATCATGCCTTCAACTTTTTTTTGCAAGAAGCTCTCTCCTGCCGACGCCGCAATTTCCTGTTCTTGCCGTGCCAGGCGTATACGGGCGGCGACCGCTGCCTCCATATCTGCATACTGAGTCCGAGCTGCTGCATAAAAAAACTCTGCCTTTGTTCCCAGACCGAGCCGGCCGTGACTGTCTCCAAGGCGCACGAGCGCCGTACCAGCGTGCCGGTGTGAAGGGAAGAGGTTGTACAGGAGGAGATCGATCTCGCATGCTCTTTTCAGTTCCTGAACCTCAATGAGGGCATCACCATACTGCTGCAACGCATCGGGATTTTGCTTGAGAAGATTCCGCCAGCGCCGATACAGGAAATCATATAGCGGTACCGCGTCTCGCTTGCGCTTTTGGACGTAGAGGGCATTGGCCTGATTGAACGTCGCCCGTACAATAAGACGATCATCCATCGCGCGGTCTCGAACCGTTTCGAAGGCCCGTTCCGCTTCCGTCCATCTCCCCAACTTTCCAAGTGTGACCCCCAACGCGAGCAACGATCGATCCGCATCGTGATGCGGCAGGCCGAGGGAAAGAGCATATTGGTAGGCGACAATGGCCTCCTGGTACCATCCCATTTCGGTATAGAGATCGCCGACCCGCCAGTAAGCCCTGAACGCATTGGGATTCTTCGTATATGCGCCAATAATGCTGCGATATTGCGTAATCGCCTCTCTGCGCCCATGGTCGGTCGGATCCTCCAGCAGAGTGAGTTCCGCCATGAATGCCTTCAACGGCGGAATCAATGGACTGGTGGAATCGAGAGCGGCAAGCGCATCAAACCCTGCACGGGCTGCGGCATACTGCCCACGGGCGAGTGCCTTCACTGCTTCTTGAAATGGCAACGCCCCTGGCCCCTCCACGGTTCGGTCATAGCGAGGCCCATCGTCAGGCAACGCGACCCATGGCGAGGGAGTTCCCGAACTCGACTGAGGGGACATCGCGCGGGCGGGTGATGGCATAGCCTGCGACTCGCGCGATTCAGCCGCAGATGCAATCTGAAGCGCGGAACCATTCGCAAGCACACAGACGAGAAACCACTGACATGATGCGCTTATTCTCATAGACAAGTTGGAGAGTCAGCAATTTCTGTGCCTTTTGTATCGGGTGAAGAAATACGGGCCATATGGGAGTAATCGCCATTCAGCGCAGGATGCGTCCGTCAAACCTGTCAAAGGTCCGACGCTTTGATCCTGCGTCCGTCAATCGATTGACGGAGCGCTACCGAGAAGAGGTCAGCGTTCGGTGTGAGTGCGTTTGGTAGGATCCGGAATAATACATTGATATGCGAGATGCGCGAGACAAGCAGGGCACGGAATGCTGCGCCACTGGGAAGTTCTGAGTTGGCTGAGAAAGCTGACAGTGAACGGGAGCTTAAGCAGAAGTGGGAGAAGACTCGCGAGCCAGTTCTTCATGAACGGCTGAGACCATTTCGTCCAAATCGAACGGCTTTGCAAACACGCGCCGGACACCGCACTGCTTTGCCACATCGAGGAAATTCATATCGCCTGACGCACCGGTCATCGCAATGATTTTAGCGTCGGGAGACTCCTCCATAAGTTTCGAGATCATCTCGATCCCATCTGTGTCCGGCATGATCAAGTCCATGATGGTGACGTCAATCGTATGTTTCTGATGAAGAAGGAGTCCTTCGAATCCGTTTCCTGCTATCAAGACACTATAGCCGTTCGTTTCCAGCACAGTGCGCAACATATCTTGGATCGGTTGTTCATCATCGACAACAAGGATCGTAGCCATCGTAGACTCCTTTTTCATAAGCTGTAACGACTCAGGTAATTAGGCTGAAGACTATTAGGGGTCGGACTTCCCTTCAACCTGAATACCTGAATATTGCCGTCAGCTTACCCATGGAAAACCAAAAATGCCAGTTTTATCAAGTAACAGCGCGACACGAAGTTCGAGGTTCACCGTTCGAGGTTCGAGGTTTTCTGAACTTCGAACCCTGAACTTCGAACCTCGAACCATATCCGTCCCGCAGCTCATGCTGCAGAAAAGTGCTCAGAGACCCGCAGCCCCTGGGCCTTCGACGCAAACCCTTTTCGTTTCATCTTCTCGATGAGTGTGGTGCGGTTCACCTGGAGCAGCTGAGCCGCCTTACTCGTAATTCCATTGGCCTGGCGGAGCGCGTCCGCGATCAAACGGTTTTCGAGCTGCTCAATCTCTCGCGGCAAATTGACCCCCTGGTCGCTGAAGCTGATGAAGTGCGCCGCAGGTTGCTCCGCGGTGACCGGAGAGCGCCGGATACGTTCTGGAAAATCGGAAGCTTCGATCGTCCCTGTGCGGCTCATCACCGCGACGCGCTCGACCATGTTTTCTAATTCACGAATATTCCCCGGCCAGTGATATTCCATCAAACGGGCCATCGCGTCTGGGGAACAGTCTGTCATCGCAGTCTTCTTGCCGTGATTTAACTTCGCAAGAAAATGGTTCACCAATTGCGGAATATCGCTTCTGCGCTCCCTCAACGGTGGAATGGTGACAGGGATCACATTCAGACGGTAGTACAGATCTTCACGGAAACGCTTCTGCCGGACGGCCTCCTCTAAATCTTGATTGGTGGCGGCGACGACACGAACATCCACGTCGATCGTTCGCGTGCCCCCTACTCGTTCGAACGAACGCTCTTGGAGAACGCGAAGCAGTTTCACTTGCAGCCCGAGACTCAACTCGCCGATTTCGTCGAGAAAGATCGTTCCTCCGTGCGCCGATTCAAAGCGCCCGATTCGCGTTTGGACCGCACCGGTAAAGGCTCCCTTCTCGTGCCCAAACAACTCAGACTCGAGCAGATTCTCAGGAATGGCGCCACAGTTGACCGGGATAAGCGGACGATCTTTACGCGCGCTGTTAAAATGCAGCATCCTCGCGACTAACTCCTTGCCGGTCCCACTCTCCCCTTGGATCAAGACCGTGCTGCCGTGGTCTGCAACCTTTGTCACAAACTCAAGGACTTGCCGGATCGGTTCGCTGGTGCCGACAAACTGTTCCATCTGATACCGGTCACGGACGGATTTCCGAGACGACAGCGCGCTCTGGCGGCGACGATAGGCGTCCAGCGCCCTATTGATGGTAATCGTAAAGACCTCGTTGTCGAACGGCTTTGTCAAGAAGTCGAACGCGCCGGCCTTCATGGCCTTGACCGCACAGTCGATTGAGCCATAACCGGTCATCACAATCCCAATCACCTTGGAATCGATCTGCTGGATGCGCTCCAGGACGGTTAGGCCATCGATATCGGGCAACTTAAGATCCGTCATCAGCACATGAACAGGAATCTCTTTGGCCACGCGAATGGCCTCCAGTCCGCTCCCGACAATCGTCGCCTCATGGCCTGCTTGAGACAACAGCCTCCGGATCAGGTTCTGCAGACCTTCATCGTCCTCGACCACAAGAATCGATACCGTACTCATGCTGGTATTCCCCTCGCTTTCTTTCTTGCTGTCATGAATTTTACACAGCGCATTGTTACTAAGCGTAGATGAAATTTTCATATTGGAAAGTGCGTAACGGCCCTCATTAAGAATGAGTTTGAGCCGTATTCGTACAGTGCTTTTAGAGCCTATACGTATTCCATATTAGTACTATTCGGCTCTATTCAGTGATGGGGGACTGAAGGACTGATGAACTGTTATGGGCAGTACGCGGGCGATCCTGCTCAAAGAAAAGCCGCCTACATTCGTAGAATGTTGAGGCTGGAGGGAAATGAACAAATCGATCGCGAAGAGTTACTGAGATATCACGGGGTTTTTAGAGACCGCCAGCGAAGGTTGGAGACCTGATCGCTTCTCCGAGGGCGAATCGCGGACGAAAAAGGCTGCAGCTTGAGCGCGCCTAGTCACTTTCATTTTCTGAAAGATAAAGCGGATATAGTTCTTCACGGTCTTATCGCTCAGTTCGAGCGATACACCGATCTCTTTGTTCGTTTTCCCCTCGGCCACGAGCGCAAGGACACGCTGCTGCTGGGTAGACAGGGTCGCCCGCTGAGGCTCTGATGCCTTCTCCTTCTGCTGCTGCATACGGGTCAATAGAGGCTGCGTAATGGCCGGATCGAGGATCGACTGCCCCTGGGCTACGGCATGAATAGCTCGCGCTAACCCCTCGCCATTTATTTGCTTCAACAGATAACCGGACGCCCCCCCGACGACTGCGGCAAGCACCGCTTCGTCGTCTTCATAGGAGGAGAGAAAAAGCACCCGCGTGCCGGGGCAGGAATTCCTGATCGCACGGCAGGCGTCCACTCCGCTGCCGCTGCCCAAGCGGACGTCCATCAATACCACATCCGGTTTAAGACGGCAGGTCTCAACTACAGCATCCGTGTCTGTACCCGCTTCGCCGACTACTTTGATACCGCCCTGGCGGCTCAGTACCGTCCGCAATCCCTCTCGAACGATTTCGTGATCGTCTACGATCAACACGCTGATTGGTTTTAGGACAGGTTGGACCATGTACTTCCTCTTTCATGGAAAGATCTGACGATCGATCGATCTTGTTCAAGGCCTTTTGGACCTGTCTGTCTGAACAGACAGCAGGAGAATATGCAGGCACCGCATGAAGGGGAGAGTGAAAAAGCCATCATACACATCTAGCTCCAGGATTCGACTGCCTCGTAATTGCAGAGGAATCATAATGCTACTTGCGATACTTAGCAATGCGTCTATTCAGCTCTATCTCGACCAGCGATAGAGACAGGAATAGCATTAACCGCTTCCGTAACGGCTGACATCCAATAGATTACGTATATTCACTAGGCCTCGTGCGCGCGCAGAAAAGGCAAACCATCCCACCCGTCTGTTTTGTTTGATTTGTCTAGTTTGTTTGGTTGAACAAAACCAACCAGATGAACCAAATAAACCAAATGAACCGAAGTGACGCTTCGCCTCCGGGTTAAGGTTCCGAGACATTCTACCGACAAGAGCTTGGAAGCCAGACGAGGGACGAGTGGCACGAGGCGAGAGGAAAGACCTTCCTGCTACCCCTCGCTTCTAGGTTCACGGTTCTTGGGAGCAACGTGGATACAGCCATACGTCACCCTCACGATGTTGGAATGACTACGCAGGTCGAACAGGCCTTAGTCGAGCGGATCGAGAAAGATCGGATCGAGCTTCCTGTACTGCCACAAGTCGCTGGTCGGGTCATGGCCCTGGCCAATGACCCATCGGCAGATGCGGCCCGCCTGTCTACCCTCATTCACCAGGACCAAGCATTGGCCGCACATGTTCTGAGAATAGCCAATTCGCCCGCCTACATGCCGCGGACTCCGATTGCCTCGCTCCAGCATGCCGTAGCCATGCTCGGCGTGAATCAGCTGTCGGAAATCGCTGTCACGATTTCTCTGAAGAGTGGAGCCGTCAAGATTCCGGGGCACGAAGAGAACATCCGGCAACTCTGGCGGCATGCGTTGGCCAGTGGGGCCTATGCGAAAGAGATCGCGCGCATGCGCCGGTACAACGTGGAAAGCGCGTATCTGTGTGGGCTCCTGCATGGGGTTGGGAAGCCGGTCGTGCTCAAGACTGTCACGGCCATTGCCGCGGAAATGCGCATCCCGCTCGCCCCCGACACAATCACCTCCTTCCTCGACGGCTATCATCCCCACGTGGGCAGCTTGATCGCAACTGAATGGGCCCTCCCCCCACAGGTCGCTGCGGCCATCTTCTATTACCGGATCTATGAGCAGGCGCCCTCACATAAGCAGGAAGTGATGATGACCTGCCTGGCAGACCGGCTGGCGACCTACATACTTGTTCCCGATTCATTCGACGACAGCACGCTTCGCGAACACACGGTCTTTGCCGATCTCAATCTCTACCCCAACGATATTGATTCATTGCTCAGTCTGAAAGAGAAAGTGCTCAATCTCGTGGACACGATGGCACAATGAGTACCGCACTTCACTTTGACATTATTGTGATCGGGAGCGGCCCCGCCGGGCAAAAGGCCGCCATCCAGGGCGCCAAAGCGGGCAAACACGTGGCAATGATCGAACGCGAATCGGGCGTCGGTGGCGGCTGTGTGTACCGGGGAACGATTCCAAGCAAAACGCTCCGCGAGAGCGCGGTGCAAGCGGATCGGATGAAACGGTCCTTGGCTACGCAGGACGTACAAGCCCCCTCCAACATCATGGTCTCTACGTTGATGCGTCGATTGGATGAAGTCGTCGCATCGCATGGAGTCTATATGATGAATCAGCTGACCCGCAACGGCGTCACACTGTTCCACGGAAGAGTCCAGTTTCGCTCCGACAGCCTGCTCGAAATGCTCACGGTCGACGGCATGACACAAACGCTCACCGCCGACACCATCGTCATCGCCACAGGATCCAGGCCTCGTGCGCCGGTCGAAATACCGATCGACCATGAACATATCCTCGACAGCGACTCGATTCTCTCCATGATCTACTTGCCACGCTCCCTTACCGTACTAGGCGGAGGCATCATCGCCTTGGAATATGCGTCGATCTTCGCCGCACTCGGCGTGCAGGTCACCATCATCGATCGGGCTGA